>NZ_JASTWG010000001.1:0-333539 GCF_040940205.1 Spiroplasma sp. DGKH1 | reverse complement strand
TTCATTTATAATATCCTGCTCTTGAAACATTTAGAATTTTACATAAGTATTTAATTTTGTATTTTTTCTTCAATGACAAAATCGCTTGGAATTTCATCTTTTTCGATTTGGTCAAATACTTTTTTATATCTTCTAACATTTCAATATACTTTATTAATTCTATTTTTGTCATCGATTCAAAATTAATATTTTTAGATCGTCCTGGTCTACGAATACCTTTTGATTGTGCCCCATTTCCTGGAATCAAACCCAACTCACCTTTGAGTTTTATTTCTTTATTTCATCTAGCTAAAGTTGGTTCAGAAATGTTAAATT
Organism: Spiroplasma sp. DGKH1; assembly: GCF_040940205.1. NCBI lineage: Bacteria > Bacillati > Mycoplasmatota > Mollicutes > Entomoplasmatales > Spiroplasmataceae > Spiroplasma > Spiroplasma sp. DGKH1. The sequence goes on along the minus strand of NZ_JASTWG010000001.1, from coordinate 333,224 downwards.
TTTTAATAGTTTTGGCCCAACCATTATTTTCATAATATTTTAAAATATGAAGTTTTTCATCTTTTGTAAATCATTTTGTTCCCATAAATAAAAAGAATACCTTTCAATAAAATTATTACACATAAACTTATTTTTTACGTGTCTATTTTATTTTAGATATTCATTCAAAACTACTTTTTTAATTGGTTAATTTGTTTTAATAAGGTTGAAGAAATTTCAGTTAATCCATAATCAGCAATAAAAAAAATTGTTTCGAGATTATTATTTAACTTTTTATTTGCAAATGCTAATTCCATTTCGTATTTCAAATCATTATTATTGCGCAGTCCCCGAATAATATAATTTGCTCCTAATTCTTTTGCTAACTCACTTGTTAGACGATTATCATTTGTTAAAACCTCAATCATTGGATTAATATCAGCACAAATAGCCTTCACAATTTTAGTTCGCTCAAAAATGTCACCTTGTTCTTTTTTTTCTAAATTGATCGAAACAATAACATATAACTTTTCAAATAATAAACTTGCCTTCTTAATAATATTAATATGTCCCTCATGAATTGGATCAAAACTACCTGGGAAGATCGCTTTCATCGTAACACCCCTGTTCTATGTTTTATTTTATCGCATTTTTTAAAAATATAAAATTAAGTTAAATATATTTTCAAAATTTTATTTGTTATTGTATAATGTTTAAGATTATAGTTATATGGTTTCTTATCACAATTAATAGTAGACAATTTTTTAATTTAGAATGTTAATTAAAAAACTTCAGAAAGGAAGACGATTTATGTCAAAAATTAGTTTTTTTGCCCTTGGAGGGCTAGATGAGCGTGGGAAGAATTTATACTGCGTGGAAGTTGATCAAGATATTTTTGTTTTTGATGCGGGAACAAAAAACCCGGAACGGGGAATTTTAGGAATCGATGTGGTGATTTCTAATTTTGATTATTTAAAAGAAAATCGCAATCGGATTAAAGGGATTTTTATTACAAAACCTTCGGATGAATGTTCAGAAGCAGTGACTTATATTTTAAAAGAAGTTGCAATTCCTGTGTACGGAAGTAAACTAACTGCTCATATTTTAAATTTTCATTTACAACGTTTTAAAGTACGGGGAAAAGAAGAACTATTTAAAGTTGTTAACCCCCGCGATGTTATTGAATTGGGACCTTGCAAAGTAGAAGTTTTTGCAACGACAACAAACATGCCAAATAGTTATGGTTATGCTTTGCATACGCCAGATGGGGTAATTATTTACCCAGGAGATTATATGTTTGATGCAAAAGCTGACCCTGATTTTGCAATGGATATGCAACATTTAACTGACATTGCAACCCATAATAAAGTATTATTATTTTTATCAGAAGCTTCATCAGCTTCCCGAATGGACTATACTGCGCCAAACCATAAAATTAAAAGTTATATTGAAAGAGCAGTTAAAGAAGCACAGGGGCGTTTAATTTTAGCTTGTTTTGACCAGGACTTACATAAAATAAATGAATTATTTGATTTAGTGCGCGAAAATAATATTAATGTTGGAATTTATGGTCAAACTTTATTAGAGGCTTTAAAAGTAATTAATGCCAATAACCAAATGAACTTAGAAGGAATTAATCTGAAAACTTTACATGATGTTGTTGATGATGAAAAATCATTAATTATAGTAACAGGAAGTGGTGAACGTTTATATAGCCGGTTAATTAAAATTGCTAGTGGGAATGATGATATTTTAGATATCAAAGAAACCGATACCATTATCTTAGCAACGCCACCAAATCCGGGGAGTGAACTAAACCATGCTAATGTGTTAGATGAGTTAGCTCGGACAGTGGCTAAAACAATTGCCTTATCAGATCGCAAAATCTGAACAATGACCGCTAGTTACGAAGACATTAAATTAATGACTTCAATTTTAAAACCACAATACTTTATTCCTGTTAAAGGGTTATATAAAGACTTTGTTAAAGCAAAACAAGCTGCTAACGAAGCAGGGGTCCCCGTTGAAAACATTTTCTTATGTGATAATGGGGAAAGTGTGAACTTTACAAATGGTGAATTTGATAAAGTTATCGGAAAAGTTAAAACTTCGGACTTATATGTTGATGGCATTGGTGTTGGTGATATTGGTGCGGTAGTGTTAAATGAACGAAAACAATTAGCAACAGATGGAGTTGTTATTATTGGTGTTTCAATTGATGCCAAAACAAAAGCCATTACTTCCTTGATTGATACCCAAATGCGAGGAGTAATTTATATTCAAGAAAATAATGATATTTTTAAAAAAATGCAAAAAGTAATTACCGATATTATTGAAAAACACCATAAAAAAGCAATTGCGGGAGAAATGTATGATGTTAACGAAGTTAAAAATGAAATTCGTAGTACCGTGTTATCTTTTGTTAAATTGGAAACCGGAAAAACCCCAATTATTTTAGCAATTGTAAATGAAATCTAAAATTTAGGATATCTTTTTAGTTTATGATATATTTATAGTATAAATATTAATATAATAATTTTTTTGGTATGGTCATATCTATTATTAATTAATATTTCAAGGGGGCAATTTAATATGAGACGAAATTCTTATGATGATCATCCATTAAATGATCAAAATGAGACGACTGCCATCATTAAAATTGAGAAAAAACAACGCCGCAATGATTCAATCGGGTGAATTATTGGATCATTATTGTTAATTTTCTTTACAATTATTGCAGTTGGTCGAATTACTTTAATTGGACAGTTTATTGATGATGTTATTTTTACTTTTCCCTTTGGATGGTTTAAATACATTGTTTATTTATTGTGCTTAATATTAGGAATTACTATTTTTATTGGGGTTAAAATAAAGTTAAAAAAACGGGTTCGTTATATGATCCTGGTTTTTGCAATTTTAGCCTGTTGAATGGTAAGCAATGTGTTATTAATTGTGCAATTTGCACAGCATGAAATTAAATATTTTGACCAAGATAATTTTGTTAAGATTATGAGTAATTATATTAACCACTGACAAAAAGCATCCATTTTTAATCCTCATCCTCGTAATCCCATTACTTTTGTGGGTTTTAATGGTGATTGAATTACATTATATGCAGGTGGGGGAATTATTGGAAACTTTATTGCGGCAATTTTTTCTTATTTAACAATTTTTGGTTCCTTAGCATTAGCCTTAAGTTTTACTATCTTATGGTTTAGCTGGGTCTTTACCGGTTCACCATTTGGAATGTTTCGTTCAAAAAATCGCCAAAATAGCCACGGAATACGGGTTGTTAAATTAACAGCCAATAAAAATCGTAAAGCTAATAAAAAAGTCTTACAAACTAGTATTTACCAATCAATTAATATTCCTGATGATGAAATTTTTTCACCCCGCCAGGTTATGCACACAACCGAATCTTCGGATATTACGATTCAAATGCCATCTTTTACTGCCGCGCATGACCAACGGTTGATTGAAGATTTAATTGCTGATGATTATCACCAAACTCGCAATAATAAAAATAAAAAGCAAAATTATGTTAATTTTAATGAGCCACCAAGTCGTCTGCAACCACCGCGGAAACCTGTTTATATTCCCAGTGAACATGAATATCTTCGCCCCCGCCATCGGCGAGAAGATAATAATAAATTAAATGAGGCGCCGTTTTATTCTTCAGCATATGGTAATAATGTAGATTTATCAAAAGCGCGAGAAAAATTAAATTCGGAATCAGCAATTACACCGTTTGGAAAATTATCTAATACCTCAACAATGAAGACCAGTGAGTTGCGGCAAACTTCAATTTATGATGAAAATGATCAAACCCAAGAATTTAACATTCCGCCCGCTAACACTCCGGTTAAGAATGAACCAGGATTTTATGATGATTTACCAGAGTTAACTCCTGAGCCAAAACAACCGCCAACAAGTTATGTTTCACAAACTGATCAAATTTTAGAAGCACATAATAAAGCAATTAATCGACAGTTAAATCGTCATAATCCGAATTATTCTGAACCCCAACAACCAATCTCACCACCCCGAAATGTTGAAATTAATAAAAAAGCACCAACTAATCCTAAAAAATTAGCCATTAATGAAAGTTATGAATTGCCAAAATTAAGTTTATTAAATGAAAAAGTAGTTAATCATCAAAATAATGAAATTAATAAACAAGCAGCTCAAAATAAAGCGTTAAAAATTAATGAAGTTTTTCAACAGTTTAATGTTGCAGCCAGTGTCCAGGGAATTAACATTGGACCAACAATTACTAAGTTTGAAATTCATATGCAACCGGGGGTCAAGGTTAATAAAATTACAAGTTTAGAAAATGACTTAAAATATGCTTTAGCAACCCAAAATGTCCGGATTGAAGCTCCAATTCAGGGCAAATCGGCGGTGGGAATTGAAATTGCCAACCAAATTAGTAATAAGGTAACGTTACGGGAAATTATGGAAAAAACCCCATTAGAAAAACAAAATAATAAATTATTAGTTGCGATTGGACGGAGTGTTAATGGGGAAATTATTTTCATTGAATTAGATAAGATGCCCCATTTATTAGTTGCCGGTTCAACAGGAAGCGGAAAGTCAGTCTCAATTAACACAATTTTATCTTCCTTACTATTACGAACAAAACCCCATGAGGTGAAGTTATTATTAATTGATCCAAAACAGGTTGAATTAGCAGTTTATAATAATTTACCGCATTTACTAGCGCCGGTAATTTCGGATACAAAATTAGCAAATGGAGCGCTAAAAAAAGTTATTGGTGAAATGGAACGCCGATATAGTATCTTATCAGAAAAAGGTGTCCGTAATATTGAAACTTATAATGCAAAAGTTAAAGCCGAAGATAAATTACCATATATTGTTGTGGTTATTGACGAACTTGCGGATTTAATGATGACAGCGGGGAAAGATATTGAAGATTCTATTATGCGAATTACCCAGTTAGCTCGGGCAGCGGGAATTCACATGATTATTGCCACTCAACGGCCATCAACCGATGTTATTACCGGAGTTATTAAAACCAATATTCCGTCACGCATTGCGTTTGCGGTCGCTTCCTCAATTGATTCACGAACTATTTTAGACCAAACCGGAGCTGAAAAATTAATTGGGTATGGGGATATGTTATATGCTCCAGCCGGGCAAAATATTCCAACTCGTGCCCAAGGAGCTTATATTTCTGATGAAGAAATTGAAAGGTTAGTTCAGTATTGTCGCAGTCAACAAGAACCAGAATATGAAGAGGAGTTTTTAAATATTGATCAACCGGGTGGTAAAGAACCAGGTGAGCAAAATGATTTAGATCCTTTATACCATGAAATTAAGCGGTTTGTGATTCTGAATCAAAAAGCATCAACATCCCTAATTCAACGAAAATTTTCAATTGGGTATAACCGGGCAAGCCGACTAATTGATTTATTAGAAGATAACGGGGTAATTGGTCCCCAAAATGGTGCGAAGCCACGCGAAGTTTATATTCAAAATCTTGATTTAGATGATAATGAATGGTAAAAAATCCTTAATTTAATTAAGGATTTTTTTGTGAATAATTATTTTTTGTGATTATTAGTTTTAATTTAAAAATATTTAACCTTTTTTAAAAATATGTTAAAATTATATGACTAACTATGAAACAGAGGAGGTATTTTGATGCGCAAGGAAGTTACAACCAATAGTCTAGTAACTACTGAGAATGCTTTAGTTTGTAAATATTGTCAAAATAATATTGAAAATATTAAAGTCTTTTTGCGAACAAGAGTATTTCCTAATTTATGGAACGAAGAGTTATTTTTATTGCCAATTACTGCAGCGATAAAATTTTGCCAACAACAACCATCCGCAATTAATATTGCAATCATTAATTGTCATTTTAAGCAATACTATTTAATTTATTCTGAAAGTAAAGAAAAAAATCAACATCATAATGTTAAATTTAATCCGCAGGTCTTACAAAAAGTTAACAACTTAAATCATCCCAATCATAATGTCCAAATGAATCTTGCTAAGACCAATATTCCGTCGGCAAAATTTAATTCAGCGTTACAAATTCAACCTAATTTAATTAAAACAGTAGTAAAAACTAAGAAAAAATTTAAAACACCATTAATTTTGGGAATGGTATTTTTATTAATTGTTGGGATATCATTAGGAGCATGACAAGGAATAAAGTTATTTACTAATTCAACTGGGTCTGGTGAAAATAAACCCGTTGTTCCATTTATTAATCCCCGTGATTTAGGGAATTTATCAAAAGATTTAACCGGGGATTATCAAAATTATTATATTAATATTGATGATACCTCAGAAAAAAGTTTGCGCTCAGCTATCAAACAAGTTATTCACTATGACAATAGTTTATTAGATCCTAATTTAATAAGTTTAATTGACCACCCATTAACAACTTTACAAACAACTGATGTGCTAACACCGTGAGAAACAAATAATATTGCAATTGATATTACAGTTCCTGCCCAACCGGGTCTATTATGAAAAGGAAAAGCCACTATTAATTTGACAGTCCATAATTCTGGTCAAAAAATTAAAACATTTGATAAAGCAATTGTAAATGTTAATCAAATTAATAATCACCAGTATGTTTTAACTTCGGATGATATTATTTATGATGCGAATAATGATTGAGAACAAGTTTTAGCTTTATCTTCACAAGTAAGGCAAATGGATGCTGATGAAATTAATGGCAGCCAAGTACTTTATGGTTTTACAAAAGATAATAATATATTTTTTATTGGAGAAAATAAAAAAGTGATTAGTAGTATTTTTGATATTTCCGGAACGGCGCTCACAAAAACAATTAAAAAAGTTTTAATGATTCCGTTTACTGATCCAACTACCCTTCGATATCAAAAAATTTTCTTTCTTATTTTAACAACGGATGGGTTTTTATATCAGTTATTTTTTGATGAGCGGGACGATACTTTCCATGTTGGCAAAAAAATTAACTCTTTTACAATATTACCGGAAATAATTAATGATATTTATTATAATCCCTTGGCGAACAGAATTGATGTTTATTATCAAACTACCTATGTTTCTTTTCCAATTAAACTTGATCTTGATATTGAACATGATGCTATGATAGGACGCAATCGAATTATAGATGATTTTAAATTTGCTAAAATTTTTTATAAAAATGGAATGGAATTCAAAGTAGTAAAAAGTGCTTTTAGTAATCTTGTGGATGGTTTAATAATAAGGGACAATAAAGTTGAACATGATTTTAAATTCACCCCGGATTATGCTGATATTTTAAATATTATTATTGATAATGCAACTAGCGATAAAATTAAATATGTTTTAGTCCGTAATTATGATGCAACCTTAAAAAAATATAACATTGAATTAATTAAACCTGGTGATGGTATAAGCCCTGGTAATTTATGAGTTGATTTTGAAGTAGTATTAGAAGATTTAACTAATAATTTTTTTGAAGATACTAATGGTGATTTGTATGTCTTTGGTAAGCAAAAGCAGGGGTTGACTCCGTTATATTCTTCAAAAAACGATTGACAACAACCAATAGCTTATTTTAATGAAGAGTTTTTAAACCACCAAGTCCAATTTGCGAAGGTTTCCCCAGATAACTTTTATCTTTATACAAAAAATAGTGTTTATAAATTTTAGAATAAACTATTAAGGTAATTTTTGAATATTATCTGATAGTTTATTTTATTTTAAAAAAAATCTTAAAATAAATTCCTTTATTTATAATTTATATATATAATATGTTTGTAATAAATAATTTATTTAGTTAATTTTTAGATATTAGCAAATATTGCTATATAATTAATTTATAAATTTTGGGGAGAAAATAAATATTAAGGTGATCAGTAAAATGGCAAGAAAGAAAAAAAATGTAGATATAACACTGGAAAAATTAAATAATGTTTCATTGAAATTAACAGACATTGAATTTCGTTATCGAGAAAATCACCCTAACGCTGTTGATGGGGTTAGTTTTGAAATCAACCATGGTGAATATGTAACTATTATTGGTCATAATGGGAGTGGAAAATCAACAATTAGTAAAATTATTATTGGTGTTTTACGTCCCCAAAATGGTAGTGTTGAAATTTTTGGAAATATGATGACTAATTCAAAAATGAATGGGATTCGAAAATTTTTAGGAATTGTTTTTCAAAATCCCGATAATCAGTTTATTGGTTCAACTGTTCGGGATGATATTGCTTTTGGTTTAGAAAATCGTCGGATTCCCCAACCAGAAATGCAACCAATTATTGAACGTGTGGCAAAACAAGTTGGGATGCTAGACTTTCTAAACCATGAACCCTTAATGTTGTCCGGGGGTCAAAAACAACGGGTGGCAATTGCCTCAGCGTTAGCTTTACAACCCGAAATATTAATTTTTGATGAGGCAACTAGTATGTTGGATCCCAAAGGGAAAAAAGAAGTTAAACAAATTATGGTTGATTTAAAAAATACTCGTGAAAAAACGATTATTTCAATTACCCATGATATGGATGAAATTTTAAACGCGGATAAGGTTATTGTAATGAATAAGGGAAAAATGGTTAAGATTGGGAAACCAGAAGAAATTTTATATGATGAAGATTTTTTACGCTCAATTCATTTAGATGTGCCGTTTGTTTCCAAGATGATTGATTCTTTAAAGGCCGCGGGGTTAAGTGTTAAGAATACCTTAAGTTTAGAGGAGTTGGTGGATGAAATATGTCAAAAATAAAAAATAAAAAAAATGATGAAGTTAAAAATTTAGAAAGTAGCGACATTATTTTTACCAATGTTTCGCATGTTTATGCGCCGAAAACTCCGTATGAATTTAAATCGCTAGAAAATATTAATTTAACACTTTCACCGGGAAAAATTATTGCAATCATTGGTTCCACCGGAAGTGGAAAATCAACTTTAATTCAACATATTAACGGCTTATTAATTCCAACCACAGGTGAAATTAATGCGAATGGTTTTATTATTAAAGCTAAGCAAAAGAAAATTAAAAATATTAAACAATTGCGGAAAACCATTGGTTTAGTTTTCCAATTTCCAGAGTATCAATTATTTGAAGAAACAATTGAAAAAGATATTATGTTTGGACCAGTTCATTTGGGTGAAAAAAAAGAAGTCGCCCGGGAAAATGCGAAAAAATATTTGGAAATGGTAGGCTTACCTTTAAGTTATCTTGAACGTTCACCCTTTGATTTATCCGGAGGGCAAAAACGAAGAGTTGCGATTGCTGGGATTTTAGCAATGGAAGGAAATACCTTAATCTTAGATGAACCGACCGCTGGGTTAGATCCGGAAGGAGAAGAAGATTTTATTGATCTTTTCAATCGTATTAATAAAGAGCAACAAAAACGGATCATTCTTGTGACCCACAATATGGACCATGTCCTTCAAATTGCTGATGAAGTTATTGCGATGAAAGAAGGAAAAGTTTTAAAAGTTGGAACTCCCTTTGATATTTTTCGCAATAAAGAATTATTAGAAGAATTATTAATTGAACCACCAAAAATTTATAATTTAATTTATAAACTCCAAGAAAAAGGGTTAGATTTAACTAACCAAGATATCCGTAACATGGCACAATTAGCTGCAGAAATTGTTAAAATGAAAAAGAAATAAGAAAGGTTGTGTAAACAATGAGATTATCATTTGGGCGTTATATTGCTTATAATTCTCCGATTCATCGGATGGATCCTCGTGTTAAATTATTCATGTTAATTGCATTGATGGCCTCAATCTTTTTTTCAACTGGTTTTACGGGCTATGTGTTATTAGGATGTACAGTGTTAACAATTTTCTTTATGGCTCATTTACGAGCACGAATGCTCTTTTCTTTATTAAAACCAATTTTATTTATGTTTACCGTGTTACTAATTATTAACTGTTTTTTAATTACGAATGGTTATATTGGCTGACACTGAGGTGGAAAAGCAGAAGCCTTAGGGCCATCGGCTCCTGGGGGAAAAGGATGATTTTGTTTTTCTGAAAAAGCGGTTTTTAATGCTTTATATATGGCTTGCCGGATTTACTTGATGATTATGATTACAACAATCTTAACTGCCACAACCCAACCATTAGACTTAACATTAGCTTTAGAAGACTTACTAAGTCCATTAAAATTAGTTAAGTTTCCAGTTCATATTTTATCAACCATTATTTCAATTGCCCTAAGAATGATTCCAACGTTAATTGAAGAAGCGGGCCGAATTATGAAAGCCCAAGCTTCACGGGGAGTTGATTTTAAGAATGGCCATTTTAAAGATAAAATTAAATCAACAACATCTTTAATTATTCCATTATTAGTGTCAGCTTTTCAAAAGGCGGAGGATTTAGCTTATGCAATGGATGCGCGTGGTTATGATCCCCATGCCAAACGGACTCGCTACCGCCATTACCATATTAATTTTATAGATATTATTATCTTTGTTTTTGTCGCTGGAATTGCTAGTGTTGTTATTGCCCAATGAGCTACGATGGGGACAAGTGAAACATTCTATAATGTTTGACATTGAGAAGGTACCGGCTGAGTTTTTGGCAAAATTAAAACCGGATTTATTCCGCTTCGGATTCCCCACATTGATGATTTTGTAATGGGATGATAATAATGTATTTACTATTAACTTTACAATATGATGGTTATGATTATCATGGCTGAGTAAAACAAAAAAATGCTACGACAATTCAAGGCGAATTAGAAAAAGCATTTTTTCGTGTTTCCCACCAACAATTATGGATGCTAGGAGCAAGTAAAACCGATCAACAAGTTCATGCTTGCGATCAAAAGGTTTTAGTCAAACTGCCGTTCATTCCTAAAGATGTCGGATTTTTTATCAAAACTGTTAGTGCTTCGTTACCATTAGATATTAATATTAAAGATTATGAAATCCGAGATGAAAATTTTGGGGTGCGCAATGTTTTCGAGAAAGAATATGTTTATACAATCAATGATGGGGTGGTTGATATTTTTAATTGCCGTTATGAATTAAAATATCCAAAACCCTTAGATGTTGATAAATTAAATCAAATTGCCCAAGTTTTTGTAGGAACCCATGATTTTTTTAATTTTTCAGGGGTTAAAAAAGGAGAAAATATTAATACGATCCGAACAATTAATAAAATTTGGGTGGAACGAAATGATCAACATAAAATTTTAATTCATGTTCAGGCCAAAGCATTTATTCGTTACCAAATTCGGATGATGGTCCAAAATATTTTAGCGTGCTCGGAAGGCAAAATTAGTTTAGCGGAAATTAAAACACAGTTAGCCAACCTTCCAGGGAGTAAAAAAACAAGTTTTTGTGCCAAACCCTATGGTTTATGTTTAGTAAAGATTACTTATTAAAAGATAGGGAATTATGATATAATATATACAAATAGAAATTATGGTCATTTTTATCAAAATGTGATGGGGTGCTAAATATTATGAGTATAAATTCAAATTTTTATATTGTTCCGAATGAAGAAGGATTTTTAGTTAAATCAGCAGCAAATGATGAGGTCGCATTATTTCGATCACGTCGGGATGCTGAAGTTTTTATGTCTAGTTTAGAGACACCACAAAATCCAGGTTATGTTCCTTTTCAACAACCACCAGTGGCCCAACCAGTAATGCCACCAACTTATCCAATGTATCAGCCACCAGTGGCCCCAACTTCTTCACCACAAGTATTCTTTATTCAACAGCCAGCTCAGCAACCACCAATGATGTATCCATTTTATCCAATGGGATTTCCAGGGATGTATCCAGGTAATGGTTCTTGTGGTAGTTTTTGTGAACATCGCTGTCATGGTCATGACCATGGTGATCACCATCACCATCAATATCATGGACAACCTGCCAGAGGATATCATTCACCATCAAATAATGGTTCAGTGGCTTATGGAAATATGAATAATAATGCAATGGGTTATAATAATAACAATAATTCAGCGAGTGGACCAAATTATCAGCCCACGATGGCGCAATCGCAACCATCAAATTTGCAACAACACCAAGAGCAAAATTATCAACAACCATATATAACAGAAGAATTTGTTAATCCACCAGTCTATGTTGATGAAAATAATTTTAATCCATACAATAATGAAATGTATGCGCCTCCGGGTTATAGTGAAGGGCTAGGAAATATGGATATGACCGCTATGAATGCCTCAGCACAACCACATTCTAATGATGAAGGTTATCGTGGGTACGAGGTTAATAATAGTTCGGAAAATAATGGCCAAAATTCTACAAATTATTCGCAACCAGAATCTTCGGAGTTAACAAATGAAAATCTTAATGAGGATAGTAATAACTCACCAGTAGAAAGTGAAAGTGCAGCATCCGGAGGAGAAACAGTAAGTGCGCAACCATCTGTGGTGTCCAATTCAGCATCAGAGCAGGTTGAAAATCATAGCTATGTTGAAAATGAAAATGCTCAACAACAAGGTAGTTTAAATAACTTAAATTATGGCAATGAAGATCAGAACCAGGATTACTTAAATGATGATTACACAAATGATTATATTAATTTCTTAGATAATGATTTATTAACTGCAGGATTATCAAAAAAAGAATTAAAACGGTTAAAAAAAGAAGAAGAACGTCAACAAAAACTCCAAACTAAGTTAGCGAAAAAGAATGCAAAAAAAGGAAAAACTGAAAATAACTTTGATATTGAAGACTTAAGTCAAATTGTTGAATAAAGGTTCCATCATAATAAAGATGGAGCCTTTTTCTTTAAAAAAGTGCAGAAAATTATCATTTTTAATGAAATTAACTTGTTTTTTTAATTAAGATAATGTTATAATAAGTAAGGTTTTCGGGCTATAGCTCAGCTGGTTAGAGTGCACCCCTGATAAGGGTGAGGTCGATGGTTCAAGTCCATTTAGCCCGACCATTTTTTTAATGGGCCCGTAGCTCAGCTGGGAGAGCACCTGCCTTGCACGCAGGGGGTCGACGGTTCGATCCCGTTCGGGTCCACCATTTATATGTTATGTTAAAATAAAAAAATGTTGGTAAATAGGAATATTTACTTTTTTTATTTTAAAATAAGATATAATTAATAATGACAAAAAGAAGGTTGGAAATATGTTAGGAAAAGAATATTGCGGGAAAAAGGTAACAGTAGTTAGAATTAATCCGTTAATTGAAAATGAATTTTTACATAAAATTCATCAAATTGGGATTTATCCGCACCAAGAAATTGAAGTTATTAAGTATCAAAATAAAATTTTACATATTAGAGTCAATAATGTTGAATACGCAATTAACATTGACCAGGCGAAGTATATTGAGGTTAGATATGTCGTGTCATAATTCAGCTGTGAAATCCCCTAAGAAAAAAGATAAAAATAATTACTTTTTATTAGTGGGATCACCTAATATTGGTAAATCAACTTTCTTTAATCATTTAACAAATAAAACTACAATTATTGGAAACTTTGACCGAACAACAGTCGCCCCAATGGTTGGTAAAATTAAACAGACAACTGATTTGAAGTTAATGGATTTACCAGGAATTTATAATTTAAATGCCCGTGGTGATGATGATAATGTTGTTTTAAATACTATTTTTAAAACAGATTTTAGTGGTATTTTAAATGTTTTAGGAGCTAATTCGTTTTTACGTGATATGCATTTAACCATTCAATTATTAGAAACCCAAAAACCATTAGTTTTATCAATTAATATGGTTGATGAGTTAAAAAACCAACGAATTTTAAACAATAAGTTAGCAAAAATGTTAACTTGCCCAGTTGTGTTAACGGTAGCGAAAACTAATAAGGGATTAAACAATGTTCAAAAAGAATTAGCATGTCCTTTGAATGCGTTTAAATTAAATTATGGTAATGATATTGAAAGTAAAATTACTCAAATTACCGAAAAATTAACAATTAGCGGAATGTCAAAGCGGTTTTTAGCAATTCAACTATTAGAAAATAACCAAATTGCCATTGATTATTTAAAAAATAACCAGGAAAATTACGAGGAAATTTTAGCATTAACTGCTGAAAATAATAATGCCAACCAGGAAGTTATTTACCAAGTCCGTTTTGATTTTATTAAAAAGTTATACCAAGAAATTTTTGTGTTAGAAAATTCTGTTTTAGCAGTAACCAAAAATAAGATTAAAAATTGGCATGAAAAAGTTGACTATTTATTATTAAAGCGTACCTTTGGGCTTCCAATTTTTGTTTTGCTCCTAGTTGGTTTATGCTACATTACCTTTGGCCCCTACACAGGTGGTTTTTTAAATGAAAAATTAGATTATTTATTTAATGATTTGCTATTAACTCTCATTAAAGATAAAATGCTAGCCACAAATGCTCCGCTTTTCTTAACGGGTCTCATTTGTGATGGGATTTTAGCTGGTCTGTTTGCGGTCCTACCATTTATTCCTTATATTTTAATCTTATTTTTATTTGTTGGATTATTTCAACAAAGTGGTTATTTAGCCCGCGTCTCAGTTTTAACTGACCAGTTACTATCACCCTTTGGGTTATCAGGACGGAGTGTCATTAATTTAATTTCTGGGATGGGATGTAATGTTCCTGCCATTATGATGGCGCGTAGTACAACTAATAAAAAAGAAAAATTTATTTCAATTTTTATTGCGCCCTTTATTTCTTGTTCCGCCCGGGCAACAGTATTTGCCTTTGTCGCATCAATGATTTTTACTAAAAACACATGGCTAGTTGTTTTTATCTTACAAATTTTTAGTGGGTTAACAGCTCTCTTAATTGGGTTATTATTTTCAAAAACAATGTTTCGCAAAAAAGCAAATTTATTTTTAATTGAAGTTCCCAAATGACGAACTCCTGATTTTTTAACAATTATTAAATTAATGTGGCTTGAATTAAAAACCTTTTTAATTCGGGCAGGTAAATTTATTTTATTAGGAAGTATTATTGTATGATTATTTAGTCACTTAGGAATTCACGGTGTTTTAACCGATGAGCAGATTGATCAGTCATTTATTGGCTATGTTGGACGGGGATTAAGTTATTTATTTATGCCGTTGGGATTAAACGACTGGCGAATGGCAACTAGTTTATTGTTAGCCTTTCCAGCGAAAGAACTAGCCATTAGTAATATGACTATTGTCTTTGGCAGTCAAACTGCCATTAGTTCGTTCTTTAATTTAGCCAATGGGATTAGTTTTATGTTATTTTTCTTATTATATATTCCATGTTTATCAACAATGGCGGTAATTAAAAAAGAAACTAACTGAAAAATGTTAGTATCTAACGCCTTATTTTCACTTGCAACAGCCTATATAATTGGTGTAATTGGCTATTGAATCTTCTATCCTTTGATTTAAAAAATAGTAATTAATAATACCATATTTAATAGTAAAAATGCAATTTTTTTGATAAAATTATATAGAAAAAGATATTGATAGGTCAAAGAATTTTGATAGATGGGAAGTAATTATGTCAATTTTTGATAAAAATGAAAATGAGAAATATGCTTATTTTTTAACGAATTTTAAAGAACTTGTGGCCGATTGAGTTGTGATGGTTGGGGATCCTTATATTAAAACAGCTCTTGATACTGCTTCAATAAAATTATTTGGGATGAATGTTGAAAAAGCAATGAGTTTTTTTGACATTGATTTACATAAAAACCAAAAACTATTAGATATTGGGGCTATTAATGAAGTTTATAGTTTAGATTTGTTAAATGATATTGAACTGGAACACAATAAAAAAACCAAAAAGAAACCAGAAACTTTAAGTAAGGATGCGATCTATGACATTATTGATGAATTATTTGAAGATGATTCTGATGTGTTAAGATTTTGTGAATATACTTTAAATGTTGTTTTAACAGTTGATGAAGCCGAACAAAAAGCAATCACTGCTATTAATAACTATCGTTCAATTGCTTTTATGAACTATTCAACGAGAATTTTTGAATTAATTGAATGGTTTGGAATTACAGTTAACCAAGTAACAGTAAATGGTTTGAATGTTCATAAGTTTGGCTCACAAAATAATGCGCCCAGTAACAGCCGTGTCAAAAAACAGGTAAATAATTTTCGCCATCATCACAAAAAAAATGTTCAGGAAAATGGTGATGACTTAGCACCTAATAAAGAACAAATTTTTACTGAATATTTTTCATACAATGGTAACATTAAAGAAAAGATTGTGCAAATGAAAAAAATCCTGCCCTTACTAAATGAAAAGCGGGAGGAATTAAAAGAATTTAATCCAAAGTTAGAATATGAAATCTTTAATTTTTTAAACCATGCTGAATATCGCCCAGCCATTACGGTTGAAAATAAGGATTATGAAAAAGTTATGGATAAAGTTTTTAAAAAAGCAGTCTTATGTTTATATTTATTGGAAATGGAATAGGATCAATATATTTATATATTGATTTTTTTATTGGCATTTTTACGATATAATCATACTTAGGTGATTATCAATGAAAGTGATCTTAATAAAAGATGTTAAAGGAAAAGGAAAAGTAAATGATGTTATTAATGTTGCGGATGGTTATGCCAAGAATTTTTTAATTAAAGAACATCTAGCAATTCCCGCCACTGAACATAATTTACAAAAATTACAGGAAGTCTTAGCTACTAATAAAGCTGTTGAACAAGCAGAAATTAATGAGCTTCAAAAATTGAAAACTCAGTTAGAAAGTTTAACTTTAAACTTTAAATTAAAAGTCCACGATAATAAAGTTTTTGGTTCGGTTTCATTAACTCAAATTGAGGACCGCTTAGCCAAAGAATATAATATTAAAATTAATAAAAAGAAATTTACTGAAAATCATAATTTAACAAGTATTGGTTTGCACTATTTAAAAATAAAATTACACCATGATATTATTGCAACCTTAAAAGTGATGGTTGACAAAAAGGAGAGCTAACCATGAGTGAATTAGCAAATGAAAATTTACAAAAAATAAATGTCATTAAGGATGCTGAGCAAAATGTTTTAGCGATTGCCGCACACTCGATTGCGGGAGCTGAAGAAATTTTTGCGCTTTTAACCGATGAAGATTTTACCACAATGAATTATAAAGTAATCTTTAAAGCATTATATGAATTATTCGCTAATAAAATTGCCATTGATATTACAACTTTAAGTAATCAAATGTTAAAAGATAATTTGTTAAATAAAATTGGTGGAATTGAATACTTAACTGATTTATTCCAGTCATATACAACTGATGCCAATCTTAATGAATATTTAGATATTATTATTAAAAATACAACCGCCCGCAGATTAAAAGCAGTTATTGATGGTATTAACAAAGAGATTGATTCCCACCAGCCAATTGAAGAAGTGGTCAGCAAAGCTGAAAAAGAAATTTTAGATGTTAAACGCGAACGCAAAGGGAACTTGTTTAAGACTTCTTTTGATGAAGTTGACAAAGTTTTACAAAAAATTGAAATGTTAGAAAACTCTGGTGAAATTTTAACGGGAAGTCCCAGTGGTTTTAAAGATCTTGATAAAATGACATCTGGTTTTCAAAAGGGTGATTTTGTTATTTTAGCGGCCCGTCCTTCGATGGGGAAAACTGCTTTAGCGTTAAATTTTGCTGTTAATTGTGCCCACCAAACAAAAGATGCCGTTGCGATTTTTTCTGTCGAAATGCCAAGTGAACAATTAATTCAACGGATGATTGGAACAATTTCAACTGTTGATTCCACAAAAGTCCGGAATGGAAAAGGGCTAACGGAAGAAGATTGAAAAAAAATTACCAAAGCAGGAGATGCATTAAAAAAAGCAAAATTATTTATTGATGATACGCCAGGTTTAAAAGTAATTGAATTACAATCAAAATTACGAAAACTATGCCGTGAAAACAAAGTTTCGTTAGTTGTAATTGATTATCTACAATTATTAAGTACTGGTTTGCATTTTGGTGATTCACGTCAACAAGAAGTATCAACCATTTCTCGCCAGTTAAAAGCCCTGGCTCGGGAATTAGAAGTTCCGATTGTTTGTTTATCACAGTTATCTCGTTCAGTTGAAAAACGAGAAGATAAACGGCCAATTATGTCCGATTTAAGAGATTCGGGAGCGATCGAACAAGATGCTGATATCATTATGTTTTTATATCGTGAAGAATATTATAGTGCTCATGAAAACTGAAATGAAGATAATAACTTTAATGAAACTGAAAAAGCCCAGTTAATTCTTTCAAAGCACCGAAATGGCCCAACGGGATCAGTGGACTTATTGTTTGTTAAAAAACATGGTTCATTTGCCAACTTTGGTTTTCAAAAATAATTAAATTGCAGAAATTATTAGGGATAAATCTATTAATTTTAATTATTTTATTTGCTATTAAAAATAAAATAAAGTATGATTATTAAAGAAAGATTTACTTAGGAGGAGAAGAATTTTAAATGCGTAAATTATTATCAATTTTTACAGTAGCGACCTTAATAACAACATCAGCTTCTTCTTTAATAGCATGTAAGGCCGGGGATGGGCAATTATTGCCAATGTTTATCTATAATGGTGATAAAGGATTTGATCATAACCCAACAGCAAGTGAAACTGAGGGAGTGCTTGATCCATATTCATCAACTGCTGATACTCAGTATAGTTTAAACGGGGGAACAGTAAGTTTACAAACGAACATTGCGTTACCATTCTTATATGGTCTTAATTTAACTGACGATAATAGTGGGGGTCAAAAAGGTGCCAAATGAAGTAAAGACCAAATTAATAGTGGTTTAAAAGCCCAAAAAGATAAGCTAATTTCCTCAGCAACTGGCGATGCAAAAACAGCATGAGAATCATTCTTTAATAATTATTCAACGACAGCTGATTCCTTCTATACTCAAGTTGCCTTAGTGAATACTGATAATCCAGATGTTACAATTTATGGGTCAAATCCAAAACAAATTGTCCAAAAAACAAGTAATTATGAAAAAACCACAGATAAAAATTATGTTAGCAAAAATGCCGCTGATATTATTGTCACAAAAGATTCATTAAATGTATTAACTCCAATTAAACAAGTGGTTGATTGGTTAAATACTCCTGCTAATAATTTTAATACCCAAGCAAAAGATGCTTCAAATGATAAAGTATTACAATCAACAAGATATGTTTTAGTTGAAATCCCAAGTCTTACTTTTACTTTTGAGTTTACAAATCAAAATAATATATATACTTTTAAATCAACAGTTCAACATGTAACGGGGGTTATTAACTATTTATCATATCGTGATCCGAATAGTAAAGATGATGCTAAAGCATATGGTCACCAATGATTTTTTGTTGGCTATAACTTCTATGATTTAGCAAATACTAGTGCTTATCAAGATGATGATTATCACCAATACCGTGTTAAAATGCCAATTCCGTTTGCAGATAAAGTTACGTTAGCCCAAGGATTTGTTAATAAAGGTGATCCTGTCAATCCAATTAAACCAGAAGATGCAAGTAAAGTTGGTTCGAATGGGGTCTTTAAAGTCCGCAGTTCTAATTATTCAATTCCTGATCTAATGTGAACAATTGATCCAAATTCAATTAAGTATAATCATTAGTAACACTTTCCGGTGGATATTAAAATTATTGTTGTTGGCACATTAGATAAAAATTATTTAATCGAAGGTAATGATTTATTTCTAACCCGGATTAAGCATTATAGTAAAATTGAAATTATTGAATTAAAAGAAATTAGTCAATTTGATGTTGCTAAAAATATTAAAGCCCAAACTGCTCTTGTGAGCGATAAGCTAAGTAATTATCATGAATATGTCAAAGTTTTATTAGACATTAATGGCAAGCAAATGACTAGTTTACAATTAGCAAATTTAATTCAAGAAGTTAAAGATTTCCAAAATGCTAAACTAGCATTTATTATTGGGGGTAGTGATGGGCTTGACTATGATTTACTCCCGAAAGTTAATTATCGCCTTAGTTTAGGATTAATTACTTTACCCCACCAATTATGCCGGTTAATTTTATTAGAACAAATTTATCGTTCGTTTAAAATTATTAATAATGAAAAATACCATAAATAAAATAGGTTAATTTTTATTAAAAACCTATTTTTTCTTTGTTTTTCAATTTTTCATATTAGCCGCCATTAATTCTCGCTTTCGTTGGCGGGCTAGTTCTGATAATCCCGTGGTTGATTTTTCCATTAATAATTGTCGATAGATTTTATTATTTTTTTGTTTTGCTAATTTAATGATTTTTACTCGATCAGCAACCGTCATATGATTAATATCAATATAGTTGGGATCATCTGTTTTATAAGCTGCTTTTTTTAGTTCATTATTTTTTTTCTGGGCATTTAATAAGATTTTATACATTGGATTGTTTTTATCAATAGTTTTTTTGGGATCGCGAACAACTTTATGGCGGGGACGTTTATTAATTTCATGGTCCCGGGAAAGTTTTCGCTGTAAATTTTCATCTTGAAAGCGCCGTGATTCTAATTTAAATTGCTGAATCCTTTGGTAGCGATTATCGGCTGTTAAATTAACCGCTTGTTTATTTGCTGCTGGTTTTCTCCCCATTTATCATCCATCCTTATGTTCTAACTCTTACCATATATACTATATTTCATTATTATTTTAATTATATCTTATAATTACAACGAGTGGTTTATTTCTAAAAAAAATTCATTTTTTGTCAGAAAACCCTTGCAATATTTATTATAATTCAATACAATTTAGTAGCATGTATATTTTATGCGAATTGTTGTGGTCTATCAATGATACACTGATAACTGTTGTCAATGGTTCAGCAAAAAGTATAATAAAATTAGGAGGAGAATTTATGGCTCAGACAAAAATGAGAATAAAATTAAAAGGTTACGACCACCGTGTAGTGGACCAATCAATTTCTAAAATCATTGAAGCAGCGCAAGCTGCTGGCGCAGAAGTTAAAGGACCAATTCCTTTACCAACTGATAAAGAAATTATTACAATTATTCGTGCTACTCACAAATATAAAGATTCACGTGAACAATTTGAGAGAAGAACCCATAAAAGAGTAATTGATATTATCAATCCAAGCGCTAAAGTGATGGATACCTTAACTAGAGTACAACTACCTAGTGGGGTTGAAATTGAAATGAAGTAATTAGCTTTAAAATATTCTTTGTAAATTATATTAAAGATATACATGACGCATTTTCAAGGAGGAAAAGAAATGAAAGGAATCTTAGGACGTAAAATTGGGATGACCCAAGTCTTTGCAACAGACGGACGGTTAGTACCAGTTACAGTAGTTGAAGTTCAACCTAACGTTGTTTTACAAGTTTTAACAAAAGAAAAACAAGGTTATGACGCATTACAACTAGCTGTTGAAGATAAAAGAGTTAACCTTGTTTCAAAACCAGATCAAGGTCAATTCAAAAAGGCAAACACAACACCTAAGCGCTTCGTAAAAGAAATCAGAAATATGAACGGTTATCAGACCGGTGATATTATTAAAGCTGACATCTTTACTGCTGGGGAATTCGTTGATGTGACCGGAATTTCAAAAGGAAAAGGATTTACTGGTTCAATTAAAAGACATAATTATTCACGAGGTCCAATGGGACATGGTTCAGGGTATCATCGTGGCGTTGGATCAATGGGAGCGATTGCCCCTAACCGCATTTTAAAATCAAAAAAAATGCCAGGGCATATGGGAGCTGAACAAGTAACAATCCAAAACTTAGAAATTATTGCAATTGATGTTGAAAAAAATGCTTTATTAGTTAAGGGATCAATTCCTGGTCCAAAAAAACAAGTTGTTATTGTTAAAGAAGCAATTAAGGGATTAACCCCAAATACACCAACCGAACTCTTAGTGAGAACTGTTAAACCAGAACCAAAAGTTGAAGTAAAAGAAGAACAAGCACCTGCACCAGCAGCCCCAGTTGAAGATAACCAAACTGTTGAAACACCAACAGCACCCGTTGTTTCGGAGCCCGCTAGTGAAGAAGCTAAATAGTGTGGAAGGAAAATAAGAAACATGAAAGTACAAGTATTTGATACTAAAGGAACTAGTGTTAAAGAAATTAACCTAAATGATGCTATTTGAGGAATTGAACCGCACCAACAAGCAATGTATGATGCTGTGGTTGCCCAACAATCAGCAATGCGTCAGGGAACACACAAAGTTAAAACAAGAACTGAAGTATCTGGTGGGGGAAGAAAACCATGACGACAAAAAGGTACTGGTCGTGCTCGTCAAGGTTCAATTAGAGCACCCCAATGAAAAGGTGGGGGAATTGTATTTGGACCAACTCCCGATAAAAACTATATTAAGCATGTTAATCGGAAAGTTAGAAAACTAGCGATTAAATCAGCATTATCATTAAAAGTAAAAGAAAGCAATTTAGTTATCGTTGACCAATTTGCCCTAAATGAGCCATCAACTAAAACAATGGTTGAAATTCTAGCCAACTTAAAAGTTAATAATGAAAAGTTATTAATTGTAACAAAACCAGGAGATGAAGTTATTGTAAAATCATCTCGTAATATTGAAAAAGTAAATATTATTCCGAGCGATGGAATCAATATTTATGACTTATTAAATGCGAATAAATTATTAGTTACTGAAGAAGTTATTAAAACAATTGAGGAGGTGTACGCATAATGCATATTACAAATGTTATTAAGAAACCAATTTTAACTGAAAAATCATATAACAATATGGCGCAAGGTGTGTACACATTCGAAGTTGCGCGTGGTGCTAATAAAGTACAAATCAAAAAAGCTTTTGAAAAAATCTTTGAAGTAAAGGTTGCAAAAGTAAATGTAATTAACTATGATCCAAAAGAAAAAAGAATGGGAAAATTTGTTGGTGAAACAACTCATACCAAAAGAGCCATCATCAAATTAAAACCAGGTGAAACATTGGATTTATTAGGAGAAGATAAATAGTTCCAGGATACAACTATCTGGATATTTGGCTTAAGGAGGATAAATACAAATGCCAATTAAAAGTTATAAACCAGTTACTAATGGTCGGCGAAATATGACAACGCTGGATTATTCAGTCTTAACAACTGATAAACCAGAAAAGTCATTATTACAGCCATTAAAAAAACGTGGTGGACGGAATAACCAAGGGGTTATTACTACTAGACACCATGGTGGTGGGCATAAAACAAAATATCGTCTTGTTGACTTTAAACGCAACAAAGATAATGTTGTTGGAAAAATTGCCTCAATTGAATATGATCCTAACCGTAATGCTTTCATTTCATTAGTACATTATGTGGATGGGGAAAAACGCTACATTTTAGCTCCCAAAAACATTCAAGTTGGAATGGAAATTATTAGTGGTGAAAAAGTTGATATTAAAGTTGGAAACAACATGAAATTAAAAAACATTCCGGAGGGAACTTTAGTGCATAACATTGAACTACGTCCCGGAAAAGGTGGCCAAATGGCCCGCTCAGCCGGTTCATCAGTCCAAATCTTAGGGAAAGATGAAGATGGTAAGTATGTTACTTTGCGTTTAACATCAGGAGAAGTTCGCAAAGTGTTAGCGGAATGTCGCGCCACAGTTGGTGAAGTGGGGAACGAAGACTATGCTTTAGTTAACTGAGGAAAAGCTGGTCGTAACCGTTGACGGGGAATTCGTCCCACTGTACGGGGATCAGTTATGAACCCAAATGACCACCCACATGGGGGGGGAGAAGGAAAAGCTCCTGTTGGTCGGAAAGCACCAATGACACCATGAGGGAAAAAAGCCTTGGGTGTTAAAACTCGTAACCAGAAAAAAGCTTCTACAAAATTGATTGTCCGTCGCCGTCCTAAATAGTTTAATTAAATTGTTTTGATGGTCACTACTTAATTTTGTAAAGCCTAAGATAGTAAACATCACATTTAATTAAAAAAGTTATTTAGAAAAGAAGGAGGTAAATGCCGATGTCACGAAGTCTAAAAAAAGGACCATTTGTTGATGAACATTTACTAAAAAAAGTAGAAGCTTTAAATGCAAATAGTAAAAAAGAAGTTATTAAAACGTGATCTAGAAGAAGTACAATTTTCCCAGAATTTATTGGTCACACCTTTGCGGTACATAACGGAAAAGAACATATTCCAGTTTATGTTACTGAAGATATGGTTGGTCATAAATTAGGGGAATTCTCTCCGACAAGAAAATTCGGTGGTCATGGGGATGACAAGAAAAAGAAAAAATAATTATTAGAAAGTGAGATATATATAAATGAATGTACAAGCACACTTAAGAATGATTAGAATTTCACCCCGTAAAGTTCGTTTGGTTGCCGATTTAATTCGAAATAAAAAAGTTGGAGAAGCAATTGTCATTCTAGATAACACAAATAAAAAATCATCAGTTCCAGTTAAAAAACTGGTTAAATCAGCAGTTGCCAATGCTGTTAATAATAACGGCTTAGACGCTGATAAATTATTTATTAAAGAAATCTTCGTTAACGAAGGACCAACATTAAAACGTTTCCGTCCCCGTGCCCACGGAAGAGCATATGAAATTTTAAAGAGAACTAGTCACATCACAATTACTGTTAGTGATGGAGCACAATAAGAAAGGAAGATAACAAATATGGGTCAAAAAGTTAGTCCAACCGGATTACGAGTTGGAGTTATCAAAACATGAGATTCACGTTGATACGCTGAAAAACAAGATTTCGTGAATTGATTACACCAAGATATCAAAATTAGAAAAGCACTAATGCAAAAATTAAAAAATGCTAGTGTTTCTAAAATTGAAATCGAAAGAACTAAAAAAGAAATCGTTATCTTTATTAGAACTGCTCGAGTTGGTGTGGTATTAGGACAAGAAGGAAAAAACATTCCCGAATTAGTTAAATTAATTCGCAAAACAATTCATGATCGCAAAATGGAAATTAAAATTAATGTGGTTGAAATTAAAAACCCTGACATTGATGCACAATTAGTTGCTAATACGATTGCTGAACAAATTGTTAACCGGGCATCATTTAGAACTGTCCAAAAATTAGCAATTCGTAAGGCCATGAAAGCCGGAGCCAAAGGAATTAAAACATCAGTTTCAGGTCGTCTAGGGGGAGTTGATATGGCTCGTACCGAAGGATATTCGGAAGGAATCGTACCATTAGCAACCCTAAGAAGTGATATTGATTATGCGCTTGCAGAAGCTTTAACAACTTATGGACAAATTGGGGTTAAAGTATGAATTTGTAAAGGTGAAATCTTAGGAAACCAACTAGTTTCATATACGGATGAAAAACCAAAATGAGAAAAAAAAGACTTTAACAAAAAACCTTTTAACAGGGATAAGGAGGCGAAATAGTTTATGTTAATACCAAAAAGAACAAAATATCGTCGTCCCCACCGAATTAGTTATGAAGGAAAAGCTAAAGGAAATACCAAAGTTGACTTTGGAGAATATGGTTTACAATCATTAGATGGAGCTTGAGTTACTAACCGTCAAATTGAAGCGGCGCGGATTGCAATGACACGTTATATGAAACGTTGAGGAAAAGTATGAATTAGAATCTTTCCCCACATGGCAAAAACTAAAAAACCATTAGAAGTGCGGATGGGAAGTGGGAAAGGAGCACCAGAAGACTGAGTAGCAGTTGTTAAGACTGGAACTATTATGTTTGAAGTCGCTGGTGTTGATGAAGAAACAGCAAGAGAAGCGTTACGTTTAGCAATGCACAAATTACCAGTGCGTTGTAAAATCGTTAAAAGAGGTGAAGAATAATGTTGAATAGTGAGTTATTAAAAAAATCAACTGAAGAGTTAAAAAAACTAGAGGAAGAATCACGAGCAGAATTATTTGCTTTAAAATTCCAAGCGGCAATGGGAAACTTAGAAAAACCCCACCGTATCAGTTTACTAAGAAAACAAATTGCTCGCATTTTAACTATTATTAGTCAACGCCGGATTGCTGGAGAAAATACCCAAATTAACGTTAAAATTGATTTAAAAGAAACATATGCCAAAATTGAAAAAGAATCACAAGCTTTTGCCAAAGAACGAAAAGCCAAAATTGAAAAAATGATGGCTGATCAAGAGGCAAAAGAAAATGATTTCTCTTCATTGATGGATTTACCACTTGATGAAGCAATGCTTGATGCTAATGACGAAGTTAGCGAATCAGTTGCCAACGAAGCACCGGCGAAAGCAACACCACCAACAGCTGCTAAACCAACAGCTAAAAAACCGGCACCAAAAAAACCGGTTGCTGAAAAAGCAGCTTCTGCAAAAGCACCAGCACCAAAAGCAGCTTCGAAACCAGCAACTAAACCAGCACCATCAACACCAAAAGATGATGCTTTGAAAAGTTTAATCGCTAAAAATGAAGCAGAAAAAGTTGCCAAAGCCAAAGCAACAACACCGAAACCAGCCAAACCAGCAACAGTTACGGTTAAATCAGTAACTAGTGCCAAAGCAGAAATTGAAGTCGAAAAATTAGGACCAAAAACTGCGAAGGGAACTGGGGAAGTTAAGGCGAAAGTTGAAAAAGATGCCAAGGCTAAACTAGCTGAAATGAAAAGTACATTAGCAGCCGGAACGGCAAAAGGAAAAGGAACTGGTGTTAAAATTGACATCAGTACTAAACAAAAAGACCCTAATGCGAAAGAATATACATATGGGGCCAACTGAGAAGAAAACCGTGATAAAATCGCCAAAGCAACAACTAAAAAAGTTAGTGCTACTAGCGAAACTGCCAAAAAAACAACTACTAAGAAAGGAACAACAAAATAATGGAAAGAAATCGTCGTAAAATTTTACAAGGACGAGTAGTTTCAGATAAATCTGATAAAACAATTGCCGTTCTTGTTGAAACATACAAAAACCACCCTCTATATGGTAAACGCGTTAAATATTCAAAAAAATATTTAGCCCATGATGAACAAAACGAAGCTCACATCGGAGATAAAGTAAGCATTATGGAAACAAGACCACTGTCAAAAGTTAAACGTTTTCGTTTAATTGCCGTGATCGAAAAAGCAATTGGTTAAGATCGGAAAACTGTGAGGAAGAAATAATGATCCAACAAGAGTCTAGATTAAAAGTTGCTGATAATTCCGGAGCAAAAGAAGTTTTAGTTATTAAAAACTTAGGTGGTTCATTTCGTAAGTTTACTAATATAGGTGATATTGTTGTATGTACTATTAAAAAAGCTGTTCCTGGTGGAATTGTTAAAAAAGGACAAGTTGTTAAAGCGGTAATTGTTCGTACCAAACGGGGACTCCACCGCAATGATGGTAGTCACATTCGGTTTTCAGAAAACGCGGTTGTTATTATTAAGGATGATAAAACACCAAGAGGGACACGGATTTTTGGTCCAATTGCCAGAGAAGTTAAAGAAGCAGGCTTTAGTAAGATTGCTTCGTTAGCACCAGAAGTACTATAGGAGGAATACCATGATAAAATTAAAATTTAAAAAAGGTGACTTAGTAAAAGTTATTTCTGGAAAACATAAAGGTGTTGAAGGTCCAATTATGAAAATCATTCGTGATAAAAACCGCGTTATAATTGAAGGAATTACTAATACTAAACATGTAAAACCTTCGCAAGATAATACCGAAGGAGGAATCCAAACGGTTCCTGCTTCAATTCACATCTCAAATATTGCATTAATTGATCCAAAAAATAAAAAAGAAACCACAAAAATTAGTTACCAAATTAATGATAATGGTAAAAAAACAAGAATTGCTCGTAAATCAAAAGCGCATTTGGCGTAAGAAAGGAATAACAAGATAAAAGATGGAACGAATTGAAAAACGTTATAAAGAAGAAATTTTACCAGAGTTATTCAAAGAGCAAGGTTATCAATCAATTATGCAAGTTCCGAAGGTTACAAAAATTGTAATTAATGTCGGAGCAGGAGATGCGACCCATAATTCCAAAGCAATTGAAGATGTCGTTAGTGAGTTAAGTTTAATTGCCGGATTACGTCCAGTTGTAACTTTAGCAAAAGGCTCAATTGCTTCATTCAAATTACGAGAAGGAATGCCAATTGGAGCAAAAGTTACTCTGCGTGGGAAAAAAATGTACCAATTTTTAGATAAACTAATTAATATTGCCTTACCACGGGTAAGAGATTTCCGTGGTGTTAGCAAAGATGCTTTTGACGGCAGAGGAAATTATTCATTAGGAATTAAAGAACAAATCATTTTCCCTGAAATTGACTATGATAAAGTTAAAAAAATTCGGGGAATGGATATTACAATTGTAACAAGTGCCAACAAGAACGAAGATGCTTATGCATTATTGAAAAAAATGGGAATGCCATTTAAAAAATAGGGGGAAAGAAACATGGCTAAAAAATCATTAAAAGTTAAACAAGCTCGTCATCCAAAATTTAAAGTAAGAGGCTACACTCGTTGTGGAAACTGTGGACGTCCTCATGCGGTATTACGTAAATATAACTTATGTCGTTTATGTTTTAGAGATTTAGCTTACAAGGGACAAATCCCAGGTGTTAGAAAAGCTTCATGATAGAAAGAGAGACTAGATAATTATGATGATCGATCCAATTGCTGATATGTTAACAAGAATCAGAAATGCTAACCAACGACTACATAAAAGTGTTGTGATGCCGGCAAGTAAAATGAAAGTTAAATTAGCTGAAATTTTAAAAGCAGAAGGTTACATTGAAGATTTTAAAGTAACAGGAGAAGTTAAAAAAGAATTAAGTATCTTGCTAAAATATAAAGGAAAAACAAAAGTTATTTCAGGGTTAAAAAGAATTTCAAAACCAGGACTACGAGTTTATGTAACTGTTGATAGAGTACCTCAAGTATTAAATGGATTAGGGATTGCAATCATTTCAACTAGCCAAGGGGTTATGACAGATAAAATGGCAAAACAAGCTCATCTCGGTGGGGAAGTTATTGCTTATGTGTGATAGAAAGTTATAGAGGTAGCAAAATGTCTCGAATTGGAAATCGCGAATTAAAAATCCCAACCGGTGTTGAAGTTACAGTCCAACCAAATAATGTTATTGTTAAAGGCACAAAAGGACAATTAGAACAAAAAATTCCTAATGTTATCAAAGTCGAAGCAAAAGATGGGGTTGTTAAAACAACCAGAGTTAACGAAGTTAAACATACTAAACAATTACACGGAACTATCAATTCACTAATCCAAGGAATGATCCAGGGAGTTAGTGTTGGGTTCAAAAAAGAATTAGAAATCTCGGGGGTTGGTTACAAAGCTAACTTACAAGGGGATAAACTAATGTTAAACTTAGGGTTCTCACATCCGATTGAATACCATATTCCTAAAGGAATTACCCTAACTGTTCCCAAACCAACACAAATTACGGTGGAAGGAATTTCAAAACAATTAGTAGGTGAAGTTGCTGCTAATATTAGAAACTTTAAAAAACCTGAACCTTATAAAGGAAAAGGGATTAAATATAAAAATGAACACATTATTCGTAAAGAAGGAAAATCAGCTGGTAAATAACAGCAGGGAAGGAAAGAGAAGATGAATAACAACTCACGTAGTAGTAATCGTAAAAAAAGACATTATCGTGTGCGTAACAAAATTTCTGGAACCTCGCAACGACCAAGATTGAATGTGTTCAAATCAAACGGCCACTTTTATGCCCAATTGATTGATGATGTGAAACAAACAACCCTTGCTTCCGCATCAACTTTAAAAATGAAAGATTTAAAATCAACTTCAAACATCGCTGCTGCTGAACAAGTAGGAGCTGAAATTGCTAAATTAGCAATTGCTAAAAAAATTACCAATGTCGTATTTGATCGTAGTGGGTATTTATACCACGGAAAAGTAAAAGCATTTGCAGAAGCCGCTCGTAAAGCTGGCTTAAAATTCTAATAAAGGAGAAAGAAAATAATGGCAGAAAATAAAGAAGCATTAGCAGTTAATACTAATGAACAAGGAAAACCAGCTGAACAAGCACCCGCAAAATCACACCAAGAAGGAAAACCAAATTTCCACCAAAATAAACCTTTTAATAAACAAGACAACAAAGGATTTAACCGTCGTGATAACCAAGACAACATGTTTGAAGAAAAAGTTGTTGCAATTAACCGGGTTACCAAAGTAACAAAGGGTGGTCGTCACTTCCGTTTCGCGGCAGTTGTTGTAATTGGTGATAAAAAAGGAAAAGTTGGCTTTGGAACTGGAAAAGCTAATGAAGTGCCTGATGCAATTAAAAAAGCAATTAAAGAGGCCAAAAAACAATTAGTAAGAGTTCCAATTGTGGGAACAACAATTCCCCATGAGGTTATTGGTCACTTTGGCGCTGGAAAAGTAATGATGAAACCAGCTAAAAAAGGGACGGGAGTCATTGCTGGTGGCCCAGTGCGTGCTGTGATTGAACTTTCAGGATTAGCAGATGTTTATACGAAATCATTAGGATCAAATACCCCAATTAATATTTTACGAGCAGCTTTTGAGGGCTTCAAAGAATTAAGAACGGCAGACCAAATTGCCAAATTACGTGGTAAAACACCAGAAGAATTACTAGGATAAGGAGCGTATATTAATGAAATTACATGAATTAAAATATAGTGAAGGCGCTCGTCATGAGAAAAAACGCTTAGGACGAGGAACATCTTCGGGAACTGGGAAAACTTCTGGAAAAGGTAATAAAGGTCAAAATGCTCGTACTGGTGGGGGAGTGCGCCCCGGATTTGAAGGGGGACAAACTCCAATCTTTCGAAGAATTCCGAAAGTAGGATTCACCAATATTAATACCAAAAGTTATACAATCTTTAACTTAAAAGATTTAGAAAAATTAAATGTGAGTGAAATTAATCACCAAACATTAGCTCAAAAAAAATTAATTAAATCAGAAAAAGAATTAATTAAAATCTTAGGTAGTGGTACAATATCTAAGAGCGTCAATGTCAAAACAAATAAAATTTCAAAAGCAGCCCAACAAGCAATTGAAGCGGCTGGGGGGAAAGTAGAGGTAATATAATAGTGAAAACCAAAGCTAAAAAAAGAAAGGCCAAGAAAGCAGCACAAGTTGATCTTGTCAAATCAAATAACTTTTTTGTGAAAAACAAAGATCTAATTAAAAGAATTGCTTTCACCCTAATTGTGTTAGTTGTAATTCGATTAGGAAGTTATTTGACCGTGCCCGGAGTTACTGTTAGTCCTAATATTCAAGATTTATCAAATACTGATCAGTTCTTCAGTTTAATCTCAATGTTAGGGGGAGGAACTTTAGGAAAATTCTCAATTTTAGCTTTGGGAGTTTCGCCATATATTACTGCCTCAATTATTGTCCAGTTGTTATCAACGGATGTGATTCCACCATTATCGCGTTGAGCGAAGGGTGGAGAAAAAGGTCGGAAAAAATTAGACCGTTTAACAAAATGATTAACAATTCCTTTTGCAATTATGCAGGGGGTGGCCACAATCTTTACGATGGCCAACCAGGGAATTATTAGTCCGAAGTGATCAACTAATGATTTTGGAACGGGAAGTCCAATTTTCTACTACATTTTAGTTCCGTGTGCTTTAATTGCCGGAACAATGTTTATGTTATGAGTTGCCGATCAAATCACAATTCGGGGAATTGGAAACGGAGTTTCAATCATTATTTTCGCGGGAATTGTGGCAAAATTGCCAAGTAACTTAGAAACAACCTTTAAGTTTTGAATTTCTGGCCAAGAAGACATTAACCTATTATTTGATGGAATTTTAAAATTCTTAGTTTATGTGGTGATGTTCTTATTGGTAATCTTGTTTGTCGTAATGCTAAATGAATCAGAACGGAAATTACCAATTCAACAAACCGGAAGTGGACTGTCCTCGGGCGGTGAACAGAATAAACCCTTCTTGCCGTTAAAAATTAACTCGGCGGGGGTAATTCCTGTTATTTTTGCCTCAGCTTTAATTTCCGCGCCAATTACCGTTTCTCAAATTATTAGTGTTTCAAATCCTAATAATGGGTTTGTCCAGTTTACAAATAATTACTTATCATTTTCAACTTGACCAGGAATTATTATTTATGCGGTTTTAACAATTCTTTTCACATTCTTGTATTCGCAAGTGCAAATGAACCCTGAAAAAATTGCTGAAAACTTTCAAAAGGCGGGAACCTTTATTCCCGGGGTCCGACCAGGGAAGGAAACTGAAAAATATATTAAGGGGACAATTAACCGCTTAAGTATTTTAGGGTCAATCTTCTTAGCCGCCATTGCGATTTTACCATATGTTATTAGCAAACTAACTAGTTTACCAAGTGCCTTAGCAATTGGGGGAACTGGATTAATTATTATGGTGTCAGTTGCGTTAGAAACAATGCGTCAAATTAAAGGACGAATTACGCAACAAGCCTTTATTGATAAAAAATCACAAAGTTTGAATCAAGATTCAAATGATAATTCATACTTGTGATAAGAAAGGTGTGTTATTAATTTTATGCGCAATATTATATTATTAGGAGCACCAGGGAGCGGGAAAGGAACCCAATCAGAAAAAATTATTGCTCAGTTTGGTTATAACCATATCTCAACTGGTGATATTATTCGGGACAATATTCGAAATAACACTGCGAAGGGGAATTTAGCTAAAAAATATTCTGAACAAGGGAAACTAGTTCCTGATGACTTGATGATTGAGATGTTAGAAGATTATTTACAAACAGTTCAGGGGGACATTATTTGAGATGGGTTTCCCCGCACTGTTAATCAAGCGGAAAAACTAGATGAATTATTAGCAAAACGCAATGCGAAAGTTGATTATACCCTATACTTTGAAATCGCAGAATCAAAACTAATCGATCGGATTACGGGACGCTTAACATGTCCAACTTGTAAAAGAACTTATCATATTACCTTCCACCCTCCGAAAGTGGCGGGAATTTGTGATTATGATCAAACCCCACTAGTCCGTCGCGCGGATGATACTGCCGAAAAAGTCCAGGTAAGATTAGCAGAATATAAACGAGATACTGAACCATTAGTTCAATATTATCTTAATAAGCAAAACCTATCAGTTATTGATGCTGATATGGAAGGTGACGCTGTTTGAAACCAAATCGTTGCAATTATTAAGTAACAAAAGAGATTGGAGGTAATAAAATGGCTAAATCTGATTTACTAGATGTTCAAGGAAAAGTTTTAGAAGTATTACCAAATACAATGTTTAAGGTCGAATTAGAAAACGGCGCAGTTATTTTAGCTCACGTCTCTGGTAAAATTCGGATGAATTACATTCGCATTTTACCGGGCGATTTAGTAACTGTTGAAATGTCACCATATGATTTAGAACGTGGGCGTATTGTCTTTCGACACAAATAAATTAAGTTTGAGGAGGAGTATGCACGATGAAAGTACGATCATCAGTCAAAAAAATCTGCGACAAATGTCGGGTAATTAGAAGAAAAAATCGCGTTATGATAATCTGTCAACAACCAAAACACAAGCAAAGACAGGGATAAAAGGAGGAAAATAGAAGCATGGCACGTATTGGAGGAGTCGATATTCCAAATGATAAAAGAGTAGTTATTGCCTTAACTTATATCTTTGGAATCGGAAAACCACTATCTCAACAAATCTTAGCAGATGCTAAAATCTCAGAAGATGTACGAGTAAAAGATTTATCAGAAGAAGAATTAACTAAAATTAGAAATGAAATTGCAAAATATAAAACCGAAGGAGACTTACGTCGTGAAGTTGCCTTAAATATTAAACGATTGATGGAAATTGGAAGTTACCGAGGAATGCGTCACCGTAAGGGGTTACCAGTTAGAGGACAATCAACAAAACAAAATGCGCGTACTGCTAAGGGACCACGAAAAACAGTAGCGAATAAGAAAAAATAGAGGAGTGTAATTATGGCTGTTAAAAAAGTAACTAATAAGAAAAAAGTTAAAAAAAATATTAATAAAGGTGTGGCCCACATTCACTCAACTTTCAATAATACAATTGTCACTATTTCCGATGAAGGCGGGAATGTAATTTCATGATCATCAGCGGGAGCAATGGGGTTTAAAGGAAGTAAAAAATCAACCCCATATGCAGCGCAAATGGTTGCCGAAGCGGCGGGAAAAGCTAGTCAAGAACACGGAATGCACAGCATTCAAGTTGAAGTAAAAGGACCAGGTCCGGGTCGAGACGCGGCAGTAAGAAGTTTACAAGCAATTGGGTTAGAGATTACTTCAATTAAAGATGTAACTCCAATTCCTCATAATGGGGCTCGCCCACCAAAAAGACCACGAGGATAAGGAGAGTGATAGTTAGATGAAACAATTTATTAGACCAGAATTTAAATTAGAAGCGGAAGACAAATCAAACAATTATGGAAAATTTTTAGTTGAACCATTAGAACGTGGATTTGGAATTACCCTGGGAAATGCATTGCGCCGAACATTATTATCTTCAACTCCCGGAGCGGCAGTGTTTGCCATTCGAATTAAAGGAGCCTCACATGAATTTACCGCAATTCCCGGTGTTGTTGAACATGTTACAAAAATTATTTTAAATATTAAAAACCTTGTGTTAAAAATTGATCAAAATATTATTCCCGATGGAGAATCAGTAATTTTAAAAATTAATTCTAACAAGGAAGGTGATGTGTTAGCAAAAGATATTGAATTACCAGCTGGTGTTGAAGTAATCAATAAGGATTTGCATATTGCCACAATTGCCAAGGGTGGAGAATTAAACTTAGAATTACATGCTCGTAATTCGCGGGGATATAAATCATTTAATGATAATAAAAAAGAAAAGAAATATGCGGACTTAATTGTCATTGATTCAAACTATTCACCAGTTCAAAAGGTTTCTTATATAGTTGAACCAACCAAAGTAGGAAAAAATGCTGATTTAGAAAAATTAGAAATTGAAGTCCAAACTGATAGTTCAATTACTCCGGTTAACGCGATTGCGATGGCTGGTAAAATTCTATCGGAACACTTAGAATTCTTTATTAACTTAAATGAAGCAATCAAAGCAACCCAAGTCATTTCATCGGAAACTGAAAAAGAAGAAGATGAATTAGACCGTAGTATTGATGAGTTAGAATTTACTCAGCGTTCACAAAACTGTTTGAAACGCGCTAAAATTGAAACCCTTCGTGATCTAATATCAAAAACCGAAGAAGAAATCCAAGAAATTCGTAACTTAGGTAAAAAATCATTAACTGAAATTAAAGAAAAAGTAGCCGCTTTAGGTTTACATTTTAGAAGAGATTAAACAGAAAGGAGCAGCAATTCATGTCATATCAACAAAAAAGAGGTAAAAATACATCATGACGCAATGGTTTAATGCGTAATCTTGCCACTGAGTTAATTATTAACGAAAGGTTAGAAGTTACCGAAACCAGAGCAAAGGAATTACGTCGTCATGTTGATAAATTAATTACCTTAGGAAAACGTCAAGACTTACATGCTCGTCGAAGAGCGGCTAGTTTCTTAAGAGATATTGAAGCAAATGAAAAAGAAACTGCTTTACAAAAATTATTTAATGGCATTGCCAAAAAATACAAAGATCGCAATGGTGGTTATACTCGAATTTTAAAATTAGATAATCGTCGTGGTGATAATGCCCCTATGGTAATCATTGAATTAGTATAGCAACCTTTTCAACTAATGGCCCTTATGTGGCTATTAGTTTTTTCTTTCTTATGTTATGATAGATAAGTAGAAAAGATGGTGAAAAAATGATAACCTTAAAATCAAGTGAAGATTTAGCCAAAATGCGGGTTGCTTGTAATGTGTTAAAATTAGTCCATCAGGAATTACGGGCAATGATTAAACCAGGAATCACGGGGGTTGAATTGGATAAAAGAGCAGCGGAAATTATTCGCCAGCACCAGTGTGAACCGAATTTTAAAGGTTTATATGGTTTTCCCGCCACAATTTGTGTCTCAATTAATGATGTTTTAGTTCACGGAATTCCTAATAATACACCGCTTAAAAATGGTGATTTAGTGTCAATTGATGCTGGATGTGCCTACCAAGGATTTAATAGTGATGGTGCTTTTACGATGATTGTCGGTGAACCATTAAGTGAGTTACACCACCAACTAGTGGAGGTTACCAAAAATGCGTTAGACCAGGCGATTGCCATTCTAAAACCCGGCGTGCGCATTGGTGATATTGGCCACGTGATTCAAGAATATGTGGAAGGAAATGGTTTTTTCTTACCACAAGAATTTACTGGTCATGGCATTGGCAAAGAACTACATGAAGATCCCCATATTCCCAATGTTGGTGAACCACACACGGGCTTACGTTTGCAAGCAGGAATGACAATTTGTATTGAACCAATGGTCCAAATCGGAACTGCTAAAATTAAAATGCTTAGTGATGGGTGAACTCCGGTTTCGGTTAATGGCTTACCAAGTGCCCATTTTGAACATACTATTTTAATTACCGAGACTGGCCATGAAGTTTTAACCTAATGTTATTTTGATAATTAGAAATCTAGTTTTTAAATAGATTTTTTTAATTTTTACCTTAAAAATTTTTAAAAATCCCTAATTTTTACCCTTTTTATCTGTTTAAATTAATGTTATAATAAATTAACTCTTACTAGGAGGCTATGAAAAAATGAAAGTTAATTTTAAGCAATTTTATCGTGGTTTTATTAGTACTATTTTAGGATTATTTAGTGCTTATATTTTAATTTCATCATCATTTTCAATAATTTATCCCCAGGGAAAACTAAATTTTGTTAATATTATTTTAAATTTAACTTATTTAGTCTTTATTAGTTTTGTAATGTTATTTTTTGTTGGAATCTTATTGCAAATTATGTTGAATTTTAAAACTTATCAGCACCAACCAAATATTCAATGAAAACAAGTTTTAAAAGCTAATTGATTAATTATTATTTTATGAATTTTTAACTTATCATTATTTTCATACTGCTTATATGTTACTGTGCTTTACAATAATTATTTTGATAAACATTTTTATCCAACTTTTTTAACTTCTTTTTATTCGTTCTATGGAATTTTTTCAATCGGGTTTGTTATCACTTTAATATTATTTCGCATTTATATCGCTTGAATTAAAGATGTCAGCAATATTACTGATTTAAATAATTTAACAATTTTAAAATATTTAGCCCACGATGATTTGGTTAAAACAATCCCATATAATTTTACGATTGGTTTTCCCAATATTTGTGAGCTACCAATTGCCTGATTTTTACTAGAAAAAGCAAAATTAATTAGTAATTTACGCAAAACACATTTATTAACCCAGTTTAAAAAGCAAACAACACCACCTCATCTTTTTTGTTTTTAATTTATTAAGGAAAAAATAAAAAGAAGGTGAAAAAAATAATGTCTGGTTTTAAGTTATTGTTTCAAAATAATATTAAAAATACAATCAAGAACAAAATCCAATTTATTGGGTTAGTTATTTTAGTATTTTTAACTTGTTTGATTTTTACAATAATTGAAGTTTCCAAACAACGTGTTGAAAACGTTTATCATAATTTTATTTCAGAAAAAATGAGTAATCAACATGATTTTGTTGTTGATTTTTCGCAAACTAGTTATGTTGAAAACACTGCTAGTGGTGCGGACCAGTTTTTAGCAATTTCCGATATTGAAGTTCGCCAAAATGCAATTTTAGATTATTTGCAAACAGCAACAATGAATTCCGATTATCAATTTAATTTTGATCGGGTGGAAGCACGAGTTTTTAACTTAGGTAATAACAAGGTTATTAAAGCAGTGACCCTTAATCCCCATCAAACAATCGATAAATTTGTTGTGAGTGCGGGGATGCCCCTAAGTTTTTATCAACAGTATTTAAATTCATTAAATAATGAAACCATGCATTGGGTTTATTTAACGCCTGAATTTGCCAAAAAGAATAATATCAAAATTAATGATGTCATTCGTTTACAAGCTGATAGTTACGGAACAACAATTAAAGTTGCGGATAGTGAATTGCAACCAGTTGATTTAAGTCCTTATCAAAAAGAAGACATTAATAAGTGATTACCAAAATCACCATATGCCAATCAAAATTGGTTTCGGGTAGTTGGTTTTGGCCAATCTGCTGATTTTATTACGCCGATCATAGACCAGTCGCATCCGTTTCCAAATATGAAGAATGAAGGGTTAGCATATGTTGACCAAAAATTATTTGGGCTAGTCAACGATACGGTTCGTGATGCTAATAATCAAAGCTATGATATTACAAGACTAGATATTACTAAACAAGTTTTAACCCCAGCTAGTCAATCTGATCGGGAAGTTTATTATGTTGGAAAATTTACTAATAACTATCGTGATGAGGTTAAGGAAAGTTTAATTAATAATACCCTAAACCCTTATTTAAATAGCAAACGTGGGGCGACAATTGGTTTACATGCTTATTATAGTAAAACGCTTACGGGTGATACCCCCGTCCTTACGTTCCGCACTGATAAACGCTATCCGTTTGCTAAAAGAACAACTTATTTCTTAACAACCTTAAATGGGTTTATTACTGGTTCTTATATTCTCATTGCGGTTATTTTAATTATTTCTTTCTTCGTGTTAGTCTTGGTTATTAAACGGCAGATTGAAGCTACTGGTCCCCAAAATGGGATTTTACGAGCGTTGGGTTATCGTCGGCGAGAAATTATTAGTAGTTATTTAAGTTATCCACTTTTAATTGCCCTGGCTGGCGGAATTGTTGGATATCTATTAGGAATTTCAAGTCAGTTAATTATTCGGATTATTTTTGGGGCATACTTTAATCTTCCGTATACTGGTTTTGCTTTAGCACCCTGAGCATTAGTAATTTCTTTTATTGCAGTTTTTGCATTATTAACAGGGGTAACAATGATTAGTGCCACAATTATGATGCATTCCAAAACACCATTGCAACTAATTAAGAAAGAAGAATCGTTTTCTGCCGGACGGATCAAACAAATTGTTCAAAGAATTTGTACCGTTCATAAAACATTTGATAACCGATTCCAAGCAGTGCAGTTCTCTAATTCATTGGGGAAAATGTTTGGAGTTTCGTTGACAATGATTATTAGTACCATTCTAATTACAATTTCAACAACAATTCCGTTTATTTTACAAAATAATATTCGTTATTCGTATGCCGGTGATGATTATAATACCTTAGTTGAATATCAAGCCCCAGTTTATAATCTTCCGACAACTTTCTTAAAAACATATGATCCTACTCAACAACCATGAGATATTAATAATAGTGCCCTTAGTGATACTAATATGACGCGGAATGCTGATCAGTATATTAAGGATTTTGAACAAGCAACGATTAATCCTGAAAATTACTCACCAACTTATAATGCTACTGAAATGCGATCAATGTTATATAAAAACATTTCAAAAGAATTTTTAAAAAGTAATAAGTTAACTGTTCCGGCTGGTGATCAGTATTTGTCAAGAGCAGTTTGTATGAGTACCTGGGGTGATTATAAAGACTATGGGTTAGGAAATTTAACTAAAGCAACGCTTGAAACTTACTTAGCTAATCCTGATACGGCAAAACAACATATTAATGAATTAGAACAGTATCGGCTATTTTATTGAAAATATCGTGAGACAATTGCCTTAGATGTGAAACGCCCACAATATTTCATTAACAATAATTTAAATTTAGATGATAGTTTAAATAGTGAATTGTTTACGAAAAGTGATTACCAAAAAACATTTGGTAGTAGTTCGACGATGATTGTTTTAGATAATAATCATTTTCGTCCCGGGCTTGAAGCCCCCCTTAAAACGTCATTTCGAAAAGTGTTAGATAGTGGTAATGCCCAAGATTTTAATGCTAATTTAAAAAAACCAATGTATGATTTGTATGATTGAATTTATTCATTCTTTATCAATAATGTTAGTCAATGTTTTACCCAGGGAGTTTATACACGCTCTCCCCAAGCAGTACGAACTGAAATGGCAGCAGCTTTTAAAGAACATAGTAAAAGTTTTAATTTAGCATTCGGAGTGGTACCGTTTAATCCCCACACTGATGATCGGGGAACAATGTTCCATGGCCAAGTTAATAATATTAATGTTGATGTCTATGGAATTGACGAGAGTTTTAACAACCAAACTTTAAGTGATGGGAAAAATACCTTAAATAATAAATTATTTACTAATAGCAATAATATTGTTATTAACCAAACCCTTGCTAAAAGGTTAGGGTTAGCAACTGGTGATCAAATTACAATAAAGGTTCTCCGCCAAGCGTTATTTAAGAATAGTGTTAATGGTTATCAGGATGCCCAACAAATTCTAAATAGTTGGGATGAATCACAAGTAACCGGAACTGATAGTAGTGGTCAAACAGTTGGAAAACTACTATTTAATGGTACAAATAATTACCAAAATGTGGTTTTAGGAGAGAAGGGAAATAACAAGGTTTTGGACAGTGCTTTAAATCCAAGTGACCCTAATGCTACAAATCCTACTATTTTAAATAATAAAATTGTTGATGGTAGTTATCTCTTAGGAAATGATAATAGTGATCAAGTCTTCAATATTGTTGGGGTAAATAACCAGTATGGTAGTGCGCGAGCTTGAATTAACAATGAGCGTGCCAATGCAATTTTAGGTTATGACCAGACCCGTAATCATTTATTACGATTATTTATGAATGAATGACAAAATTCATTTGTTAAATCTTTACCAACATTATCAGCACCTTATCAAACCGCTCTTAGTGCTTTAGAAACGTTTATTACAAATAACCAAAGTACCCCAATTAATCAATTATGAACCGCTTTTGTTAATAATTTTCAAAAACAAACATTGGCTGTAAATTGAATTAAAGTTTTTGAAAATGAATATCCACTGTTTAATTATAAATTATCAAAAAGTGAAACTACTGATGATCTGCAAAGTGGTTTGGCCACTGTTCAAAGTTTTGGTGACTATAGTTTCTATGGGTTAAACGGGGGGACAGTTGGAACGACAGTTTACCCACCGTATTCCGAAAGTTCATTTAATAATTTGTTACCAATAGCCACCGCCAAGGCGATTTTACAAAATCTAGCTCAGGCGGTGTTGGGAGTGATTGCCTTTATTATTGCAATTTCCTTCATTCTAAGTTTTATGATTATTATCTTAACAAGTAATGTTGTTATTGCTGAAAACCGAACAATCATTGCCACAATGAAAGTTCTGGGCTATAGTAACCGTTATATTACTAAATTAGTAATAGGAATGTATATTCCGGTTATTGTAATAATGACCATTGCCGGATTTGGTTTTGGTTGATTATTCTTAACAATTGGTATTAATGTGCTAACTAACATGGGAATGGTCTTTCCCCTAATGATGAATGCCGCGATCCCAATCATAGCTATTGCAAGTGGTTTTGTTTTATACCTAATTGCCTATTTAATCAGTTGATTTAATATGAATAAGATTAATCCATTAGTGGCAATTATGTCGGCAAATTAAAGGAGTGACAATATGAAAAAATTATTAACAATGCTTGGTGCACTTACCATTGTGACTTCTTCAACAATGGGTGTTGTTAGTTGTCAAACTGGGAGTGGTAATTGGAATGATATCCCTGTTGACCCCCCTGTCTTAGCATTGGATGTCAAAGGCTTTGCTGGTGTCAATTTTAAAGATGTTAATCCCCAAGATAATAATCAAACCATTCCGATGTTATTTGCCCAATTAGCAAAACTTTTTCAAGGTACAAAATGAGATTTTAACGCCCTGCATCAGCAGATTAAGTTTAACGGATCGCTAATTACTAATCCTAACCCGGATTTATACCGAAATGGTGAGTATAATATTGTAATTAATGATAATACTAGTGAAAATGAACTGACAATTAATAAAACGGTTGTTAATTCAAACCATATTGCTGATAAAGTAAAAAATTTAGATTTAGGAATTGTTGATGATGCTCGTCCCAAAACACTCTTGATTGCTACTGTTTTCAATAATATGGGCTTAATTTCCGAAATTGATAAATTTGGAACATTCTTTATTGGCGAAGAAACCGAAGCAATTTGAAATCAACAAATTACCAGTGTTCCCCGTTTAAAAATTGATGCAAATAACGGGACTGCCATTTTAGAAACTGGGAAGGATCACTGAACTGACCATGATGATCCCCACAAAGATTATTATGGGACAGTTACTGTTCATTTTACAGTTAAATCAAAACAACCTCCCGCCAATCCAATGGATCTTACCAATTCAGGATTGTCCACTAATTTAGGTAAATTACCACAAGTATCAATTTTACAGATTATGATGATGTTTATTACCCTAAATTTTGCGGGAAGTCTTGATAAACTAAGTGAACTCTTGAATGATTTATACGTAAAAAATATTACTAACAATTCCGCGGATATTGAAGCTTGATCAGGCTCAAAATATTTTAGCGGAGCACTTAAAGTTAATTTTAGTTAAATTAAATTTATTAAAAAGGAGATGAACAAAATGAGAAAATTAATGATGATTTTAGCATCACTAACAATTACAGCAACTACGGCAACGACGGTTGTTGCTTGTAATAATGGGACAAAAGAAAACAAGGTAAATGTTAAAGACAAATACCAAGTTATCCCAACAGTTAAAAATATTAAAGCCGCGATCCAAAAAGATGGCGTAAATCCTGATGATGTTGATATTGATATTCAACCAGGAATGAAATCGGCTATTATTCGTTATATGCCAAATACGCCTAACTTACCATTTTTAACAAAAAAGATTGCCTTAGATTGAGCAACAACTGATATTAATCAGATGTTAAAAATTCTTTCAGTTCCCTATAGCAAAGATGATCTTGGTGAAAATGTTAAACCAGAAACAGCATTAGCAATTATTAATATTTTAAATGGAACCCAATTTACGCTTGACCAGGTGGATGTTGTTGTTGACAATGATAGTCATATTATTACGCTAACTCCGAAAGCAGGTAGTGGTTTAACTGGAAATGCGGTTACCATTGATGGTCAACCAATTACTTTTAATGATATTTTCCAAGAGACAAATTTAGGAACAAT
This sequence comes from Spiroplasma sp. DGKH1, assembly GCF_040940205.1. Lineage (NCBI taxonomy): Bacteria > Bacillati > Mycoplasmatota > Mollicutes > Entomoplasmatales > Spiroplasmataceae > Spiroplasma > Spiroplasma sp. DGKH1. Next base: position 290,383 of record NZ_JASTWG010000001.1, on the reverse strand, counting down.
TTATATTGATAAAGATTTATATGATGAATATATGAGTAATCCAAGTTCTAAAATATTATTTATGGCCGCGGCAATTATGGAATTTGGTGGTGATCGCAACCGCTTCCCTGCTTATTATAAATCAACAATGGCCAATGCGATGATTAGTGCTATTCGTTCAGCAAAAGTTAACATTGATCCTAATACTAAAAAAGGAACATTTTCAATGGAAACAAAAGTGGATGGGGTTATTGCCCAATCCGGATTTACCTTTAATTTTACAGTTGATACTAATCCGCGAACATATTTAACCGAAAATAATACTAAACCAACATCAGACCAAGCAATTGATGTTAATTTACCAGGAACTTATACAGAACAAAACCTTGATCAATTACGTTATGATTTAGCTAAACAATTATTAGGAGAAAATTTTGCTAATAAATACAAAGATATTTTCTATGATGAAATTTGAGTATTAACTTTTGATGCTAATACTAAAAAAGCAGTTCTAACCCCAAAACCAGGGTCAAAAATCTTTGAAATTTCAGATAAGACTGCGTCATCATTAACTGGAATCCCATATTATACCTTAAATGTTACGTTTGGTGGTTAATAAAGTTAGTAAAAAAGATGTTATTTTGTAATAACATCTTTTTTTTCAATATTTTCCTAATTAAATTTTTTATTTTATGAAATTCTTAATTTTAGTTTGATATTTATTTTAAATTAAGATATTATGTTAGATATCACTTTATTAGAAGAAATGATATAGGGGGAGAGGATATTATGAAGTTTTTCTCAAAAGTTAAAGAGTATAACTGAGTATATAAAACAGGTTCAAGAAAGCGAAGTGGGTCTGGAAGTTGGGATCCCTTTAATTATAAAAGAATTGCTCGGATTGAAAGAGAATTAATTCGTTTACGTAAAAAAGAAGAAGCCCAAAATAAAGATGATCTTTATTACGGTCGTTAAGAATTAAGAATAAACACCTAACCAGTGGATATGTAAAATAAATAGTTATTTTATTGTTAAGTCCTTTTAGTTAGGTGTTTTTATGTGCCACAAGAAGATTTCTAGGGGTATTAGGAAATGCTTTTTTATGCTATAATCTTATTAACTTATGTTTATAGGAGAATAGTTATGATTCAGATTAATGATCTTAATAAAAATTATGGAAAGAAAATTGCTAATTTTAATATTAATATCAATATTAATGTGGGTGAAGTATATGGAATCTTAGGGCCAAATGGCGCGGGGAAAACTACCTTAATAAGACAAATTATGGGATTTATTAAATCTGATACAGGGACAATTTTAATTGATGGTTTGAATCCTTGAACAGATGCCAAACAAATTATGAAATCTACTGGTTATGTGGCTGGAGAAATTAGTTTATATGATAATTTAACTGGAATTGAATATTTAAAATTAATTACAAAATTTAGACCAGAAGTTGATTGAACATATGTAGAAAAATTATTGTTGCATTTTGATTTGGATGCTAGTCAAAAAATTAAAAGAATGTCAAAAGGTATGAAACAAAAAACTGCGTTAATTGCGGCCACTATGATTAAGCCTAAATTTTTAGTTTTAGATGAACCAACAAGTGGTTTGGATCCTGTTATGAAAAACCAATTTAATGAATTAATAATCAAAATGAAACAGGATTATCAAACAACGATTCTGATTTGCTCCCATGTTTTTGAAGAAGTAACAAAACTTTGTGATCGTATTGGGTTTATTAAAAATGGTAAATTAATTGATGAAGTTAAAGTTGTGGAACGTGATATTAATAAAATTGAAGAACATTTCAAAAAATTATATGAAAGAGAGAGTGTTTTATAAATATTATGAAAAAGGAATTTCTACATGATAATTTTAATGTAATTAAAAATCACTTTCGCCTTAATTGAAAATTAATATTATTTTTTGTTATTTTTTGATTAATTATAACAGTAGCTTTATTAGCAATGACCTTAATGTCTCATCTTAATGGTGTTAAAGTTCCAGTGATAGGGAATTTTACAGCGGAAATTAAAACAAGTGGTTCTTCAACCGGAACAACCTTAGTTTCAATTTCGCAAATGCTAAATTGAGCATTATTTGCTGGTCCGGGGATTGTCTTTTTTTCAATTTTTTCCTTAGTATTAATTAATAAGAATTTTATTAAAGAAGTAAATGGCGGACAAATTAACTTTTGATTAGTTTTGCCGTTATCGAGAAAGCAAATTGCAAGTGCTAAAATGTTTTATATTATTATTGCAAATATAATTGTTTTTGTTCCATCTTTTATTATTATTTTAATTTTTGCCGGAATTAGCTATGATGCTAAGCAATGATTTGGTTATGTATTTTTATATGGAATCCAATTTATTTTGTTTATCGCCTTATTGATAATGCTTTATACTTTAATTTCAGTATGGTTAGTTGAAAAAACAATGACAATTAATATTATTAATGCTTTGATAGCATTTTGAATTTTAATAACATGAATTATTTTGTTAATATATGATATGAACCCAACCCAATTTCCAGGATTAGAATACATTAAATATATTTCTTTACAATCAATGGTAGTTGTTCCGCTTAAATTTTCTTCATCAAAAATAGGTTCTGAAACTATTATTCCAATTGATAGTAGTCATAACTTATATTTGAAAGCATATCAGCATTTACAATTTAATAAAATTGCTATTACAATTTGTACAATATTATTACCAATATTAGCAACTGGATTTGGTTATTGCGGAGTATATCTATTTAATCGGAAAGATCTAAAGATTTAAAAGATATTAAAAAAATAGCAATTAATTGCTATTTTTCTAACCAATAAGAAATTGAATTGAATCTACTTGGGAAGTTGTTGAGCATTCATGTACTGAACCAGCTGTTCTTGCATAAATGTATGATATTAATTCAAGTGCAGTAATTCCTTCATCATCATTATATGCTGCTTTTAGAGTTAAATTAATTTTACTTGTTTGGTGGCCTCAACCTGCTCATTGATCATTGGTTTCAGAATAATTTCAAACCCGCAAATTTTTGGTACTTTCTTTTGCATTAAATTTTAACTCAACAATATTATAATATTTGGCATTATCATAAGGGTGTAATGCAAAATAACCGTTAGCGTTAACAAAATTTGATTGACTAATAATATCCTCTCAATTAATTTTTGCAGTTGCTTTTGTAGCAGTTTGTGTATCTTCAGTATCATGGGTTCCAGCAGCAGGAGTAGCAATTGAGTGCTTGATGCCAACATCATTTCAAATATTATTTAAATTGCTATTTTCTAATGTAATATCATTTTTTTCATGCATAATAATAGGTGAAACTCCGCTACTAATTAATCCAATCGATCCTAAGATTGCTATTAAACTTTTCATTGGTAAATTCTCCTTTAAATATGTCATTTTAGAAAGTGCATTACTTTCTTAATTTAAATATAGCATAGTTATTATAAATTTAATTCTAAGTTATAAAAAATTTTATAAAATTATTTCTATTAAAATATTATATTTTTGCATACAATTTTAAAAAGTGGATATATTTTAAATTACTAAAAATTGACAAAAATAAGATATAATTATAGTAATAATAAAATTGTGAAAGGATGTCGGATTATGTTTTTATCAATTATTATTGTAACCCAAAATCACCCCGTAAAAATTCTGCGAACATTATCGTCAATAAAAGCACAAAGCGATAGTGACTATGAAGTGATCTTAGTTGATGATTCTGGATTTCAACCAAAATCAACAGCGTTAGAATTATTAAGTGATAATTTTTATAATTTTGATAATAAAATTCAGGTGATTTCAAGTTTGCGTGGGCAAGGGTTTTCGTATGCAGTTAATGCGGCAATTAATATTGCGAATGGGGAATATTTTTTAGTTTTAGATGAAGGACAAATTTTAAAAGAAAATGCCGTGGCAACTTTAAAAACAAAAATTAAGGAAAATCATAAAGAACTAGTCCCAATTGATATGTTAGAATTTAAGTTATATTATAGTACCATTAAGGGAGAAAGTTACCTTCGAAATGATTTAAATAAACTATTAACGCCAAAAATTCAAAAAGAAGTTTTTGCCAATGTTCATACTTTAATTAATACGAAAGTATTTCGTACCCAGTTTATTCAAGACCATAAAATTGAATTTATTAATTATGTTCGTAATGATAGTTTATTTATTTACAAAGCACTAGCTAATAGTGATGGTTTTTTAGCGATTGATGATGTTTTAGCAGAATATGAATTAGGAACAATTAATTATAGTGTTTTTGATCTTTTAAAACAATGAGTTCATATTTTTAACTTTTATCGCGAAATTGGTTTATATAAAGAATACCATGATGAGTTAGAATATGCTTTTATTCGGTTCTGTTTAATTAGTTTCTTGCGAATGGTTCGTTTACAAAATAATAAAAAATTAGCAATTAAGGGAGTTGTCAGTGCCCAAAATAAAATTGAACGAAGATTACGAAATTTTAAAGAAAACAAGTATGTGCAAAATATCAATGATGAAAAATTTGCACCAATTGTGCAGGATATTGAAGGATATCTTAAAAATTGAAAACTTACTTATGCAAAATAAATAGTTAAGAATGATGAATACCAATGAAAATTATTGATAAAAAATCTGCTCGTAAAAAACAACCTTCAACTCCAACCACAGATTTTGATGATGCTGAGCAAATAACACCAAAGTCTGATCCTTCACAACTAAAGAGCGAAAATAATAATCGGCAAGGTGGTGATGATGACTACAATTACCACCAGTTATCACGGCCATTGCGAATTATTTTTGCTCGTTTTTTAGATTTAATCTTATCAAGTATTATTCCGCTAGTTCTTTCGCTAACGATGCGCCAGTGGGATCCTACGCACAGTGTCTGAACACCAATTGTGGTTATTATTGCAACATTTATTATTTTCTTTTGCTATTTTGTTATTATTCCGTATGTATGAAACGGAAAAACTTTGGGAAAGTGGATGATGCGGATTACATTAGTAACTACAAATGATAAATTACGAATGATTGTAATTTTTACTCGTGAATTATTTATTATTTTTATTCCGTGGTTTGTTGAATTAATTTTTAACTTTGTCTTTGATGTAATTTTTAAAGTAAACTTAGGTGAAATTTTAGCCGGACGCACAGAAACTAGTCAAATAGCCGCCATTGTGATGAAAATAGTTACTACTTTTTATTTTTTATGGTACTTAGGCCTTGCTTTTGGTGTATATTTAAATAAGAACCACCAAATATTATTTGATAAGCATTTTAATTTATTTATTGTTAAAATTAAACCAAACCAAGTTAAAAAACCCAAAAAGAAACGCGAAGCAATTACGCGTAACAAAGAACATGTTCATTTGAAAAAGGACCAACCAGGAAATATTTCTGATGAAGCATTAAAGGAAATTGAAGATTTATAAGGTAAATACTAGGTAGAAAGAATAAAGGGGTATCTTTGCAATGTTAAATGAATTTATTAAAGATTTGAATCCTAACCAACGTGAAGCAGTCTTAGCAATTAATGGTCCGGTCCGGGTAATCGCCGGGGCTGGTAGTGGGAAAACACGTGTTATTATTAATAAAATTGCTTATTTAGTTCGTTATGGCAACCACAAACCATGAAGAATTTGTGCCCTCACCTTTACCAATAAGGCAGCTAATGAAATGAAAAATCGGATTGTTGATTTAATTGGTCAGGAGGGACGAAAAACTTGAATTTCGACTTATCATGCCTTGTGTGTGCGGATTTTACGAGAAGATATTGAAACCCTAGGTTATCCGCGTAGTTTTAATATCATTGATACCACTGACCAGGATCAAATTATTCGAGCAATTTATAAAGCGGCGAATTTAAAATATGATGCCCAAGAAAGCCGAGTAGTAAAGTCACAAATTAGTAGTTGGAAAAATGATTTTTATTCACCAAGTCAAGTTATCGATGGCGCTTATGAAAATAGTGATAAAAAACGCTGAGGCTATGTTTATAAAGAGTATGAGAAAAGATTAAAAGAATTAAATAGTTTAGATTTTAATGATTTAATTTTATTTACTCACCGCTTATTTTCTTATCATAAAGACATTTTAGCGAAATGACAAGATCGTTTTGATTATTTATTAGTTGATGAGTTTCAAGATACGAATGATTTACAATTTGATATTATCAAATGATTATCAGAAACAAAGCAAAACATTACGGTGGTTGGTGATCCTGACCAGACGATTTATTCATGACGGGGAGCTAAAATTCGTTTAATTTTAAATTTTGAACATTATTTTAAAGAAACCCAAACCATCATTTTAGATGAAAACTATCGTTCTAGTCAACACATTTTATCGCTTGCCAATGATTTAATTGTTAATAATACCAACCGGATTAAAAAAGAATTGTTTACTAGTAAAGAATTAGGGGTCAAACCAATTTTATACCATGCCAGCAGTAGTTTAGATGAAAGTGATTTTATTGCCAGTAAAATTAACCAACTGGTGAAAAAAGAGGACTACCATTACCAAGATATTTTAATCTTATACCGTGCTAACTATTTATCCCGTGATATTGAAGGTTCTCTTGCTGATTATGGGATTTCTTATCGAATTTATGGGGCCTTTAAATTTTATGAACGGAAAGAAATTAAGGATGCCTTAGCACTATTAAAATTAGCAGTTAATAATGAAGAACTTGCTTTAGACCGGGTGCTGTTATTTACTCCTAAAATTGGACCTAAAGCAGTTGAACAGGTGAAAGCAATCCTCAAAGAACACCAGTTAACTTTTAACCAATTATTACTTGATCATTTTGATTTATTACCAAATAGTTTAAAAAATCATTTAACGACGCTGAGCGAAGCAATTTTTAGTGCCCATCAGTTATTACAAGACACCCAAAGTGTTAAAATCGTTATGGAAACCTTACTAGAAAAATCAGGTTATTTAAAACGACTGGAAGATAATTTAGAAACTGAACGGGTAGAAAATATTAAAGAATTGATTGATGGAATTGCTAAATTTGACTCCCAAAATGCTGATTTACAAGGACTCGAATTAGTTAATGAATACTTACAATTAATTAGCTTACAAACCGACCATGATAATGATGAAATTAATGATGATAGTGTTTCACTAATGACAATTCATAATGCAAAAGGTTTAGAAAATAAAATTGTGTTTATTGTTGGTCTTAACGAAGGAATTTTTCCTTCCATCCAAGCAATCAAGAGTGGGGAAAGCGAGTTAGAAGAAGAACGTCGAACTTTATATGTTGCCATCACCAGAGCACAAGAACTGTTATTTATTAGTTACGCTGATGGTTATTCATATGTTACTGGGAATGAAAGATTTCCTTCGCGTTTTGTTAAAGAGTTAAATCCAGACTTTTTAGAAGCAGTTGAAAGTGATTTATTAGGAACAACTGTTAAGTATAAAAGTACTTATAGTTTAGATGGGGAATGAGAAAATAGTTTAAGTAATTTTTCAAATAAGGCTCTTAACACAAGCACGCAGCCATCCCATGAAAATTGATCAATTGATGATAGTGTTAGTCATGAAATTTTTGGAATTGGGGTTGTTGTTAAAAAAATCGGCGCTAACATTCAAGTTATTTTTCCCAGCCCGATTGGTTCAAAAATTATTTCAGCGGATAGTAAAGCCATTAAAAAAGTTAAGAATTAGCTAGGTTTAAAAATGAGGTGGAGATATGAAAATCAAGAATTATAAGGAAATTGCTAAGATTGCTGGTTGTGGAGTAGGGACAGTCTCTCGCTACTTTTCGGGTGGTTCAATTTCAACAGAAATGTATGAACGAATAGATGCCATTGTACAGCGGAGTAATTTTGTTGCTAAAAACCCTAAAAATATTGATAATATTGCGGTAATTACAACTAATATTTTAGATTATCATACTAATCTTTTGATTGAAAAATTAGCCCAGAAATTATGATCCCAAAAATTATCGTTAAACATTATTTATTTTGATGATCAACACCAATCGTTGCAAGATATTATTGAGAATCTTTTCCAGAAGAAAACTAAAAAAATTATTTTATTATTAAACAATCTTGATGAACTAAACCACGAAACTTTGCAAACAATTGAAAAATACCATCATAATTTAATTATTTATGGTCAAAAGTTGCCCAATCATAATTGTGTTTATTTAAACTATGAAAAAATGATGTATGATTTGACTTTACAATTAATTGCCAAATATCAGAATGTTTTATATATTAGTACCTTGTTAGAAGATAAAAAAGAACTTTACCGAGGCTATTTTAAAGCTTGTCATGATTCCAAAATTGAGCCTCGCTACTTACATTTAAAAACAGCAAATTTTAAAGAGGATCATCATTTGTTAGCCAATAGTATTGCTGATTACCAACTAAACGCGGTTATTTGTGTTGATGAATATAGTTATTTGCAAGCCCAGAGCTTGCATCTTACTAATTTAATGATTGCCAATTTATATTCGCCGGCCTTGCAAAAAGGGTATTTGAAAGCTAATAGCTATATTAATATTAATTTTGAAAGTATTACTGATAGTTTGGTGCAATTATTAACTAATGACAATTCTGAGCAGTTAGCAGTTGAAATTCAACACCAAATTTCCTAACTTACTAGAATGCTAGATTAAATTATTTTGATTTTTAAAAATAAATTTAAAAAAAGTTAGGATTTGTATTAATTTTGATATAATAATTTTGTATATTTTGAAGGAGGAAATCAAATGGCATCATTTAAAGCTGTTATTATTGATCCTGTCGGAATGCACGCCCGCCCAGCAGCCCTAGTTGTTGGAGAAGCAAGTAAATATTCTTCAGACATTTCTATTAAAACTGCCGATAAAGAAGGAAATTTAAAATCAATCATGAACGTGATGGCCTTAGCAATTAAAACTGGTACAGAAGTTGAAATAATTGCCAATGGAAGCGATGCGGACAATGCTATTGCAGGTATTCAAAAAGTAATGAAAGATAACAAAGTTATCTAGTCTTAGAGATTCAATATACACATTAATGAATAACATATTTTAGTTCTAAAATATGTTATTTTTTGTAATTTTTTTCCATAATTATGTTGTTTAATTTTCCGTTTAGGATATAATTAGAAGCGAGGTGTATTAGTATGTGGATTTTAGCGCTTGAAACAAGTTGTGACGAAACAAGTGTTGGGATTATTCATAACAACCAGGTAAAGACGAATGTTATATCATCACAAATCGCCGACCATCTTAAGTATGGGGGCGTGGTTCCAGAATTGGCAGCAAGATTACATTTGAATAATCTAAACACTGTTTTATCTTCCGCATTCCTAGAAGCAAATATTAGTCCCTTTGACCTTGACTATATTGCTTATACAGAAAAGCCCGGCTTAATTGGTGCGCTTCAGATTGGGAAAATAGCCGCTGAGACCTTAGGCAGTTATTTAGACATTCCAGTCATTAAAGCAAACCATTTATATGGTCATATTTATGCTGGCGCAATTGACCACCAATTTAAGTTTCCCATGCTAGCAGTCTTAGTTAGCGGGGGGCATACTCAAATCGTGTATTTAAGAAAGCATTTAGATTTTGAAATCCTTGGTACAACATTAGATGATGCAATCGGTGAGTGTTATGATAAAGTAGCACGAATGCTCGGATTAAATTATCCTGGAGGACCAGTTATTGACAAACTTGCGCAACAAGGAAATCCAAATACTTATCGATTTCCCTTACCATTAGATGATGGCAGTTATAACTTTTCATTTAGTGGTTTGAAATCAGCTTGTTGAAATGTTATCAATAAAGCACACCAAAATCAGCAAGAAATTAATTTAAATGATTTTTGTGCTTCATTTCAAAAAGTTTGTGTGGAAATAATAGTAAAGAAAACTATGAAAGCGATAAAGGAATATCACCCAAAAATGTTAACGCTAGTCGGGGGAGTATCGGCCAATTCTGCCCTACGTGCGGCATTTAAAAGTTTAGCACGAGATGGTTTAGAAGTTATTATTCCTAAATTAGAATATTGTACTGATAATGGTGCAATGATTGCTCGTGTAGCTTATCAAATGGTTTTAAATAAAGAACGCTAAAAACAATTAATTTAAGGAGTGAACAAAGAATGGCGTCATTTTTATCGAAATTAGAAACTTTTGATTCTAAAAATTTTACAAAGAAAGAAAATGAAATTATTAAATTTATCAAAGAAAATATGAAAGAAGTAACAACCATGAATATTGAACTATTAGCCCAAAAAGTAAATACTGGGTATAGTGCCATTTATGGATTATTGAAAAAAATGCAAATTAGAGGTTATCGTGACTTTTTAATCTCAGTTGCTAGTGATGTTGAAATTAAATCATTAGACTTTGAAAATATGGAAAGTTTAATGAAAAAAAATTACTTTGATATTATTAACCAAAACGACAGTATGATTAAAGCGGAACTAGTGGAAAAAACATTAGAAGCAATTAAAGGAGCATACCGGATTTTCGTGGTAGGAATGGGTTCAACTAATGCCTTATCAAGAACATTAGCGTTAGAATTATACCGTTTTGGTTTCAATGCCTTTGACTTGGATGAAAGTGAAGAAGACTTATTAATTAGAACTAAATTTATGACTAAGAATGATTTAATTATTGCTTATTCATTATTTGGGGATAACGAATCAATTAATAAAGCATTACAAGTTGCCAAAGAAAAAGGAGTAAAGATTATTGCCATTTCGGGAAAAGATATGTCAAAAGCAGTTAAACTAGCTGATTGAGCCCACATTATTTCAACTCCGAACCAAAGAGCGAATGATCATCGAATTTATGTCAATAAACTATTACCTTGAATGTACTTTACTGATGATTTAATCAATAAAGTATGAGAATCAGATATCGTCGATCGCGATTTTGTATTATCACAACAAGCTAACCAATGGGATTAACATAATGATGGATAACAATAACAATATTTCAATTTTATCTAAATTATCGATGATACAAGAAAATTTAACGAAGAAAGAAGCAAGGGTAGTTGATTATATTCGCGAAAATGTTAATAATCTGCGCGATATTAAAATTGAAGATTTAGCAAAAGCAACCGGAATTGGTTATTCACCAATTTATTCGTTAATTAGTAAACTAGGATTCTCAGGTTATCGCAATTTTATTATCGCCTTAGGAGCTGAACAAGAACATTTAAACAGCAGTAATCTAAAATTTGAGGCAACGGAAGATATTTATAATTATTATTTAGATGTCATCCAACGTAATAACCAAATTTTTGATAAGGATAAAATGTTAGCAACTGTTAATCTTTTAAAGAAAGCCCGTAATATTTACATTGCCGGCATTGGGAACACAGGACTAGCAGCCAAAGAATTATCAAACCGTTTATTCCGTTTTGGTTTTATGTGTAATGTTTTAAATGAAGATGAAGACAGTATCAAAATGCGGGCAAGTTTATTGCATGAAAATGACCTGTTAATTTGTATGAGTTTATTGGGGCAAACTGCCTCGGTTATTGAAGCCGCGAAAGAAGCCAAAGATAATAAAGCAAGTGTGGTCGCAATTACTTCAAAAAGTAACTCGGAATTATCCAAGTATGCAGATATTACCCATTTAATTATTTCTTCTGCTTTATATGAAAAAAGTGAGATTTTCTTATCAACCCTGTTACCACTAATTTATTGGAATGATAATTTAGTTCAGTTATTGTTATCAACAGATAAGGACCGTGAATATCTAGATATTCGGTTAAAAACTAATAAAATCATTAAAAAATATCGTTAATTCAACGGAATTTATATTCCGTTTTTAATTTTTATAGTAAAATATTTATAATTATGTAGTTACAGAAAGAAGGATAACATTTATGACACCACATATTAAAGCAAAAAAAGAGGAAATTGCCCCCGTTGTTTTAATGCCCGGAGATCCCTTACGAGCAAAATATATTGCGGAAAATTTCTTAGACAATTATAAATTAGTTAATGAAGTACGGAACATGTTTATGTATACTGGTGAATACAAAGGCAAAAAAATTACCATTGCCGGAAGTGGAATGGGTTGTCCAAGCATTGGAATTTATTCATATGAATTATTTAAATTTTATGATGTTGAGACAATTATTAGAATTGGGTCAGCGGGAAGCTATGATCCTAATGTTAAGATTTATGATTTGGTTAACGCTTCAAAAGTATACGGTGAAAACTCATACGCTAAAATTGTTGCTGATATTGATGAACAAGTGCTTAGTGCTCCTGGGAAAGTTTACGAAGTAATTAATGCAACTGCCCAAGAAATCAACCAACCAGTAGTTACGGGAACTATTCACTCTTCGGATGTCTTCTATCGTAAACATCCCGATGATTGAAAAAAAATTCATGACCACTATCAAGCGGTTTGTGTAGAAATGGAATCATTTGCCTTATTTGCCAATGCTATTGAACTAAAGAAAAATGCGGCTTGTTTATTAACAATTTCTGATTCATTAGTAACCGGAGAAAGTACAAGTCCGGAAGAACGCCAAACTAATTTTGTAAAAATGATGAAGCTAGCATTGGAAAGTGCTATTAAATTATAAAATATTAAAAGGAGTAGGAAAATGGAAATCGTTTTTGACTTATACCAAGATAAAATTAAAGACCAAACTAACATTGAAGTTTTAGGGTGAGTAAGATCAAATCGGAACAATGGAAAATTAGGGTTTTTAGTTATTAATGATGGGACTTGTTTTGATGACTTACAAGTGGTTTATAAAAAGGAAACCATTAGTAATTTTGATGAAATTGCGAGTGTCCGCTTATCTTCTGCCATAAAAATAAGCGGAATTTTTACCTTAACCCCAACTGCTAAACAACCATTTGAATTGCAAGCAACAGCTATTGAAGTGTTAGACTTAGCAGATGAAAATTACCCTTTACAAAAAAAAGAACATACCCATGAATATTTAAGAGAAATTGCCCATTTGCGAGCAAAAACAAAAACCTTTAATGCTGTTTTTCGGATTCGCAGTAGTGCTGCTTTTGCCATCCATGAGTACTTTAACCGCCAGAACTTTGTGTATGTCAACACCCCAATTATTACGGGGAACGATGCCGAAGGAGCCGGGGAATCATTTATCGTGACAGTTCGTGATGATAACAAATATCACGAAGATTTCTTTGGTAAAAAAGCAAGTTTAACAGTTTCAGGGCAGTTACACGCGGAAGGTTTTGCCCAAGCCTTCCGGAGTGTTTATACATTTGGACCAACTTTTCGGGCTGAAAACTCAAATACAACTCGCCATGCTGCTGAGTTCTGAATGATTGAACCAGAAGTTGCCTTTAGTGATTTAAACGATATTATGAAGCTTGCCCAAGGAATGGTAAAACATGTTATTAAATACTTATTTGATCATAACCATTCGGAACTAAGTTTTTTAACAGCTAATGTTGATGCTGAATTATTAACAAGATTACAAAATGTTTATGAAAGTGACTTTGCCCAAACTTCATATACAACAGCAATTGATTTATTATTAGCGGCTGTTAAAAATGGTCATCAGTTTGTTAATAATGATATATTTTGAGGAATGGATTTGCAAACTGAACATGAACGTTATCTTTGTGAAGTTATCAATAAAAAACCAACATTTTTAATTAATTATCCAAAAGATATCAAAGCTTTTTATATGAAAATTAACGATGATAATAAAACAGTTGCTGCTTGTGATTTATTAGTTCCCGGAATTGGTGAACTAGTTGGGGGCAGTCAGCGGGAAAATGATTATCAAAAAATTGTTAATCGTTGTTTAGAAATGAAGATCCCCACTCCTGATTTACAATGGTATTTAGATTTGCGTAAATACGGATACTATAAAAGTTCTGGTTTTGGCTTAGGATTTGAAAGATTAGTAATGTATGTAACCGGAATGACCAATATTCGTGATGTAATTGCCTTTCCACGAACACCAAAAAATTTATTATTTTAAAAGTTTCATTATTATTAGAAACTTTTTTTATTTTTTAACAAAAAAAATTTTAAAAAAAGATAATTGTTTACTAATAATTTTAATGTTTTAATAAAATTATTACTTTAAATATAGAAAGGATTTTCTAATGAAAAAATTATTTACATTATTAGCGGCCATTACTTTATCAGGAGTTAGCACAAGTTCATTAGTTGCTTGTAACCATCCAAGAAAAAGTGATATTAATGAGACATACGCTCAAGCAATTTATATTTCATTCTTTTTTGTCCCTAGTTCAGAAGGGCAAACAAAATTAGCTACTAAATTAGGACAAATTCCAGTTGATATGACACAACAAATTGCCCACCAAGCTGATTTAATTCAATTAAAAGATTTTAATATTGATCAGGTTGCCCAAATTGTCAATGCTAATCTTGCTCATTTAGCTGAGGTTTTAAAAATTATGAATGATAAAACCTTCTATGACTTTAGTGGTGTTACTTTGGCGACAACCGGTGCCAATTATTTTATTCATCAGAACAATGAAGTAAAATGAGAAGCTAATCTTACCTTAACTCATTCAATTGCTAGTTCAAGTTATGCTACTGAAATCCACTCAAAAGGTTCTTTTCCAGCGAATCTTAATAAATAGGAAATGGTTAATAATAAATATCGATTGCAAAAACCATTTTTAACTAAATCATTGCTAATTTTGGTTAGTTAATATGGTTTTTTATATTGTGAAATAATTCGCTGCTTCAACAGTCTGATGCAAGAAAGTTCATCTTGTAAACTGTTTATTTTAATAATCTTTAATTTTATTAATACAAAATTTTACATTTAGATAAATTTTTTTATGATAAAATACTTGTGCATATTAATATAAAAAATTAAAACTTGCTAATTAATTAAAAGATTAGGAGGAGTTAATTTGAATGGTGTTATTAAAATGCTAAGAATACATCGGGGTTGAACTCAACAGGAATTAGCCCAAAAAACTGGGGTTCAGCAATCAACAATTTGCCGAATTGAAGCAGATTGTTCTTCAACTAGTTGAAATAAAATTTTACGAATTTTAGTTGCTTTAAAAGTAGATATTAATAAGTTTTACCAAAAAATTCAACGTTATAATGTAGCTAAAATTCATGACTTTTTAACATATCTAATTAATAATTCAACAGTGCGGTTAAAAATTATTAAAGATCCGAAACTAGTTGCCGAAAAACTTATTCAGATGTTGCTTAACTAATAATTAGTTAAGCAACATCTTTTCACTTGCATTGCCAATATTTTTCATTCTGGGTGGAAAATGTTATAATTATAAAGATCAAAGATAAGAGAGAGGGGTTAAAACGGGAATGATGGTGTGAGATTATTATTTTATTTTTGATAGTAACGGGATTGACCAAACTTTGCGCTGTATTTGTAAATCAGAAAAAGATGCTGTTGAGGCATTACAAGACTGTTATTTAGATAATAAATATAATGAGGATGTTATTAAACAAATTTCTTTTTGTTTAGTTTTTAGTTATGATAGTACCACTGAAGCCTATGAGTTTAATAAAAGAGAGACCCAGAGTTTTATTGATAATTTACCATTATGTAAACAATGCAACCGGATTCGGAATAAATTAAACAACGAAGGAATTTGTTCAGAATGTGAAAATGAATTAATTGGATTAGAAACATTTAAATGTGATTTATGTAAAAAACGAAGAATTACCCGCGATGATTTTGATCGGGAATTATTTGGCAAACTAATTCTGGAAAATAAAACTTATACAATTTGTTTTAAATGTGCGGAAGAAAATTATAAGCCATTTAAAAAAGAAAGGGCGGTTAAATAATGAATACGCAAAAAAATTTATACATTGTTTATTATGTAGAAGACCCAACCCAACCACGAGGTGCTAAAATTGTCAAAGTATTTACAAGTCCAGAAGAAGCCCAAAAATATTTATTAACCAAAGTAACTGTGAATGGGAAAAAGGTTAATAAAGATGATAAATGAATTATTCAAGTCTATTCTTATGTTGGCTCAAATGATCGCTATGAATTTTCCAAGTGAGAAACTGGCCAGTTTAAGGGGACAATTGGAATTTGTACGCACTGTCATGAGTATTTCTTAAGAGAAAATAATCAAAATATGTGTGCTGATTGTTTCAACTTTGTAAACCAAGGCTTAAAAGAATGCGATGTTTGCCACCAGTTTTTTAACCCAATTGGAACAAAATTTACTTCAAATGGTGATGTCTTTCCATCTCTTGCTTGTATAAATTGTTCAGAGCTTTTATTAAAAAATTTAAAAGTGAAATAATTGTTTTAAAAAAGAGGGACTATTTTGCAAAATATTGTAATTAAACAACAAGATATTGTGATGGCAAATCACTTAGATAAATTTAACCGTTGATCACGACATCCCTTTATTATTCTGGGGACTTATCAAAATTATGCATTAGGCTTACAGTTTACATCGGTCAAAAAATTACGGGGAAAAGCCATTGGTTATTTTGACCATATGACTCTTAATAACATGTATGATAATGAATGTTATCATAGTGAAACAAAAAGTTTTGATGAACTTTGAAATGAATTTTTTAAAAAAGAGGAAAAGTTTGAAACAATCGATCTTGATGATGATGATGGTTTTGAGTATTGATCACGAGCAAGTTTAAATGATCTATACTTGTTTAATTTAAACGATATTTTAATTTATGATTTTGATATCAAAAGTTGTGTAATTGATAGTAAGTTTGAAGAAATTATGAGGAAGTTAAAAAAATATCAATGGGAGAATGATGTTATTAATACGATTGTTAATGATAGTAATCGCCATTTAAAATAAAAGAACGGAGGCTGATAAAATGTTAAAATGAAACGATAAAATCCTTTTTTATATCCGCTTAGGGGGATTAATTTTAATAACTTTCTTTTTAGTAACGGACTTAATTTTAGCAATTACCCACCCCCAACCACAATTTAAAGATTTAAATTATTCCGAACGGGTGTCAAATTATTATTCTTTTTTTACAACCCAAACTAACTATATTGTTGCGATTTACTTTTTTGCTTATTTATTTGAAAGTAAATTTAAACATAAAAAACCAAGCTATTTAATTAAATTAGCAGTTACAACGTATATTACGGTGACAATGCTTGTATTTTGGTTTGGAATTATTACAAAAGCCCAGGCTTCTAACCAGTATGATGCATACCATTGAGTGTCAACTGTTATTTTACATTTAATAATCCCAAGTAGTATGATTACTAGTTATGTTTTAACTTCGGGAGATATTATTTAATCATCTTAAAACGCATCATAAGTTATATTTATGGTTAATATTATTATATCCGTTCTTATATTTCTTAATTATTTCAGTCCGGGGAAGTTTACGTTATTATAGTGGTCGCCCAGCGGGCACTTGGTATCCATATTTCTTTCTAAATGTGCATCAACATTTAGGATGACTAATTATGATATTTTCGATCTTATTAATTATTGGTTTGTTTGTGGGATTACAGTATTTATATATTTATATTAATAATTTATTATATATTAAATATAAAGGCCAAACTTTAAATAAAACAGTAAATGAAAAAATCTTTGGAATTAAAGAAAATTCTGGTTCTAATCCTTCCGCGATTATTAGTTTTGAACCAGAAATTGCAGAGGAAGATGATAGTGGCTTCTTTTCACCACCATCAAATCCGGAAAATGAGTATTAATTTTCTAAAATATTTAAAATATTTAGTATTTATTTTTATGTCAACTATTTTTTCGTAAAAATAAGATAAAATTAATAAAAATTGGTAAAAATTGCCAATTTTTTTTATTTTTTATAACTATTTAGTATTATTTTTGGTTTTTTTATTTTTTCAAGGTATATAATGAGATTACGATATGATTTACAATACTATGAATAAAATCTATTGCTGATTTTTTTATGCAAGTTTATTCTGTTAGTTATATCGAACGAATAAAAAATACTAAAACTTTGTAATGATAAATAAGGAGGAGACATACAGAATATGAAAGTTATAGTAGTAGGAACCAACCATGCAGGAACAACTGCGGTTAGAACATTAAGAAGATTGGACCCATCAGCAGAAATTGTTACTTATGATAAAAACAATAACGTATCATTTTTAGGATGTGGGATTGCTTTATGAGTTAAGGGTGAAGTAGAAGATCCCCAAGGATTATTTTATGCATCACCAGAAATCTTAGAAAGTGAAGGAATTAAAGTTAATATGGAACATGAAGTTCTTAATATTGACAATAAAAAGAAAATAATCCATGTTAAAGATTTAAAAACAGGTAAAGAATTTGATGACAATTATGACCGTTTAATTTTGGCAATTGGATCATGACCAATCATTCCCCCAATTGAAGGAATTACAATGGAAGGAGTTCACATTGTTAAATGATACCAACACGGAGCATTAGTTAAAAAAGCTAATGAAGATCCAAATATCAAAAATGTGGTAGTTTGTGGAGCTGGATACATTGGTGTTGAATTAGTTGATGCTTTCCACGCGAAAGGTAAAAATGTTACTTTAGTTGACATTTCTGATCGTATTATGCCAAGATATTATGATAAACCATTTACTGACCGTGTTGAAAACGCAATGAAAGCAGCCGGTGTGCATTTAGCAACTGGTGAAAAGGTTATGAAATTTGAAGGCGAAAATAATAAAGTAACGAAAGTTGTAACCGATAAAGGAAGTCACGATGCTGATATGGTTATTTGAGCAGTTGGGTTTAAACCAGCAACTGAAATGTTAGCCGGAGTTGTTGACTTAGATAATAACAAGGCAATTATGGTTAATGAATTTATGCAAACTTCGGATGAAAATATTTTTGCCGTTGGGGACTGTATTGAAGTTTATGACAATGCTAAACAACGCCCTTGTTATATTGCACTAGCAACAAACGCGGTACGTACAGGAATTATTGCGGCAGTTAATGCTTTAAAACCAGCCGGATTAGCTTCACCAGGATTCCAAGGGTCAAATGCAATTAATGTTTTTGACTGATGTTTAGCATCAACCGGAGTTACTGAAACAGTTGCCAAAGAATTAGGAATGGATTATGAACAAATTACTTTTGAGGATAATGACCGTCCAGAATTTATGCATTCATATAAAAAAGTCTTAATTAAAATTTTATGAGATAAAAAAACAAGAAAAATTATTGGAGCACAAGTAGGTTCTGAAAATAACCATACGGAAGTTATGTATATGTTTTCATTAGCAATTATGAAAGGGGTTACAATTGATGAGTTACCATTAATTGATATCTTCTTCTTACCACACTTCAATAAACCATATAACTTTATTACACTACCTGCCCTAGAAGTCTTGGGATTAAATTACTTTAAAAAATAGGTAATGATATACTTTAATAATCCCTCAACTGATGTCTATTTCAATCTTGCTTTAGATGAATACCTCTTGAAACATGATTTTGGCGATGAGATTTTCTATCTTTGACAAAATAACAATACTGTTGTTGTTGGTAAAAACCAAAATACATTAGAAGAGATTAATCTCAAAGCAGTTGAAGAAGATCAAGTTAATATTATTCGAAGATCTTCGGGTGGGGGTGCTGTTTATCAAGATAAAGGAAACTTATGCTTTTCCTTTATTGTTGATAAGAATAGCCCACTAGCAAAAAATTATCAAACAATTTTACAACCTATTATTGAAGTATTACAAAAGTTAGGATTATCAGCAAAATTTGCGGGTAAAAATGATATTGAAATTGATGGCAAAAAAATATCGGGTAATGCCCAATTAACCTATCAAAATCGTTTGTTGCACCATGGCACAATTTTATTTGATGTTGATTTAGCAAAATTACCAAAATATTTAAATGTTGATCAAAGTAAAATTATTTCCAAAGGAATTAAATCAATTCCTGCTCGCGTTACTAATATTCGTCCATTATTAAAAACAGATATTACAATTGAACAATTTCGTGATTTTATTATTCAACAATTAGTTTCCGACAAGGGAGCACAAGTATTAGATTTACCAGCGCAGGTAATTGCTGAAGTAAATAAATTAGCTGATGAAAAATACCGGACATGGGATTGAAATTATGGAAGTTCACCAGAGTTTACTTATCAACATAAAATTCGTTATGAAGGTAAAGGAACCGTTGATATACGGTTAAATGTTGAACAAGGTAAAATTACAAAAATTAAAATTTTTGGTGATTTTTTAGGTTCCCAAGGAGCTGAACAATTAGAAGCTGCGTTAATAAATTGTAAATATACCCGTGTAGATATTAAAAATGTTTTAGAACAATTTGATATTCAAGCAATTTTTGGACAAAACTTTACAACCGATGAAATTATTGATGTTGTAATTAATTAAATTACTTAAGTTAAAAGGAGGCAAAAGAAAAAATGTATTTTGATAAGTTTGATTCATTGAAAAATGAAATGGTTCAAATTATGGATAAAACTGGGAAAATCATTAATCCTGATTTAATGCCCAAAATCAAGGATAAAGACGTTGTTGAAGCTTACAAACTAATGTGTTTATCAAGAAAACAAGATGAATTTCAAAATAAAATTCAACGCCAAGGAAAAATGTTATCATTTTTAAGTTCAACTGGCCAAGAAGCTTCAGAAGTTGCTTATGCAATGCAATTAATTAAAGGTAAAGACTGATTTTCGCCAGCTTATCGGAATAATGCTGCTTGATTAGCAGCAGGAATTCCAATGCGTAACATTATGTTATATTGGTGTGGAAATGAATTAGGAGCAAAAACTCCTGAGGGAATTAATGTGTTACCGGTTAACATTCCAATTGCAACCCAATATTCACATGCAACTGGTCTCGCCTTTGCGGAAAAATATAAGGGAACTGACGCAGTTGTAATTACCACAACTGGTGATGGTGGTTCTTCGGAAGGTGAATTCTACGAAGCTATGAACTTTGGAAAACTTCATGAAGTGCCAGCTATTTATATTGTGGAAAATAACCAATATGCAATTTCAACACCACGTAAAAAAGCAACCAAAGCAATTAACTTTGCGGTAAAAGCAATTGGGGTTGGAATTAGAAATGTTATTGTCGATGGTAATGACTTCTTTGCCGTATACGGAGCTGTGCAAGAAGCAATTGCCCTAGCACGAAAAGGGGAAGGGCCATCATTTATTGAATGTAATACTTACCGTTTAGGTGCCCATTCTTCGGCGGATGATCCAAAAGTTTATCGTGATGAAGAACAATACCAAGATGCTTTAACCAAAGATCCATTAATCAGAATGAAAGCATATTTAATTGGTAAAAAATTATGATCAGAACAAGATCAAGAAAAACTAGACAAAGAACAAGAGGAGTTTATTAAAAATGAATTTGCTTGAGTTGAACAAAACAATGTTGTTGAACTAGAAGACATTTTTAAATATACTTACGCAGAAATGCCAGAATTCTTACAAGAACAATATGAAGAGGCAAAAGCATACTTTGCTGCGCACCCAAGTAAAGGAGGACACCACTAATGGCTACTTTTAATAATATTCAAGCGTTAACCCATGCTTTAGACTTAGCAATGGAAAAACACCAAAATGTTGTTATTTATGGTGAAGATGCTGGGTTTGAAGGTGGAGTCTTTCGTGCCACAATGGGCTTACAAGCAAAATATGGTGAAAAACGTTGTTTTGATGCCCCAATCGCGGAAGCAACTTTAGCAGGAAGTGCTGTTGGAATGGCGATTAACGGATTATTACCAGTTGTTGAGATGCAATTTGAAGGATTTTCTTATCCCGCCATCCAACAATTATTTACGCATATTGCTCGTATGCGCAACCGTAGTCGTGGTCGTTTCACTTGTCCGTTAGTTATTAGAATGCCAATGGGTGGGGGAATTCGTGCGTTAGAACACCATTCTGAAGCAATGGAAGCAATGTTTGCTCATAACCCGGGGTTAAAAGTGATTATTCCTTCAACTCCTTTTGATACAAAAGGATTATTGTTAGCAGCCATTGAATCACCAGATCCCGTAATTTTCTTAGAACCAACAAAAATTTATCGGGCATTTAAACAAGAAATTCCAGATGAATATTATACGTTACCAATTGGGGAAGGTTATAAAATTCAAGAGGGAACTGATTTGACAATTGTTACTTATGGAACCCAAACAGTTGATTGTCAAAAAGCGATTGAAGAATTAAAAGCTGCCGGTGATCAGACAAGCATTGAGTTAATTGATTTACGAACAATTCAACCATGAGATCGCCAAATGGTTATTGAATCAGTTAAAAAAACAGGACGCTTATTAGTTGTTCACGAAGCTGTCCGTTCATTTAGTGTGGCCGCTGAAATTATTGCGACAGTTAATGAAAAATGTTTTGAATACTTAGAAGCGCCATGTGCTAGATTAACTGGTTATGATATTGTGATTCCGTTTGACCGTGGTGAACATTATCATCAACCATCAGTGGAAAAAATTGTTACAAAAGTTAAAGAAATTATGGCTTATGAAATTTAAAGGAGGAATTTTCGGATGTTAAAATTTAAATTTGCCGATATTGGTGAAGGACTAACCGAAGGAGTAGTTGGTGAAATCAATGTTAAAGTTGGTGACAAAATTAAAGATGGTCAAACAATGTTTTCGGTGGAAACCGATAAAGTAAATGCTGAAATTCCTTCCCCAGTTGATGGAACCATTACAAAAATTAACATGAAAGTTGGCGATACAATTTTTGTAGGGGATGTTGTGATTGAAATTGATGATGGAAGCGGTGATAGTGCTAGTCCATCGTCAGCCCCACCAGCCGAAGCAAAACCAGCGGAAGAAGAAAAAGCAGCTGGGGTAGTGGGAGCAGTTCCAATTTCAAATACTGTGATTGCTGCTCGTTCGTTACCAGCAACTAATAATAGTCAAACTGTTAATAGTAAAGTATTAGCAACTCCTGTTGCTCGCCGAATGGCGAGTGACTTAAAAGTTGATTTAACTAAAATTCAGGGAACCGGACCAAACGGTCGAATTAAAAAAAGTGATATTCAAAATGCGAGTCACCACAGTGGGGGACCGGTTGCAACGGGTCCAACAATGGTGGCACCAAATATTACAATGCCAAATATTAAAACAACTGGCCAAGTTAACCGGGTACCAATGAGTCCAATTAGAAAAGCAATTGCTAAACAAATGACATTATCAAAAACAGTGATTCCAGAAACAACATTAATTAAAAATGTTGATGTTACGAAATTAATTGAATTACGTAGTCAGTTAAAACCACAAGCTGAAAAACAAGGTATCAAGTTAACCTTTATGCCATTCTTCATTAAAGCTTGTGCAATTGCCTTGCAAGAATTTGCAATGCTAAATTCTTCTTATGATCAACAAACAGAAGAAGTAGTTTATAAACAATATTATAATATTGGGATGGCTGTTGATACCCCACGGGGATTAATGGTACCAGTTATCAAAGGGGCTGACCAGTTACATATTTTACAAATTGCCCATGCTGTTAATGATTTAGCTGAGCGTACCCGTGATGGTAAGCTTAAAATGGATGAAATGAGTGATGGAACTTTTACCATTACTAACTTTGGATCCGCTGGTGTTGAAATTGCAACCCCTGTTATTAACTACCCCGAAGCCGCAATTTTAGGAGTTGGAACAATTGAAAAAAAACCAACTGTTGATAAAGAAAACAATATTGTCATAAAATCAATTTTACCATTATCATTATCAATTGATCACCGTTTAATTGATGGTGCTGATGGGGGCCGATTCTTAATGCGTTTAAATGAATTATTAGAATCCCCAGCTTTATTGTTATTATAGTAAGGAGCTTAAAAAATGGATAATAAATTTGATGTAATTATTGTTGGTGCAGGTCCCGGGGGTTATGTGTGTGCGATTAAAGCAGCCCAAGAAGGATTAAAAACTTTAATTGTGGAAAAAGAATACTACGGGGGAGTTTGTTTGAATGTCGGATGTATTCCGACCAAAGCGCTTTTAAAAGGTGCCAAGGTTTATGATATGATTCAACATGCGGATATGTATGGAATTGATATTAAAAACTTAACTGATGTGGCCCCCAACTGAGTTAAAATGCAAGAACGAAAAGCCAAAGTTGTTGACCAGTTAACAAAAGGGGTTGAATACTTATTGAAAAAAAATAAGGTTACCTTAGTTAAAGGGGAAGCAAAGGCGTTGGATAAAAATACAATTGAAGTGAATGGGAATAAATATACTTGTGATAATTTAATTATTGCAACGGGAAGTGTTTCTAGAAATTTACCACTCCCTGGTTTCGACAAGGCAACTGCTGATGGTTTTGTGATTAGTTCAACCGAAGCATTATCTTTACCCCAAATTCCGAAAAAATTAGCCGTGATTGGGGGTGGAGTTATTGGTGTTGAATTTGCTTGTCTATATCGTCGGTTAGGAACCGAAGTAACTATTTTACAAGGTCTAGATACAATTCTCGAAATGTTAGATAAAGATGTTCGCGAAGAAATGACTAAACTCTTAATTAAAAACAAAGTTAAAATTGAAACTAGTGTTAAAATTAAAGAAATTAAAGGAAAAACAATCATTTATGATAACAAGGATGGCCAAGAAGTTAAGTTAGCAACTGATTATTGTTTAGTATCAGTTGGCCGAGCTCCGGTGTTAACTGGATTTGAAAACATTGGTTTAAACATTGGTGAACGTAAAAATATTGAAGTAAATGACCAATGTCAAACTAATCTCCCTGGTGTTTATGCAATTGGCGATGTAGTTGGAAAAGCAATGCTAGCCCATGTTGCTTCAGCACAAGGAATTGTAGCCATCAATAATATTAAGGGTTACCAAGATAAAATTGAATACAATAAAATTCCATCATGTATTTATTCACACCCTGAAGTTGCAATGGTGGGTTTAACTGAAGAACAAGCAATTAAACAAAATATTCAGTATAAAGCTTTTAAATTTCCGTTAAAAGCAAACGGAAAAGCGCTTGCGGATGGTGAAACAGATGGTTTTGTTAAAATTCTTTGTGAACCTAAATATGGTGAAATTTTAGGAGCTCATATCATTTGTGCAACCGCAACAGATATGATTTCTGAAATTACCTTATGTATGGAAATTGAAGGAACAATTTATGATTTAGCAAAAGCCGTTCATCCCCACCCAACGTTATCCGAAATTATCATGGAAGTTGCGCATGGTCTTGAGGGTCACCCCATCGGGATTTAATAGAGAATTTTTAAAAATTCTCTTTTTTAAATCTTTTAATTTCGTTATAATACCTATAAAGGTGGGCATTATATGAACATAACTAATAAGACCAAAGACTATATTAAACAAGACCTTAATCATTTAGTGGCAACAACTTTTCCCAATCAAAAAGTAAAACCACGGTTTGCCAAAAGTTTTTACTATGTTCTGGGATGGTTATTATTAGCAATTTGAATTATCGGAGTGATAGTTAGTGCAATTATTTTAAGTGCTCTCAACAACATTCATAGTTGAACAACACCAATTATTATTTATTTTATAACCGGATTTTTGTTTATCGGGGCAAGTATTTTCTTATTTAGTTTTTATCGCAGAAATAAAAATTATTTAATGAATATTATGAATAATCTTAATTGGTTAAAATACTACGAATTTGCTTTTAAACATGATTATAATCCAGAAGTTACTTTTAATAATATGAAACCTGGCTTTGATTTAAAACCAATCCCATCGGCTCCCCAATTGCAA
This sequence comes from Spiroplasma sp. DGKH1, assembly GCF_040940205.1. NCBI lineage: Bacteria > Bacillati > Mycoplasmatota > Mollicutes > Entomoplasmatales > Spiroplasmataceae > Spiroplasma > Spiroplasma sp. DGKH1. The sequence goes on along the minus strand of NZ_JASTWG010000001.1, from coordinate 264,744 downwards.
CGAAATAAAACAGTCTTTCACACTATGGCTGAAAGTGTCGCCTTTGCTAACCCACGGGTTTTTAACCGTAATGATGATTTAGTTTTTAATTTAGAGTTTAAAAACCAGTTACTATCCTTGGGAACATTAACCCAAGAACGTGATGCCTTAGCGCTAGATGTTGCTGTCGCTGTAGCAACCCGGATGCTGACTGATTTTAATAAACAAGATTGTTTTATGTATTTAACTTACCAACTAGCAAAAGAAACCGGGGTTAGTGGTCGGGTTATTCCTAACCAAGGAAAATTAGAACAATATTTATCGCGGCATAAAAATGATCAATTAGAATCTAGTGAATTTGAAAAAATCTTTGATGTTTATAGTAATGATCCCGTGTTAGTGCGGAAACTATTAACTCCAAAAGTAATGGTTAACTTAATTGATTTAGCCAATAAGTATCACCGGTTAGTGCCAATGATTATTGAAAATAACGAAGTAACCTTGTTATTATCGGAAAATGCTATTAATAATAAACTAGGTTTAACTAAGCTTAATTATGGCGATGATTTAGATAAGATTGCTAAAAATATTAGTGATAAGATTGCCACTGATCTTTTTACTTTAAATTATGGGTTAGAATGACTAGCAGCTTATGGGCTGGTTGATTAAGAGAAAGGAAGAATAAAAATGGCAATTGAAATTAATGTTTTAAAAATTGATTATTTACAAATTTTATTTTCTGATTTAAATGAACAATATTTAACCCAACCAATTGTAGAAGATTTAATGTTATATGATGGTGATCTGCAAGTAGAAAATTTTCGGATGAACTATCAAAATTCTTATGCTGAAAATGACTGGGCTTCTTTTAAACTAAAAATTACTGAACAAGAACTCTTAAATAAATTTGTTATGATAGCCCAACATTTAAACTTTCATAAAACACCAAAGATTAAAGTAATTTGTAAATTAAAACCCCACCAAAAAGCAATTATTTCTTGCATCGCCAGTGTTAGTTGTACTAACCCTGATCATCCCTCGGTGGATAACCTGGCGATTAATATTTTAAAAGGATAAAAAAAGACAAACAATTGTTTGTCTTTTTAAATCCCCCGTTTAATAAATTCTCCGTTAATAATTCGAAGTTCATTTTCGATAGTTTTTAATTTTAAATTTTCTGCCACACTCCGATTTTTTTAGTTTGTAATGTTTGGAACTCCTTATTTTTATCATTTAAGGCTTTAATTAAATCACTTGTTGATAATTTTTCAATTTTACTAACATCAATTGCCATATTCTCACATCCTTTAATAATTTTATTATACTAAGATATTGTGAAATAATGTTATAAAATTGAATAATTGTGGTCGGTAATATTTTGGAGCTCTTTAAAATTTAGGATTTTGAAGATTTTATTGTTAATTATGTATTATAAAATTTTTAATTAAAAATAAACCACGAAGTTACAAAAAAAATAGGTAATTTGCTAGTATTATGTTAATATTTTATACGGAGTTATAAAAAATACTATTATTTAAAATTTTAAAGGGGAATTTAAATGTCACATCAAAAAATTATTAATATTGCTGTTATTGCCCATGTTGATGCTGGAAAGTCAACCCTCGTGGATGCTTTTTTAGCCCAATCAGGGGTTTTTCGAAGTAATGAAGAAGTTAGTGCCCAAGTTATGGATAGTAATGATTTAGAGCGTGAACGCGGAATTACTATTTATTCAAAAACATGTTCAGTTGTCTATAAAGATATTAAGATTAACATTGTTGATACGCCGGGCCACGCTGATTTTTCTTCAGAAGTTGAACGAATTATGAAGACTGTTGACACTGTTATTTTATTGGTTGATAGTTCGGAAGGACCGATGCCCCAAACACGGTTTGTTTTATCAAAATCATTAGAATTAGGGTTACGCCCAATATTGTTAGTTAATAAAATTGATAAAAAGGATCAACGAGCCAAAGAGGTTGTTGATGAAGTTTTAGAATTATTTATGGATTTAAATGCTAATGATGACCAGTTGAACTTTCCTACTTTGCACGGGATTGCCAAAGAAGGAATTGTTAAATATGAACTCGAAGATGAGGGGAAAGATTTAACCCCGTTATTTGAATGTATCATTAATCATGTTGGAGAATATCCGCAAGAATTAAGCCAAAATCCAACCCGCTTGCAAATTAGTTCTTTAGACTATGATTCATTTATTGGACGGTTAGGAATTGGGCGCTTATTTGAGGGAACTATTAAAGTTGGGCAGGAAGTGGCCATTGTTGATAATGCTGGTAATCCCCGCAAGGGAAAAATTACCGAGTTATTTACATACCAGGGTCTAAAAAGAGTGGCTGTTAAAGAAGCATTTGCTGGAGATATTGTCGTGGTAGCGGGGATTACTAATATCTTAATTGGTGATACAGTTTGTGATAAGGATAATATTCGCCCAATGCCACCAATCATTATTGAAGAACCAACAATGTCAATGAATTTTCTTGTTAATAAATCCCCATTTGCTGGGAAAGTTGGAAAATATGTTACAACTAGAAATATTAAAGATCGTTTAGACAAGGAATTAGAAATTAATGTTGGTCTACGAGTAGAGCCAATGAGTGATTCTAGCGCGGATGGCTTTAAAGTTTATGGTCGTGGTGAATTACACTTAGCAATTTTAATTGAAAATATGCGTCGTGAAGGTTATGAATTAGCAGTTTCCAAACCACAAGTTGTTTTCAAAACAACACCAGAGGGAAATATTTTAGAACCAATGGAAAAAGTTATTATTAGTGTTCCCACAGATTATAGTGGTAGTGTAATTAATAAGTTAAATGTCCGTAAGGGAATTATGATTGATATGGATTCCGATGGCATTCGGGACAAAGTAACTTTTTCAATTCCGACCCGCGGGTTAATTGGTTTTCGCCGAGAATTCACCAATATTACCCATGGGGAAGGGATTATGATTCGCAGCGCCGAAGGCTATGAGCCTTATAAGGGCGAAATTGCTAAGCGACCAAATGGAGTATTAGTAAGTATGACTGGGGGAGTTACCCTTGCTTATGCGTTACGACCTTTAGAAGAACGGGGAATCCTTTTTGTCGGACCCCAAACAAAAGTTTATGAAGGAATGATAGTTGGGTTACATTCCCGAAGCAATGATTTATATGTTAATCCTTGTAAAGCAAAACAATTAACAAATACCAGAGCAGCTGGTAGTGATGAAGCAGTGCGGTTAACTCCCCCCACAGTTTATACCTTAGAAGAATCATTAGAATTTATTGAGTTAGATGAACTGGTCGAAGTAACACCAACTGATATTCGCTTACGAAAATTATATTTAACAGAAGCTGAACGCAAATTAAATAGCAAAAAAATTATTAAATAGTCTTTGCGAATGAAGATAAATATATTATAATAATAAAGTAAATTAAATAAGTTAACAGAGTACAAATAGTACCTAACTAATTCTTATCCAGTTATGTTAGTGCTATTTGTTTTTTTATTAATATTTAATTTATACATTTAATTTACCACTTACCATTTTTAATTAAATAATAAAAAGGAGCAACCAAATATGGAACTGAAAAAACAAGAAAACTATGATTATCAAAATATTTTAAAAGAAATGAATGAAATTGAAGCCCTCGAAGAAATTAGTACTACTAATAAAAATGCCTTATTTTATTTATCTAAAAACTTTATTGGTTTTCGAACAAAACAAGGAAACTTACAACATAATAAAGCACTAACTGTAAAAATTGATAATTTTTTATCTGATACTTTTGATAACCTTAAAATTAAAAATGAAAATATGATGGGTGAACTAGTGCGTTTAAATAAACGATATTTCCAAATTACCCTTAATCCAAAACAAGAAATGGATAGAATTTTAAGTAAAGCAATTAAACTAGTTGAAAATAAATACCATGATCATTTACACATTTTATTTTCATTATTAGTAGAATATTACATTTCATTAGATTTAGCCGCTAAAATTAAAGATATTTTAAAAATTATTGGAATGACTTCGCGGGTAATTTAACTTTGATGTTATCATAATCTATAAGTTTGAATTGACAAGCTTTTAACCCATGTTAAAAGCTTTTTTATTTAATATTTAACTTTCTTTGAAAAATAGATAAAACATTAAATTGTAATTTTGCAAAATTTTGCTATAATGAAAGCAGATTATCTAGGAAATAGTCTGAAGGGTTTTTATTTAATATTAAAAAATATGATTATTAATCATATTTTTGGTATTATTAATCTTAAATAAGGGGTTATTTAGGATTAGAAAGGTGTTTGAATTAATGGCAAAAAAACCAGGAAGTTGAAAGGCACTTAATAAAATTACAAAAACAGTTAGTGTTGCGAGTCGTAAAAAGTCAGTGATTGCTGCTTTTTGTGCGACATTATATATCGGTGCTCTAATTCCCGGAGCTTATTTTGGTGTCCAATTTTTACAAAATATCTTGAGTTATAATGGGATTAAAACCAATGGGAAACTACCGGATATTAATGAGGGTGATTATTTCCAAGTTGATTTTACGAATACGCCACTACGGGATAATTTTAAAGGGCAAAAGACTTTTGAAGAATATAATGTGCCAGCAAACCCAACCACGGGGGTTGTTGAGCGTATTAATGTGCGGGCAACTTCTTTACGATTAGAATATGCTTATAATTATATTTTTAACCAAGCACCAAAAACATATATTTCTCGCAATTTCCTTTATAAAAATATTTATAAAGACCCGAATAAAATTGCCATTTTTAAAATTTATACAGATGCTTATGCCCAACATGAGTTGTCTTTAAAAGATGTCCAACGAAATAATTTAAATTTAGTTAATAATATTTTATATTTAAAAATTAAGTATAATGGGGAAATTCAAAAAAACTTGATTATTATGCCAACCATTTTTATTGGAACAGAAGGGTTTTTATCTAATTTTATCCAGTTTAAAATGGCAGAAAGTATGAAAAAAGATGAAGATAAACCAATTGTTTGAACAAACCAAAAAAACATTTTAGGAAAACAAGCAAATGGATTAGTGGTCAAGGGTGAAACTAATGGTTTAAAATTAGATGATGAAGTATATGACCAATATCAAAAATATTTTGATAATTTATATTTAGAAAATAAAGGGGATAATAAGGAATTTGTTGGTGATTACAACCCTTATAGTAATTTTGTTATTTCTAGTGTTTCTGAACAAGACCGTCTGGATCCTTCTTTACCACTACCAGTTATTGATGATTATCAATACTTATTTGATATGAATGCGATTATTAATGATTCCAACCATCATTTTAAAACTACTAATTTAGCAGTTAGCAATTCATCATCAACTCTGGGGAAAGATATTAAAATTAATACTAAATATGTTCCGCAGTTATTTGTGTTTTTAAAAAATGTTTTAGCAACCACAAAAAATCCGAATTTAGTTTTACCAAAAGATATTGTTCCGGATGATTGAAAACCACTTTATGATTTATTAACCCCAAAAACATTGGATATTAATAAACCCGAAGAGTTTTACTTTATGTTCTTACCAGAAGGAGAGACAATTCAAAATATTTTAGAAAATAATATTAATAGTCAAATTCGGGAATTATTAAATGGGGAAATTCAGTTTGCTGATTTAGTTGATAAGATGAAAACTGATATATTAACGAACCCAGCCGATCCCAAATATCAGTGGTTATTTAAATGAAATATCCTTCCTTTTCAAACATATGCCAATAGTGAAACTAGTGACTATTTAAATGTTAAAAAACGAACTATTCAAGAAGCAAAGGATTTAGAAATTAATTTACCATTTATTAACAGCTCGGAATTTATTACAATTGATCATCCTCAACTACATCATATTCTTAATTTAAAAGGAACAGTAAGTTCACCGGGAATGTTAGATTTTACTAATTTAGCCCAACGAAATTACTTATTTAGTAACTATTGAAACACAACAGGGGTTTATGGTACCGCTGCAAATCAAAATAATGTTATTAAAATTGATCCGCGTTTAGTTAGTGATCCGCGCCAATTGCAGAGCTTAATTTTAAAGGAATTTACTGAAAATACTTGAAAATTTGCTGAAGATATTAATAACTATACAGCTGGTGTCTATAATGTTTTAAATGGATATACGAAAGTTCAATACGAGAGTTCATTAAGCAATGACTATAATATTGAATATAATGTTTTAAATCAGTATCATATTAAAAATGATTTTAGCGCTTGGACTACTAATTTAGTAAGTGGAGATAGCGCAAAATATTATCAAAATACCGCCTTAGATTTAATTTTAAAATTGAAAAACCCTAGTGGGGTTGAAAAACAATTCCAACAGATTGTTTTCCGTTTTAACTTAGATTATATAGTATAATTTTATTAATTACGGTATAATATATATACTAAAAATGGCATTTTTTAACATAAGTGAGGTGAGAAAATGAAAAAGTTATTAGCAATCTTAACAGCAACCATGTTAGCAACTTCGTTAGTACCAACGTTGGTTGCCTGTGGTAATTCCCACTCCGATATTATTGATGGGAAAAAGAATGTGTCAACTGAATTTACTTTAACCAATAGCGTTTATGTTTCTTCGGAAACAAAAGATATTAATGCTGATATTTTAGCGGCGGCTAAAAAAGAGGGACGGATTGAACAAGGACTTGACCTCCACATGGGAGATATTACAGACAAGGAAAATAATACCTTACCGCCTAATAATGGTGATCAAGAAGCAGGTTATATTGTCTTTACCTTAAAAGATAGACCAGAAATTAGTTATACTGGTTCAATTACAATTTATTTTACTCTTATTAATAGTAGTCCCGTTGATATTTCTCAAGATGTTGACCTCTCAGTTACGTTAAAAGATGTTACTAAATATGATGATTTAACAACGCTTCAAAATGAGATTTGAGATGAAGCTAAAACACAGTTTACTGCTAACACTCCTGATGACATTAGTGGTTATGATTTATCAGGATTAGCATTACCAACTAAATTTAACCAACCACTAAGTGAACAATTAATTGCTAAATATAATGGGAAGTTTGATAGTGGAAACAAAAAATACAAGGGGACAATTACAATTAAATTAAATATTATTAGCTATTATATTAACTTACCCCTAGAACTTAAAAATGATGTGGGGGATAACGATACTTTATACCAATTTATTTGACAAAATGTTAAAAATAGTCCGGAATTTAGTACTGATCCCCGTGTTGCTGCGAGTTATAAGGATTATGACATTGACTTTAGTAGTGTTGTTGAACCGGGGCGTGGTCAAAGCACCAACTTTAAGTTCTTAGCAACTCCAAAAGATGAAAGTGTTAACCATTATCTTCGGGTGGAAGGAAGTTTAACGAAAGATCCTTATACAATGCCAAAAGATATAAGTTTAGCAGTGCCTATTATTGTTTATGAAAAAGATCGTTATCAAGTTGATAAAGCAAAAGTTTGAAGTGATGCGATGGCAATTGCTGGTTTACCGCTAACACCTGAAATGAAGGATTTTGATCTAAGTGGTTGAGATGCGGTAATTAGAAATAATTGACCAAATATTGGGACAAAACATGCTATTACGTTAGTTGCTAAAAATAACAATACTAACCCGGTCTTTAAAGGTGATACAACTATTCATGCAATCATTATGAATGATGGGGTAGTCAAAACAATCAATACTGGTCCAATCTTATTATCAACTGCTTCAAATCCAACTGTTGACTCAATATTTGTTTCAACTTGACATAATGCGGTTGGTCAATTTGGCGGTGAAATTTCAACCAAATCAACAGATTATGTCGATAGTAAAGGCAATAGTACGATTGATAAATCAGGATTAGAAGCTGCTTATAAACAAGCGCTTGCAACCAAAGGATGAACAGATTATGCCATCAAAGCTCGTGGTGATGCCCGAACAACCGGAAAAGATGCTGATTTAACAATTACTGGTAAGTTACGAATTATTGATAGTCCGTTAACTAAAAACGTTCCAATTGACTATACAACCCGTGATTATAAATTTAACCAAGATCCCACAACGGTTGACCGTCAAATTAAAACATTAACCACAAGAATTTGAAATGATATTATTGGTTACTCATCATTTAATAATGAATTGTATACTTTATATGGAGTATCAAAAAAAATATCTGCTTGGGATAGTGACTATGAACAAAAAGTCGCCGATGCAATTAAAAACTTTACCCCAGGGGGAAGTCCAAATATTCCATTAGAATTAAAATTCCGATTAAAAGACCAAACTATCTATCAGGGCGAAATGACCGTCCAGATTGTTTTAAAATATGATAGTAATAGAATTCCAATGAATCCAAGTGGCGATCCAATTGATGCAACAGCCAATGGACCATTAGTGTTCTACTTAGATAACTTAAATATTCAAAATCCCGAACAATATATTAAAAACTTAATGATAACAATTTGACATAATGCAATTACTTATAACTACGAATTGCAGAAAAAATACCCAAATCTGTTATTACCAACTTCAAACTATAATTACTGAGATCAGGAAGTTGTGAGTCGGGTAGTATTACCAACAGTTAACAATCCAGTTTCGGATATTACCTTAGATAACATTATTCCAAAATATAATGGATTATACGAGGGAACAGTTATTATTAAGATTAAAATTATTTATGATATTAATCATCGTCCATAAGAAGAGGGCTTCCTCTTCTTTTTTTCGGAAAAAATTTAAAATTTGCCTTTTTTAACTAAAAAATGCTATAATCAAAATACGAATTAGGTAAATTCGCAGATAGGGCATAATAAAATGGGTGATATTGATGGCCAAAATTAGTGAAAATCAAGAACTAACTTTACAAGAAACAATGGTTGGTGAAGATAATCAACAACAACCATCTTTTTTAGCGGATTCAGAACCGGTTAGCCAACCAGTTTCGCTTCCAGAAGATTTACATCTTACGCGGATGTATTTTAGTAGTCCGGCTGAAATTTTTGGCCGATTATTTATTTTAATTTCCCAAGGATTAATGTTGGGCGTGATTATTATTGTTTCTGCTTCTTTAGCAATGATTGCTACCACACAGTTGCCAATTCCGGCCGCTTTTAACCAATTTGGAGTAGCAGATGGTGTTTTTCGCGGAATGACAGTCGTGATTGCCGTGGGAGGCGTAATTTTTAGTCTCGTTTTTGTGATTCCAATTTTAATTGTCCGTAATATTCGGTTAGTAAAACTAACTGGAATCTTATTAAATTCACTAGGTTTTTTATTTGGTTTAATAATGTTAGGTTTAAGTATTATTTCTTATTTGTACATTCCCGTGCGGTTAAATTTTCCCGGGGTTATTTTAGCTGCTCTTTGTTGTTTATTAATCTTTACGGGTAGTGTCTTATTATGAAGTGCCGCTGTCCATAAAAAAAGCAAATTACGAAAAGCAATTATAGCTAGTGAACAGTTTACAGCAGTTATTAATTCTGAGCAATAAGGAGGTGGGTTAATGATTAACACGGAAGAAAAAATATTATCCAATAATTCCGCGGAAGAAACCCCGCCCGTGCGTGAATTAAAATTTGTTGAAGATGATCGCCCAGAGAGTCTTAAAAAATTGGACCGTACCGTTGGGGAAAAAGTGACGAGAAATTTAGGAAGTTATGAATTAAAACAACGAATGCAGTTTAAGCATCATGCTTATAATTATGATTTAGGAGCATTTCGTTATTATTTTAAAGATTCAGTGGAAAGCTTTGGGCGAATTGCAATTCTTGCTGGTGCGTTAATGATGATTATTACGGTAGCGTTATTTATTTATCCCTTAGCCCAAACAACAACCAGTCTTATTTTAACATTTATTGGGTCGAAAACCGGTGGGATTGTTGGTTCAAACCTTGATTTAGTAAAACCTTATCTGCAGATTGCAATTATTAGTTTATTATTTTTATGGTTAGCAATAACTATTCTTATTGTAGTACCGATGTTGGTGTGCCGAACAATTAAAACAATGCGAATTTGGTTAGTTGTGGTGGGTATTATTGGTACTGTGAATGGTTTGGGAATAATTGGTTTGGCAGTTGTATATTCATTATTTATTGCTAATCCAGCTAATTGAAAGGCCACAATTTTAGGGGGAGTAGCGTTAGTAATCTTTTTGTTGGGAACTATTATTGTTAGTGTTAATTTAAAACATTATTATCGGGAACTAGAAAATAATGTGGCACAACAAATTAGAACAATTCGTACTCGTTAATATTGTGTGATGAAAGGGGGCAACAATATGATTGGAAAAGTAAGCACTAAACGCGAAGAACTAGCGTTACAATGAAATACGCGGATTGAAGTTGCAACCCGACTTTTAATTCTGGGTTTTTCAGTATTAGGAATGTTTATGGGCTTTTTCTTAGCCGCTGGTTGTGCAATGAGTTTTAATTATATTAAGAATATTACCGGCTTAATTACCCACCAAGCCTTTGAAACACAATATATTATTGCGGGAGTTATTGGGTTAATTATTAGTTTATTCTTTTTTGCTTTCATTGGAGTGCCATACTTACGACTACGCCGGGCAACAAGCTTTAAACCATGAATTATTACTTCTACTGTTTTTACCTTATTTTATTATCTTTTTGGTATTGTGGTGATTTTTTATTTTTGAACCCAGTATAATTATCATAATAATTATTTAATTATTGCCTTAATTGGGTTTATGATTTGCCCGTTGGTAATTATCATTTGTTATACCTTATTATGACGAGAAGTTGGTAAACAATGAAAATTACGCAAAGTAGCAGAGTATTTACAAGATGAAAAAAGTTTTCGAGCAAAGGATGAGAAGTTGAAAAAATTAGAGCAAGAACGGTTAACTTTAATAGAACAAGAAACTTATAAATATGAACAAGAAAAGTTAAAATTAGAAAATCTTCATCCCAATGACCATATTTTAAACCAAGAAACAGTTATTAATGAAGCAGCCATGGTTGATGTTGCTGTTGATGATCAGGAATAGCATTAACCAATAAAAACATGAGGAGGTGAATTATATGAGTGATAATTTTAAGGATAATGAACAGGTATTATCCCCATCAATGAAACATAAAACCCGTCGAATTAATAAAAAAACTAATTTAAGAATTTTTGCTGTCATTGGTTCAGTGGCCATTGCCTTAGGGGCGGCCGGAATGATTTATGCTTTTGTTGCGCCTTCTTCATATAATGAAACCGACCCCTGGCGAGATGCTATTCCCTTAGGAGATAAAATTACCAATTATATTAATGGGTTATTATCCAAAGATTTAGCCCAACCCGAAAATATTAATACCTATGTTCATTTTACTTTGTCAGAAAAACCAACGATTGATAATTATGCCAATAATAAAGATACCGATTTAATTCGAAATGTCTTCCAAACCAGTGATTGAATTGGTGCTGACTTAACGAAAGTAGAAGCATTACTAGCGGGGACAGGAGCTAAATTATCCGGAACCAATATTATTTATAAAGGTTCTCAAATGAAATTGACCTTACTACCCCGTGTGTTAAGTTATCCTTATAACGGTGGGGATGATAAATATGGTTTAATGTATTTAGATACGAGCGCTGCTCAGCAAGGAATGTTTAGTTATAAAATGCGCTTTGCTTTACAACTGGTGGCCAGTGATGGTGCTAATAATTATATTGATTTAAAAAAACGTGTTGATTATTGATATGAAATTCCCCATCAAATTACCATTGCGCAGTTATTAAATTTAGCAAATAATTCTGAAATTCAAAAGTTTATTCAAGATACCAACTTAGATTTAAATACTACTAATGAACAACTTTTAAGCAAGTTATTAAAGCAGTATTATCGTTTAAATAATGATGATGGCGACCAAAGTATTATTGTTAACCAAGAAATTACTGGTATTAATGATAAACCATTTGTACCAATTAAAGCAGCCGGGGTTTCTGCGGATGATTTTGCTGTCAATGTTTTATATGATAGTCGTAAAATTAATAGTTTTGACCAGTTAGGAGCTAGTTTATTCAATAATCACCAGGCGGGTTATGATACAATTGCCAAAATTTTTAATACCTTAAATGTCCAAATGCCAATTTTTTCTAATGTTGGTGGTAATGGGGGATTTACTAGTTATGATAAAACTCCTGTTAAACCAAATCCCCAAGATAATTTTGGATTACCAATGGGAGCAGAACAAGTTAATAGTTATCAAGGTTATATTAAAGATTTAGGAATTGCCAGTGATAATATGCAGATTTGAAATTCAGAGCACCAAATTTTTCATAACCAAGTGCAAATTAACTTTTTAGATACTAAACGAATCCCCACTAATTTATACTATAACCAACAAACTTATACCAACCGGGCCCTTAATTTAGATAGTTACCAATATCTGAATGATTTTCAAACGGTTGTTGATAATATTCAATATGATGACACCAATGCTGAACTTGATTTACGTTTAACCCAGTTGATTCCAACGGTTAAAAATAACTTGACAAGATATTTATGAAATAATTTAAATGATCCGAATGCTCCGCGGGATGTTAATTTAAAAGAATTAACAATTTCAACAAATGGAACCAGTGAAATTCGGGGAACAACTAATTCCTTAAATCCTCCTGTTAACGGACAAGAACGGGGGAATGCTAATAAAGTTTATCAGGATCGTGCCTTTACTTTACCAAAAGTTAATGTCAAAGCTACTTTTTGATTAAATGATGCGAAAACGCAAACAAAAGATATTCAAACAGCATTCACCTTACCATCAAAAGTTGTGCCAGATCCCCGTGGCGTTGATAAAAATGATTTAAATACCCAATGAATAGTCAATAAAGTTAGAGATAAAATTAGTCGTGAACGGTTCTCAACTTTAACTAGTCAATATACTTTTGAAAATAAAATTAAAAGTACTTTTTTAAACACTACGGTAGAATGAGCTCGTGCTTTTCCACACGGAACCAACGGAGAATATCCAGTTAATTTACCAATTTTGAATGATTTTAATTTTGATATCACTCCCCCTAATGGTCGTAATAATGGTAATAATTTAAAAGTAGGAGCCTATAGTGTTAAAGTACAGGCTTTGGGTTCTTCGTTAAACTTTCAAGGAGCAACTACTTTTACAAATATTCAAGTTGTTAAAGCTAATTTTACTGAATTATCCTTACCTACCCTTTCAATGTCAACAATGGACACTAATGCTGATTTATACAAGCGGATTCAAGAAAGTATTATTCGTACTGCTCGAAATAGTGGACTAGAATTAGAAACCAGTGATTTTACAATACTTGGTCTTAACCCTGATGATCAAAATCACTTAATTCCTGGCCATCAGCCAATTCGTGTAGCGGCTAGTGGCGGTGATAATTTAATCAGTGGTGATACCACAATTGATGTAACAGTTGCCAAGGCCAATGTCGAAAGTTATTTGGGAAATCAAATTAATTTACGAGCTTATACGATGAATGATTATGGTAATGATATTATTGCTCAAGCCCAAGAACAATTCCGAAAAGGACTTAGTGGCTTAAATTTAGACCAAAGAATTATTAATCAGTTTACTTTTATTTTATATGAACCAAATGGTCGGATAGCCAATCTGAACGAAAAATTGGTGGGAGGATTATATACTTTAACAATTGTTGCTGATAATAGTAGCAATAATCCGTTTTATGGTAGCATTCAAAAAGAGATTAATGTTCCACGCGAAAGTTTAGATAAAATAAGAAGGGCAATTATGGTTAATGCTAACGAAATTAATTTAGCAACTAATCCTGTTCCAACAGTTCAAACGTTACAGGATAAGTACCAAAACAAGATTATTAATTATTTTAATCAAAATAATTGAAATCTTAGTAGAATATCCTATAATATTCAAGTAAAATTAAATAATAATTGGTTACAACCAACCACCCAATTACAGGCTGGGAATTATTATATTCGGATTAACTTTACTGGTGATTATATCGAAAATGGGTTTGTAGAATTTAACATAACACTCCAAAACCCAACCCAATAGAAAGGAAGAGTGATGAGGATGAATAAAAAACCAACTTATGGTAGTAAATTTCCTGATTTAGAGTTGCTTGATAACGCTGAGCAACGGGCTAAATATGAAGAAGAAATTGCGGAATTATCAGAACAAGAACAAAAGAAATTTAGTTATATTTCACCAACGCAACATAATGATTTTTCCCAACGCCGGATGTACTGAAGTAGTACAATGGAACAATTTGGGCGGGGATTTATTATTTTTGCCCAAATCTTAGCTATTACTCTTGCCTATTTTATTGGTCAAAAAGTTATTTTAATTGCTGTTGGTAGTTTTGTTAATCCAAACTTAGAAATTACTAAGGGAATTTATGTTCGTGATTTCTTAGCATATGGATTCTTAATTATTACTATTTTATTTGGCTTATTATATTTTATTCCAATGGCGATTTGTCGTACGGCTGGCGCAGTCTATGGGTGAGCAATTACTTATATTATGTTAGCAATTTTATATTTCTTATTCTTAGAAATTATTTGTGCTGTTTTATTAGTTTTATCAAGTATTAAGGTATCATCAAATGATAGTGGTGATATTAATACTTGAATTCCAGTTTTTATGATTGTCGTGTTGGTAATTACTTCAATTTGAATAGTGGGAGCTTGTATTTTATTAGTAAAATCTGATGATGTAAAACGTAAAATCAGTTTAGAAGTGTAGGGGGAAGATAGGATGACATTAACACAAAGATTAGAAGAGTTAACAAAACAATTACAAAAAGATGTTTATGAAAAAGAGGTTATTTTTAAGTTAGCAATGTTAGCAATGCTTAGTGGAGAATCAATTTTTCTATTGGGGAAACCTGGGATTGCCAAATCATTAGTAGCCCGTCGTCTTAAACATGCTTTTAAAAATGGTACAATTTTTGAATATTTAATGAACCGGTTTTCAACTCCCGAAGAAATTTTTGGTCCAATTTCAATTGAAGATTTACAACGGGGAGTTTATAAACGACTAATCGATAAATACTTACCAACTGCTGAAATTGTCTTCTTAGATGAAATTTGAAAAGCAGGACCGTCAATTCAAAATACCTTATTAACAATTATTAATGAAAAGATTTTTCGCAACGCTGGGGTTGATATTAAAGTGCCAATGAAGTTATTAATTTCTGCTTCGAATGAATTACCAGCGGAAGGGCAAGGTTTAGAAGCCTTATATGACCGTTTTATTATTCGTTATATTGCCCAAGGTTTAAAAGAAGAGGAAAACTTTAATGACATGATTGCGGGGGTTACCAATTTAGATGTCCAAGTTGATGAAGCCTTACAAATTACACATGAGGAATATGATGTGTGACGCAAAGAAATTAACCAGGTTAAAATGGAACAAGATACTTTTGATTTTATTAACCGTTTTCGGAAAGCAATGTATGTTGCTACCGAAGGACAATATTATATTTCGGATCGCCGTTGAAAGAAAATTGCCCATTTAATGAAAGCATCAGCTTATTATAATGGTCGTGATACGGTTGATAAACCAGACTGGTTAGTCATTCCCTATTGTATTTGAGATGATGAACAGCAAGAAGAAGAATATACAGCAATTTTTAATGAATTTTATTTAGATGCGTTAACATTTGATGTTAAGCAAAAGAAAATTCGTCTTGACAAGGAACTAGAAGAATTAGCCCGCCAATATGATGATATTCAAGAATCAATTAGTAAGAAAAGTGAATACTATGATATTTTTGATGGAAAAGTGCAGGGAACTTTTCACCGGATTTTTTGATCAGATGCCCAATATCCCGTGTGCTTCATTCGGGTAGAAGACTTTATTGATGCTCGTCATAATAAAGACCAACCAACCTTAGTTGAATTATATTATGGTGAAGACTTAGATAATATGCATGATGTTATGCAAACAGAAGTTATTTATTTAAATGATAAAACATTAAAAAACTTAACTTTAAATTCTAACATGACTGTTGAAGTTAAAAATGCCAAAGGGGATAATAGTGCCGCTGAAATTGAACGAAAAATTTTAGCTGTTGAAAAGGAAATTGATAGTTTAGAAACTGCTTTTCCGGATGAAAAGCACCGTCTTTTAGCGGAACCATGTATTTTCTTCAAAGAAGCTTACTATTTAGCAGTTAATAATGCTTTTGATGGCCAAGAATTAAAATTTGATGAATCAACACCTAATTAAAGGGGGAATTTGTTGATGAAAGGGTATTTAGAAGATCGCTTAGATAAAAAAATGAATACTTACTTATCTAAACTAAAAAATCAGGATTTACAAAATCCTCATTTTGTGTTGTTTAAACAAAATAACAAGTGATTAGCTGATACTTTTGATCAACAAATTACTGCTTTTTATGATGAAAAAATTAAAAAAGAAATTCGTAGCATTACCTTACCAAGTGAAATGGAAAAAGAAATTTATTTATTAAACTGGGTTAAAGTTAATGGCTATAGTGCGTTAAAAGAAAACTATGCCAAAACCCAAGATTTTTTATTTAAAGTTAAATCACCATTTTATGACCGGTTAAATTTTTATCGTTATGAGTTTAATAAAAAAGATAATGATCCCTCAGTATTATTTAAAGATTTTATTAATAGTTGGGAAGGAATCTTAATTAAACGGATTGCGGATTATCGCTTTGCGAAAATTGAAGAATTACGAAATAAGTATTTGCAAGAACTTTATAATCGGATTGAAATTATGCAAAAAACTAACAAACTACTTAAAACAGTTTGAAATTTTTTTGGTTTAATGTGAAATCCAGAAGAAAACCTCACAAAAAGTTTAAAAATGGAAGCCATTGAAAAGTTTGCCGAGTTTTTAAAACAAAATCCGGCGATTATGGAAATTGCTACTTTATTAGGGCGTTACCAAGGGGAAAGTAAACTAATTGAAGAAAGATTAGCCGAAGAAATTGTGATGGATTATGAATGACAACCAATTGGAAATTCACCCGAAGAAATTGTGGGAGCTACTGAATCAAAGGATTTAGAGCACATGTTTCCCGCGGAATTAGTTCTTTTAAAAGACCCGGTCTTAAAATACATTTTTTATAAAAAATTTATTGAGGGAAAACTAACTACTTTTGAATTTATTTCGCAAGATCAGGTTCCAGTTGAAAAAATAAAGTTAAATATTGTTAAAACAAGAGTTCCTGAAGAAAAAGGACCAATTATTTTATGTATTGATACTTCTTCTTCAATGCGGGGTAACCCTGAACAAATTGCTAAAGCCTTATCTTTAGCCATTGCTAAAATTGCCTTGCAAGAAAAACGCCCTTGTTATATGATCAATTTTTCAACTAATTTAGATGTCTATGATTTTTCTTCCGTTCGTAATTCCGTTCCAAATTTAATTAAATTTTTATCCAAAAGTTTTAGTGGAAGCACGGATATTGAACCAGCAATTAACCATGCGTTGAATGTGATGGAGAAAAATGAATATTTTAATGCTGATTTGTTAATGATTAGTGATCTTTTAACTTCTGATTTATCAGAGCGCACAACTGCAAAAATTAACCAGTTAAAATTACGTCGTAATCGTTTTCACGCAATAGTAATTGGAACAATGGGCCACGAATCAGCGGCAAGCGCTTTTGATAATGCTTGAATTTATGATCCGCGTGACCCCTTTGCCTCCGAGCGAATTATTGCCTCATTAACCGACCAAGTCGGAACTAAATATAATAATCACCCCGAAGCCAAAAATTTGTTAAAATTAATTAAGGAAGGAAAGGTGGATCTGGACTATGATAAGCAATAACGAACTAGTTAACTTGGCTGTTAACCAAACTAAATTAGATCATCACATTTATCAAAAACATAATATTAATGAAAGCGATACTTTGGAAAAACGAATTTTAGCCTTTTTAATTGAATTAGCTGAATTTATTAATGAACAACGTGATTTTAAATATTGAAGTTTAAAACCGCCCTCAGCACGTGCGGTATTACTTGAAGAATATATTGATGGTATTCATTTTTTAATTAGCATTGGGAATACTTTAAAAGTAGATTTTAATACATTTAATTACCAACCAAGTGATTTAAGTTTACCAACTAATTTAACAACAATTTATTTGAATTGTTTTGTTGAATATACTAACTTTATTAAAGATCATAGTGTTGCTAATTATTTTAATGTTTTAACAAGTTATTTTGTGATTGCCGAGAAATTAAACTTTACAGAACAAGAATTATTAGCTGCCTATAATCAAAAAAATGCCACTAATTTTGCGCGGCAAGCTAATAATTATTAAAAAACTAAAATATTTTTATTTTCTTTTTTTAATTAATAAATAATATTATTTTTCTTTTGTTTTATGCTGTTTTTTGCTATAATCTTTTTTGAGTTAAAATTACTCGTAATTTTACTTAATAATGAAAATATTACATAATTTGAATAGAAAAAACAGGAGAAAATATGAGGTCTAACCTAACACGAAAGCAATTATATAATTGCATTTTAGAAGATATTTTGTCGGGTCGGTATCGTCCCAATGCTGTTCTTAATAAAATTCCTTTTTGTGCTAAATATGATGTTAGTAAGGAAGAAGTTGATAATGTTTTTGCAGCCTTAACTGATGATTATTTAATTGCTTATGATCAAGAGAAAGGGTATTTTATTAAGAAATATTTAGAATCAGAAATTAAACAGTTAGTATATTTAAACTATACAATTACCACAATTCGGTTTATTAAATTAATGCATAGTTTAACTCCGAGTGTAATTGAAAAAATTAATAGTTGTTTGCAAGAATTAAAAAAACTTAGTCAGCAAAAAAATGATTTACCTAAAATAATGCAGGTAATTGATAATGTTGTTGGTAATGTTACCCAAATTGTGAAAACACCATTATTAGATAATATTTTAAAAAAAGCGATTAACTTATGATTATATACTCGTAAAGTAATTGCTTATAACATTCAAATGTATGGTAAACAATTAATTAATTTTTATATTAAAGTGCTTGAGTTAACGTTAAACCAAGATGAACTAAGCTTACGCGAGTTTTTATTAAGTTTTATCAATATTTGAGAAACTGCCTTTTTAGAATACTATGGCAAAATTTTAAAATAATTTAACAAATGGAAAGGAACTAACCATGGCCCTCAAAAAGTGAACTGACCGGGAAATTATCATTGATTTATTAACAAAGCTTGCTAATAAAACTTATCAAGTTAATGAACCAATTGATATTTTTAATATTGTTAATACATACCACCTTTCGGAAGCCCAAGCTAAATTCTTTTTAGATAAGCTTGCTGATAGTTTTTTATTAAAAATTACTAAAAATGGGGATTATCTTGTGCGTCAATTAACAATTGCCGAAATTGAAGATATTTTTTTAATTCGCGCTTCAATAGTGGAGATGAAATATACCCGATTAATCAAAGCACTAACGTCCAAGAATAAAAAGGAATACTACCAAATCCTCGCCGAAGTTCAAAGGTGGGATCCTACTAATCTTTACCAAATTATTGAAATTGAAACAAAAATGTTTTATTTTTTAAACCGGGTGGTGCCTTGCGATTTAATTAATAATATTTTTGAAGAAGAAACCTTATTATCCTTATTTTTGCGGATTTATAGTTTAATTAATATTCCTGACCAACCGCAACAAATTAAAAATTTTTATCTAAAAATAACCGACTATTTAATTAATAATAAAATAAAAGATTTACATCATTTTATTTATGAAACCCTTAAAAAGGCTCAGGATTCATTTATTAGGACATATTTAAATAATTAAGAATTTTTTCTTGTCTAAATATAATAATTACTTTTTCAATGATAATTATTGTGATTTTTTCAAAATAATTTATTATAAAGAATATACTTAAATTCAAAAATAAGTATAAATAATATTGTTAACAGAGTGCTAGAAGTGCCTGACAAATATTTTTTGTTAGGCACTTTTTTTATAAGATGTGAAGGAGAATAAAATGCCACAGAATGAACAAAATAATCCAGTACAAGTAACATATAAAATAGTGACAAAAATTATTAATCCTGCTAACAAAACTAGCGAATATTTAATATCAGAAGAATATAATGTTGCTGAGACATCAGCAATTTTTCAAGAGAGGGCATTAGAATTTGATAATTTTAAAAAGATTCCATTGAAGAAACTTAACTTGGTTACGCAAGAAGTCTGTTCATTTGGTTATGATCCCGAAAAAGATGGTAGTAATTATGATGAAATCTTTGGAATTAATTCCTGAACAATTAAAATTATTAATAAAAGTCCTGAAATAGCAGGAATATTACAAATGGTAAGTGCTATTACTTCTTTTACGCTTCCCATTAAGTATGATGTTTGAAAAAAAGCTAATATTTATTTGTTATCGGGAGAAGCCCTTAGTTATGCGGGTCGACCATTTATTGAACGAAAATTACACCATAAAGAGTGATTAACATATAACCAACAAACAGTTTTAAAATTATTATTAGTTTTGAGTAACCTTTCCCTAGTGACATCGGGGATTTATACTATTATTTATAACTATGGAGAAGAATCAGAAGATGATAGTGTCTGAGAATTTCTGAAAGCAAAATTTTTTGGGAATGAAATTTCTAAATTTGCTTTAGCAGCCCAATTGGCCCCCTTGGCGCAGGCACTAACTACTTTTGCTCCTGACCGTTGTAAAAATATTATTAAAAGTATTATTTCGGGAATCGGAATTACCCGTGGGAGTTGTGGACTTAAGTTTGCTTATGATTTAATTATTAAAGAAATTAATAATAAAAAATATGTTGCTAATTATGGTGCTGCTATCTTCGGAGTGGGCATTCCAATTGCTTTAAACTACCTTGTTGATTTAGTTGCTTATTCAAGTCCATCTTTAAAGTGATTAAAACAAAAATTAATATGAAAATTCAAAGGTGCTAATTGTGAAAGTATTAGTGGTCAATCGGAATATTCAAGACTCCTTGATTCAGAATCACAAGATTGTCCTGATAGTAATCAAGTACCTGTTGAACCAATTATGAATAGTTGTTGTTCAAATGGGCTGATTGTTACAAATGAAGAATCTAGAGGGCGGGATAAAACATTAGTTATTAAAGAAAATAAGGTTCATGCCACAATTGATACACAACACAGATTAATTTGAAAAAAAGAAAAAAAACAAAATATTTTAAAACAAAAGCAAAATGAACTAGCGCAAAGAAATCAGAAAAATGTTAATAATGTTATTATTATTACAGAGCCAGAACAAGTACCAGAACAAGAACCCTCTAGTTTTTGTTGCTAGTAAGTTTTTAAAAAATATTTTTTGCTATATGTTATAATTATCTTAGGAGCAGAATTGTTATTTAGCAAGGGGGCGACTATGAAAAATACCGAGGAATGTGAAGTTGAACTAACTGGAATTATTGATAATAATAGCCAACAGTTACTTCCACAATACATTAGAGACATTGCGATTGCTAAAGAATGATTAGAGGAATTAATTGCCCGTGAGAGCGTGACCAACGAAGACTTATTGGCAATCAACAAATTATTAACTGACTTACTAACAAAAATTAGAATTGATCAACAATGCCAACACCAAAAAATCACAGCAGCACCATTAGAAGTTGATGTTGAACAAATGACTGTAACTTGGGATCTTTTTTGTGAAGGTTGTTCAATTCGTAAAGAAAAAACTAGTAATTTAGATTTAGCAGTACCCTTATCAGAGTTAGCAAAAGCAATCCCATTTAATGAATAAAAAAATAACATTTATCAATGTTATTTTTTTATTCATTATCAGGATCTTCACTACTTTTGTGGTGATTACGATATTCTTCTAAGGTTTTAATAAAAATAGCTTGGGTCGGACAAACAATTTGGGCATCAACTAATTCCGCATCATTTTCTTTTGTATTGGCAAACCCATCATCATCCATAAAAAATGTTTCTGTCTCATCAACCATTACACAACTACCACAAGCAATACACAAGTTAGTATTGACATAAGTTCTTTTTTTATCAATATTACGATCAGCCATATTTGCACCTCTTAATTTCCATAAACATTATATTATAAAATTTATTGATATTATTATATAATTCTTATATAAAATAAAAAAGTGATTTATTAGGAGGTGTTATTAAATTGGAAACAAGAATGGAAAAGTTTGCCCAATTGCGTGAAGAGATTAAAAAAGAAATTGAGCTTGACCAAGAAATTAATGAAGTTAACAAGGTTGTTAATAATTATATGAATAAGTTGAATGTAATTGATCCGGGCCATTTTAATAGTATCAAAACTGATTTTGAACAAGAATTTAGTTGAGAAAAAGTTTTTCTTGATAAAAACCCGGATGAGCAACCATATTCCCCTAATTTTAAATATGACCTCCAACAATTATTAAACCAGATTAAAACTGAAACTAAGCAAGAAGATTTAATAACTTATAATTCCACTGCTGATGCGGGAAATATTATGCATAATATTTTAATTAGTGAAACATTATTAAATAAACCAACATATGAAAAATACCAGTCAATATTAGAAGATATTTTAAATAAAAAAGTTGATTATGTTAATCAGATTGAAGAAATTAAAAAATCATTAGCAAATTACCGGATTAATTCTTCTAACATTGATTTTGGAACTATTGCCCAAATTCGTAAGAATGATCATCGTACCACTAATGAAATGCTAAAAGAGGCAAGCGGTCTGGTGGAAGAAAAGCATACTAATATTTTAGCGTTGTTTAGAAAAACAAAACTTCGTGATAAATATCCCTTAGTTGTTATTATTTTTGTTATGATAATAATGATAGTTGCGATTGTTTTAATGGTAACATTATAAATTAGGGGATGTGAAAAAATGAAAATAAATATTGCAATTGATGGTCCGGCAGGAAGTGGAAAATCTTCGGCGGGCGCTGAATTTGCCAAACAAATTGGCTACCAATTTATTGATACGGGGTTAACTTACCGGGCTTTTACTTATTATTGTGTGGTTAATAATATTGATTTTAATGACCACCAAGCCTTACAAACTGCCTTGCAGAATTTTAATTACCAAGTGATCGGTGATGATATTTTTGTGAATAATGAAAATGTTACTGACCAGCTCCAACAAGAAGTAGTGTTAAAAAATATTAATAAAATTACGGGGTTATCTTTTGTTCGCGAAGCAATGGTTGACTTACAACGAAGTTTAGCAAAAGACCAAGGGGTGGTAATGGTTGGTCGTGATATTACTTCTGTTGTTCTCCCAACCGCTGGATTAAAAATTTTTTTAACAGCTAGCATTGAAGTTCGTGCCTTACGTCGGTGAAACCAAAATAAGGTTAATAATATTGTTCCCAATGATTTAGAACTTCTAAAAGCACAGCTGATAAAACGTGACCAAGCCGACATGCAAAGAGCGACTGGACCATTAGTAGTAACTTCTGATGCAATTGTCCTTGATAATAGTAATTTGACATTTTCAGAAACTATTCAGGCGTTGTTAAAGTTATATAACGAAAAAATTAAAAGCGAGGGGCAATAACATGGCACGAAAAGGAACTGTCGCTATTATTGGGCGACCGAATGTTGGGAAATCAACTTTATTTAACCGGATTATTAAGGATCGCTTAGCAATTGTGGAAGATACCCCCGGTGTAACCCGCGATCGGATTTATGCTTATAGTGAGTGATTAACTAGAGAGTTTTTATTAATTGATACTGGTGGAATTACCCTTGACCACCAAGCGTTATTTGCTGAAGAAATAAAAATGCAAGCGGAAATTGCAATTAATGAAGCAGATGTAATTGTTTTTGTTGTTTCTTATAAAGAGGGGATTAGCCCCGATGATGAAATGATTGCCAAAATGCTTTATAAAGCAAAAAAACCAGTGATATTAGCAATTAATAAGTACGATAAACAAGAAAAAGATAATGAATTGTATGAATATATGGCACTGGGGTTTGGTGAACCAATTGCAATTTCGGCTAGTCATGGGATTGGAATTGGTGATTTATTAGATCAAATTATTTCTTATTTAGATGAATTACCGGTTAAAATTAAAAATAAGGGGATTAATTTTTCAATAATTGGGCGACCAAATGTGGGAAAATCATCCTTAACCAATGCCATTCTAGGTGAAGAACGCGTTATTGTTTCGGATATTGCAGGAACAACTACCGATTCAATTGATACCACCTTTACTCGCAATAAAACTGAATATACTGTTATTGATACTGCTGGAATTCGCCGCAAGGGAAAGGTCTACGAAAAATTAGAAAAATATAGTGTTCTGCGGGCTGTCAGTGCCATTGAACGCAGTGATATTGTCCTTTTATTAATTGATGGGACCCAAAAAGTAACCGATCAGGATACTAATATTGGTGGTTTGGCGTTTGAACAAAAAAAACCAGTTATTATTGTAGTTAATAAGTGGGATGCAATTCCTCAGAAAACAGAACGAACAATGAATGAGATTGAAAAACAAATTCGTGGTTATTTTAAATATTTAAATTATGCCAAAATGGTTTTTGTCTCAGCGCTCGAAAAAAAACGGTTAAATGCTTTATTTAGCGCCATTGAAGAAGTATATACTGGCTTAAAGCAGCGGGTTAAAACTAGTGTTTTAAATGAAATTTTAGTAAAAGCGCAGTTATTAAATCCGCCTCCTGATTTTAATGGGGGGCGGGTAAAAATCTATTATGCAACCCAACCGGAAAGTACAATCCCAACGTTTATTATGTTTTGTAATAATCCCCAGTATGTTCACTTTTCTTATAAAAGATTTTTAGAAAATCAAATTCGGGATTATTTTGGATTTAATGGGGTACCAATTAATATTTTATTTAGAGAAAGAAAGTAAAAGAGGAACAACAATGAAAAAAACTAGTAGTAATATTACCATTATTGGAACCGGTGCTTATGGAACAGTTTTAGCAAATGTTTTAACAGATAATGATCACCAAGTTATTATGTATGGGATTGATGAAACTGAAATTACAGATATTAATAATAATCATTTAAATAGTAAATTTTTTGGTGATTTAAAAATTAACCGCGAAATTCGGGCTACTAACAATTTACAGGAAGCTTTAGAAGAAGCTGAATATATTATTTTAAGTGTTCCAGTGGTGGCGTTGAAAACAGTAATTACCAAAATTAACACTACTCTAACAAAACCAGCTGTTTTTATTAATGTTGCCAAAGGGTTAGACCCCGAGACCCATGAAGTTTTATCAAAATCAATTCCTAGTTTGATTAAACCAGAATTATTAATTGCTTATGGTGGCTTATATGGGCCAAGTATTGCCAAAGAAGTTTTATTACGCAAACCAACATGCATGATGGCAGTTTCGGAAAATTTAACTGTTGCCCAGGCAATTCGTGAATTATTTCATAATGAATATTTTGTTACGTTTGCTGACCAAGATGTGATTGGGGCAGAATATGGGGTGGCGTTAAAAAATGCTGTTGCCATTGCCTCAGGAATTTTTAATGGTTTGCATAGTTCTGATAATGCCAAAGCCTCATTAATTACAATGGGTTTAAACGAAATTAAAATCTTTGCCTTAACAAAAGGGGCCAAAATTGAAACCTTTTTAAACTTCGCGGGATTAGCTGATTTAATTTTAACCGCAACTTCTGTTAAGTCGCGGAATTATTCCTTAGGTTTTGAAATTGCGCAGGCTGATGATGCCAAAAGTGTGTTAGCTACTCATGCCAAGACAGTAGAAGGGGTTTTGACTTGTAAAACAATTCATTTAGAAGCTGAAAAGCATCATCTTAAATTACCACTATTTAATGGACTATATGATATTTTGTACAATAATAAACGACCAAGTGCAGTCATTAATAGTATTTTTCAAAAAGCAATTATTTAGGATAAAGTTGCTTTTTTTTTTTTTTTTGTAAAATAACAATATTTTTGTATAATTAATATATCAAACAAAATATTTGACAGTTATTTTAGGAGAACAGAACATATATGATACCAATCGATAACAAAATAGTTGGTGGTTTTGCCAACTGAATTTATCAATTGAATATTTTTGCTATGACCTTTTTTTATGGTACTCTTACAATCTTATTTTTGGTTATTACGAGGATCTCATGGTCAATAATTTCACGTTATTATATTAAAAAGGGATTTTTTAATAAAATATTATGACTAAAATTAATCTCATTTTTTAATTTTATTATTTTGTTCCCTGCTATTTATAAAATTATTCTAGTTTGGATTGTCATTTTATATGCGAATTTACCATTTTTTATTGATAATTTAAATGTCTTTTCTGTGCTATTTTTAGTTTTTCTTTCAATGATGATCATTGTTAGCTTAATTTTAAAAAATTTAATGGATTTGGGACACTACCGCGGATTAGTCTTTTTTGTTGGTGGTTTCTTAATATATCTTAATATTATGTTAGACGAAATTTTAATTTTTCTAATTATTGAAATTAAATCACTACCATTCTTTGAAAAATTAATGGCCCAAACTATTAGTGCGAAAATGTTGTTATTTTTAGCAATTATGCTGACATTAATTAGTATCATGATTATTTATGAATTAAGAATTTTAATTAATAAATTAGCATTTTATCAACCAATTGTTGAAACCCAAAATGCCTTTTTACCATTTATTTGAAAAATTAGTCCCCATAATTTTATTACGCAACCGCACCGCTTGTGGGGAATTGGTGTTGATCCGAACTACCACCAGGTTTTACAAAATTAGATTAAAGTAAAATAATTAACTTATCAGAAATTAATTATTTATTGCAATTTTTACTGTTCTTAATTTAACAAAATACTAAATAATAATAATAATAATAATAATTTTAATGGACAATATTTTAGAAGGAGGAAACAATGTTTACTTTACCAATCCAAAGGAATTTATTTCACCAACTAGTCTGGGAACTTAATGAGATTATAAAGGTGGAAGTAGCTTTCAGTAATCTTAATCCAATAATGGCGCTTAAAATTGAATTATATTATGTGAAAAAACAAAATAATGTTACAATCAATAATAATAAATTAGTTGAGATGTTTTTAGAAGTGATTAATCGTCGAGAATTAACTTTAAATACCTCAACTGTTTCAATGATGACAGAATATCAAAAATTATACCAAACGTATTTTCATCAATCAGTTGATATTAATGAAATTATTCGGGATATTAATAACCAAATTAAAAAAGTTTTTGATGATTATTATCTTGAAACTGAATTAAAATATTTAAAAAACTTTTTAGGTAGTTATTTAATGTGAAGACTTCTTAAACAAAAATTGGCAGCATTGAGATTAAAAATTAAGAAAAACATTAAATAGGAAATGTATGTTAGTTAAAACATATCAAATTATTAGTTTTGCCCTTGATGTTGAAGAAATCTTTTATTATCCGGTTATTAATCACACCAAAACACTACTGTCTGAAAAGGAAAAGATTCCAGTTGATCAAATCACAATAAAATTAAAGGTTAAATACTTTGAACCCACAGCTGAAAACTACCAAATTATTTATGATTATATTTATAATGCAATTGTGCTTGACCATCAGAAATGGTATCCAAATGCCAGTCAATTTACTTATCAGAAATTTTTTAATCTTGAAAAATTATCCGGGGGTCTGGAGAATGCCCGCTTAAAAATGCTTAATTATTTAAAAGTTGGTTCAGATACTGCGAGTTATTATCCCTCATCACTAATCTTTCTTTTTAATGAATTAGTGGCGGCTGGTTTTTTAAATATTTTAGATCCTAATAATTCTGAATATTTATTATATTTTGATGTTTATACCAAGTGAATCACTTACGCAATTGATGTTTTAACCAACTGGCTAGGTTTTAAAATTTGTAATTATCATCATAGTCATGAATTTTATGAAAAAATTCACGACATTGCACATCTTAACCAAGCAAATGTAACCCTTGCTGAAAACCAAACCGTCGGGATCAAAAATAACGAGTTAGCCGACTTATATGCCGATTTATGAATTAATATTATTAATGATACTGTTTTAATAACAGAGGTTAATAATTAGCAAATATTTATCAGTTCTTAATGACAAGAATGATAAATATTTTTTTTATTGGGTCGGGATTAAATTAGAAACAAACTAAAATTATTAGGAAAATATTTAATTTTATAATATAATTTTATAAAGTGTTAAATGAAAAAATGGAGATTTAAATGTTTAATTTTACAACTATTCAAAAATGAATAATTTATAGTAGTCTAATTGGATTTACTCTTATTGGTGCTATAGGGGGAATTGTTTATGCATTTCATTATTTAACACCAGCTATTGTCTTATTATCAATTGCCGGAATTGGGTTAATTGCGGTAATGATCATGTGGTTTATTATTGAAGCAATTAATAAGAGAAAAAACTATTAATTTTGGAGGGCTACCATGACTGAAAATGAAATTATTCGGGAAATAAAAAAAATAAGTTTAGATGATGATCATCGGTTTTCTTTTATTGCGAAATATATTGTTCAAAATTTAAGCGTGGTTCCAGAAATTACCATTAAAGAAATGGCCGAGTATACTTATACTTCGGTGGCCACAATTAACCGGTTTACTAAATACTTAAATTTAGATGGTTATAAAGAACTTATTCACGTGGTGAAATATTTTAACCATAATATTAAAGCAGAAGATGATATTTTAAAATCAGCTGATAATAATGGTTTTATCTACGGTATTTATCATAATATTGTGCGGAGTTTACATGACACTTTTCGTTTGACTTTAGGTCATAAGGAAAAAATTAGTGAAATAATTGATAAAATAAAAACAGCTCGGCGCATTAACATTTTTGCGGTAGGGGGAACATATAATGTTGCCAAGGATTTTCAAGAAAAAATCTTACGCTTAGGTTTTAATGCGATTAGTGTTAATGATTTTCATAATGGTTATTTCTTAGCTAAAAATAGTACCAGTGAAGATTTAACAATTGTAGTGTCATATTCAGGAGAAACGCAAGATTTAATAAAATTAGCAAGAATTGCCCAAGAAAATGCGTGTCCGATTTTATTAGTATGTAAAAAAGCAAATAATACAATTAGTAAGATTGCTGACTATCAGATTACTATTAGTAGTAATGAGTCAATTGAACGTACAATTTCTTCAACCAGTCGCTTTGCGTTGCTTTTTGCGTTGGATATTATTTATTATAATTTGTTATCATCAGATTTAGAAAAATACCAAACTATTTTGGACAACACCATTATTAATAAGTTTTAAGAAATTTTTTGCGAGATAAAATTACAGATTTTGATATGAATTACCAGAAAGTGGCATTTTTCTTGTGAATTTTTCTATTTGTTTTATTATTTTAATTATAGGAGGAGTTTTATCATATGGCAAAAGATGCAAAACAAACTGCCAAAGATCTGATTGATGTTATAAAAGCTGATAATGTTGTATCATATACTAATTGTTTAACACGATTACGATTAAATATTAAAGCGAATGCCAATATTGATCTTGAAAAGTTAAAAGCAACCCCCAATGTTATGGGTGTGTTAACACCTTCACCAACGGAGTTGCAAATTGTTTTAGGGCCTGGTTTTGTTAATAATGTAACCCAAGCATTTGGGAAACTAGTTAACATTGAACGCTCAGAGTATTCGGAGGGAGCTAATCCCAGTGGTGAGTTTATTAGTGCCGCTGATGCTGCCAAACAAGTAAAAGGTGAATTGAAACAAAAACAAAATTATATTCAAGTATTTTTTACGAAGTTTTCAAAAATCTTTTCACCAATGATTATTGGATTTATCGGGGCTGGGATCTTATCGGGGATTGCTGGAATTATGCAATCTTCGTACGGTGGAGTAATGGACGCCGCCCACGCCCCGGCAGCTGCTCTCTCATGATTTAATGCCTTAGGGTTGATTCTAAATATTTGAAAGAATGCTTTTATTATTATTGTTGGATGACGTACTTGTGAAGTATTTGGAGGTAGTGGAGTTTTAGGGGCGATGACAGCAGCTATTTATTCACCATCATTCTCTTCACTAGTAGTACCAATGTTTATTGTTAACAATGGTGATCAGACAGTTAATTTCTTAGGGATTCATATTAATGATCCCTTTAATAACTGATTAACTGTGGGATACCGTCCAGTTATTAATGCTAAAGGATTACTAGAATTTGGATACCCATCAGGAAATATCTTAGGGGCCTTATTAACCGCAACCGCTGCGTTATGAATTGAAAGAGGAGTTCGGAAATTCATGCCCGGAGCTTTAGATACTGTGGGAACACCAACGATTACTTTATTTGTATTATTATTATTAAATGTGTTCTTAATTGTTCCAGTTTCGGGATATCTATATGAAGCAGTTGCTTGATTCTTTGCTCACCTATATACCAATCCATTTGGAGCCTTTGTGCTCGCCGCCATCTTTCTGGTGGCGGTGGCCTTTGGGATCCACCAAGGGTTTGTTCCAATCTATGCAATTTTGATTAAGGAAACCGGAGTTAACGGTCTATTCCCAATCTTGGGAATGGCTGGAATGGCTCAAATTGGAACGGGAATTGCATTGTGATTTATGGCGGCGAAGGGTAGTCTCTTACGCCGTCAAATTCAAGGGGCACTAATTCCGGCCGTCTTCGGAATTGGTGAACCGATGATCTATGGGGTAACATTACCAAGAATCCGTCCGTTCATCACCGCCTCAATCGGTGCTGGGTTTGGAGGATTCTTCATTGGAGCTGTTTATATGTGAGGACATATCACATTTGGTTTAAACTCAATGTTTGGACCATCAGGTATTTTAGCGACATTTATGATGACAACTGATAAAGGAAATATTGGTTTAGCAGTTGTAATCTACTTAATTGGTTGTGCAATTTCAATTGGCGGGGGCTACTTAGTAACAATGTTCGGTTATTCGCGCATTGTCCAAGCTGGCGGTCGGGAAATGAAGCAACTTTATAAAAAAGACGGTAAATATCAACTTTGACAACAAATTTTATGAACTTGTGCTTTTATCACTGTAATTGGAATTTTTGTATACTGGACCGTAGAATATTACAAATTACCAAAAACAGAGCGCTTAAAAATTAAAGAAGCAAAAGTGGAATAAAAAAATCTATTAAAATTATCGAAGCTATTTAAAATAACACAATATAAATATAATATGGGGAGAGAATAACAACATGAAAATTGATTTAACGAAAATTGATACTGAACAACGAAATGTTAACAGTATGAATATTGACAAAGAGACTACTGAAGGCATGCTGACAATTATTAATAATGAAGATGCCAAGATTGCCCCAGCGATTAAATACAAAATTTCAGTTATTGCAAAAGTTATTGATTTAATATTTCCAAAGTTTAACCAAGGGGGACGGGTAATCTACCTTGGAGCGGGAACATCAGGGCGAATTGGAATTCTTGATGCTTCCGAGATGCTGCCTACTTATGGCGTGGGTGAAGACCACATTGTGGGGATTATTGCTGGGGGTGATAAAGCAATCCGCTTCCCAGCGGAAGGAGCCGAAGATGATCGTGCCCAAGCAGTTAAAGATCTGCAACAGTTAAATGTTACGGCTTTAGATACTGTCATTGGGATCGGTGCTTCAGGAAGAACTCCCTATGTCTTAGCAGGTTTAGAATATATTAAATCAGTTGGTGGCTTAGCAGTCGGTTTATGTATGACAAAAAATTCAGAAATGAGTCAAATTGCTGATGAGACAATTGCCATTGAAACTGGGGCCGAAGTTATTACAGGCAGCACGAGAATGAAAGCAGGAACTGCCACAAAATTAGTATGTAACATGATTTCAACAACATTAATGATTAAATGGGGAAAAGTATATCAAAACTTAATGGTTGACTTAATGGCTACTAATGAAAAATTGAAGGTAAGAACCGCTAAAATTGTTCGTGAAATAACTGGTGCCGCAGATGATATAATTGCCAAAGCACTCGTTGAATCAAACTATTCATGTAAACATGCTATTATCATGGTTTTAAAACAAGTTAGTTTTAAAGAAAGTGAAAGATTATTAGAAGAATATCATAATATGGTAACAAATGTTATTAATGATATTAAATAATTAAGTAATTGTATTAAAAGGAGACATCTTAAAATAAAACTTTAAGATGTTTTTTTAATCAAGAAAATAAGGGAGGTAAATTTTATGTTAGGTGTTTCAATTTATGTAAAGAAAGTTAGTTTACAAGAAAATATTGCAGCTATTAAGTTAGCAAAAAAGAATAAGATCCCAATGCTCTTTTTCCCTACCCGTCATCTCCCTGATTTTATAAATAATCCAGAGTTACTTCAGTTAATTTCTTATGGACAAGAACAAAATTTTGAAATTGGTCTCGAAATATCAAAACATGCTTTTGATTATCAACAATTACAAAAATTAAACCCCACATCCATTTGGTTAGATAACAGTTTTTCAGTATATGAAATTGTTAATATTATTGATACTTTTCCAGGCAAAATTCAAATTTTAGCTAGTGATAATGATCTCAATGATGTTATTGAAATTTTTAAATTACGCAGTTCAAAACGAATCAGAGCATGATATAATTGTTATCCAAAACCTTATACAGGGATGGAACAACCGGAATTTTTAACCCGGACATTAATTTTGCAAAAATATGGAATTAATTTAACAATTTTTCTATCGGCTATTAGTGAAACCACCCAAGCGGAGACTGAATGTTTCCCAACAATTGAGGATTTTCGCTACTTGCCTCTTTATTTACAACTGCAATGGTTTAAATATTTTGGGATAAATAATTTTATTGTTGCCAATAAGAAAATTAATCATCAAGAGATCGCGCTCTTAACCAAGGTCGGTGCGTTAGCCCCAACAGAATTTTTATTTAAAATTTCTTCATTGGGATTTTCGGACCAGACAAAAACCCTTTTATTAAATAAAACCTTTTTTGTTGATTGAACCAGCAATCAATATTTAGTAAGATTGGTGGAAAGTAGTAATTTTAGTAAAAATAATGATAAAATAATGACATGAAATAATCGTAACTTAATAGGTAACCATGCAGCCCTGTTAGTTGACAATTATTTATACGGAAGATATCGTGGGGAGATTTATTTTACCAAGAGAAAGATTAATATTGCTGAAAAAACTAACTATTTAGCGAACTGTACTAATTTTCAAGTTTTAATTGATTTGTTAAAACCACCAAGCAAAATAATGTTTATCGCTGAAAACTAAATAATTTCTGTTTGTTAGAAATTAAATATTTTGGTTAATGTTGATTTATTTTAAAAACTTCCGGAAAAAGTTTGGTATACTTAATTATGTCAAACACATTGACTTAGAATTTATATGTGAAGGAGTGAGAAAATAATGTATTCAAAAGAACTTGTTGCTAGTTTAAATGCTGATATTCGTGCTTATTTTCCCCATATTAAGGAAATTGAACCTGATTATCATATGACTTTTGATGGTGTTTCAAGAATGGTAGTCTTAGATCGTTATGCTCAAAAAGATAATGGTTTAAAAACATTAAAAAATAATGATCTTGTGATTACTGTTATTAAAGATGATGGTTGATTCCCCGCGCGGGGATTTGGACATATTGTTAAAGTTGATCGTGAAGCAGGGACATGTGATATTAAAGTTGAAGAAGATTATGTTAATAGTATTGATCCTAATTTATTAGTGGGTAGTGCAAAGGATATTATTCGTAAGAATCTTAATACGGTGGAAAAACCATTAGAAATTTACTATGAACAAATTGCCTGACGAGTTGCCAAAGCGTTATCAAATAATGAAAAAGAACATGAAAAATATTTACAAATTTTCTTTGAGGAATTAAAAAACTTAAATATTGTCCCGGCTGGTCGGGTATTATACGGAGCTGGTAGTGGCAGTGATGTTACTTTTTTTAACTGTTTTGTAATGCCCTTTATCAAAGACTCCCGCGAAGGAATTTCAGTTCACCGGAAAGAAGTAATGGAAATTATGTCCCATGGGGGCGGGGTCGGAACTAACGGAACTACTTTACGTCCGCGTGGTACAATTGCCAAATCAGTGGGGGGGCGATCATCGGGAGCAGTCTCGTGGTTAAATGATTTAAGTACGTTAACCCATTTAGTAGAACAAGGTGGAAGTCGTCGGGGTGCCCAAATGATTATGATGGCGGACTGACATCCAGATATTATTGAATTTATTATTTCTAAAATGCAAAATCCCAAGATTTTACGTTGGTTAAAAGATAATTCGCAAGATCGCTTAATTCGTGAGGAAGCAACTCGGAAAATTAAATTTGTGCCCTTAACAAATTCAGAACGGAATTTATATGAATGAGCAATAAGTAAAGAAAACGAAGTTGACAGTAAAATTTTACAAGATGCCAAAATTAAATTAGAAGAAGGGGGAACTTGAGAAGTTGAAAACCCATCTTTCTTATCAGGAGCTAATATTTCAGTTACAATTTCGCATAAGCTTATGCAAGCAGTTGAAAATGATGATATTTGAGAATTAAAATTCCCCGACTTAGATAAATATACCCCTGACCAAAAGCAATTTTATGATGAAAACTGGCATAAAATTGGGGATATTTATGAATGAGAACAAATGGGCTATCCATTAAAAACATACTACACAATGCGTGCGCGTGACTTGTGAGATTTAATTAACTTCTGTGCTAATTATTCAGCAGAACCAGGGATTTTCTTTATTGACCAGGCTAATGATATGACAAATGCAAAAGCATATGATATGAAAGTAGTAGCAACTAACCCTTGTGGTGAACAACCGCTTGCCCCATATTCAGTATGTAACTTAGCGGCAATCAACCTAGCAAATTTTGTTAATAAAGAAACCAAAGAAATTTTATATGATAAATTACAAGCAACGGTTCGGAACTGTACTCGTTTACAAGATAATGTTATTGATGCAACGCCTTATTTCTTAGAAGCTAATAAAAAACAAGCCCTTGGTGAACGACGAGTTGGGTTAGGAGTAATGGGATTACATGACCTCTTAATTTACCATGGGGTGCGTTATGGTAGTTTAGCTGGTAATAAGATTGTTGATAAAATTTTTGAAGTAATTGCGACAACTGCTTATCGTACTTCAATTGAATTAGCGAAAGAAAAAGGTAGTTTCCCCTTCTTAAAAGATCGTGGACGCTTTATTAACACGGGTTATATGAAAAAAATGCCCGAAGATATTCGCCAAGATATTCTAAAATACGGAATTCGTAATTCACACTTGTTAACAATTGCGCCAACTGGTTCAACGGGAACAATGGTCGGAGTATCAACTGGTCTTGAACCATACTTTGGCTTTAAATTCTACCGTTCAGGACGATTAGGAAAAAATATTGAGGTTAATGCGAAAATTGTGGATGAATGATTAAAATATAATCCAGGTTATAGTGCTGATCATTTACCAGATATTTTTGTCTCAGCAATGCAATTGGCGCCCGAAGAACATGCTGATGTGCAATGTATTATTCAGCGCTGAGTTGACTCTTCAATTTCAAAAACTGTTAATGCACCGCGTGGATATTCTGTTAAAGATGTTGAAAAAATTTATACTCGTCTCTACCACGGGGGAGCTAAAGGGGGAACCGTTTATGTTGATGGTTCGCGTGATAGCCAGGTGTTATCATTAACAACAGATAATGAACATCCTGCTTTAGAACAACTAAACCTAGAAAATCTGGGAGTCGAAGTTATTTCAAACATTGATAAAAATGAAATTAATGATAACTTAAAAGAAGCAGTTAAATTACGGGGAATTAACCAAGACCGTAATGTGGGAACTGAAGTTGGTGATGTTTGCCCAATTTGTAAAGAAGGAACAATGATTGATGCGGGTGGTTGTGTGACATGTAATAACTGTAATGTTCAATTAAAATGTGGTCTATAATAAATAAAAAAATCATAATTTACCAAAATTATGATTTTTTTATTTCGTGTTGATTATACTTGAAAAATCGCAGAATAAAAATATTAATTTCAAACATTATTAATACCTAAAAAATAAAAGTTTTGAATAGCGAATAATCCGAAATTTATTTTATAATTAAATTGAGCCTACAAGTATTATATACATATGGGTTTATATTGTTAAAGAATTTAATTGCACTGCCAATTAAATTAATGTTATATGAATAAAAGGTTGATAGTTTTATTAATTTTTTATTTAGTTAACTTTTAATGATATTGAATTAATGTGTTTTAGTTCAAATTAAAATTATGTACCTGCTTAAAATTATTAAAATTTAAGGAGGCAATTATTATATGAAAATTATCGATCAAGTAGTAGAAATTCATTCAAATCAGTTAACATTCTTCGGTGACAACTTTGAAATTTTACCCTTTGGTGACACCGTTTTCCAGCAAGTTAGATGTGAATCAGATAACTTGTTACTCTTCAAATATTACAACAATATTATTTCAATTAAATGTAAATCATGTAAACAAATACATTATATTAATGTATTAGATGATGAAGAACCAAATTTATAATTATATTTAATTACATAGCTATTGAGTGTATATAACACCTGCAAATAAATAAGGATATCAGATCCTAATTAATTTGGAGGTGTTTTTCTTTTTATGAAAAAAATTATTAGCTGGTTGGTTGCTTTAACATTAATTGGAACTGTTACTAATTCGCTTGTTAGCTGTACAGGTATTGATCCGTTTGGGGGTGGGGGTGACCAACCAACACCCAGTCCGATTCCACATGATGTTAAATATTACCAAAATTTGATTACCAGCACAGTGCAACGAATTAATAGTATTGAAAAGAGCATTAAAGAATTTGTACAGCATAAAAATGATCCCGCTTGGTTTCCAACTCCCGCTGATTATCAACAAACCATTGATTTTATGGATATTAGTCTTTACCAAAATGCTGTTACTTTCCATGATGCTGAATACCAAATCTTATTTATTACTAATAACGGAGTTTTTTCGAACCAAACCAAAGTTTTAGTTAAATGATATTTAGAGAATGAATTATTAGCTTTAAACCAACAATACAATTTAGAAAAAAAATATCCCCATGATTTTTCGCAAGATAACTTAAAGACTTTATTAACCAACATTAATGAAGTGAAAAAACTTATTAATAACTTACAACTTACAAGATCAACAAATTAACAGGACATGATTTTAACCAGAATTAAAAAGATAGAAAGAAGTGCTAAAGATGAATTTACTATTACATACCTTAAACCTACTGGGTGATAACCCAGCCCCGCCCAATGCAAGTGATATTTTAGCAACAGTAAAACCATGAGTAAATATGGCGCTAGGAATTATTTTTGGATTACTAGGACTATTTTGTGCGGTTAAATGTGCAATTATTGGATTTCACATTGCCAAAGCAGCGGATAATCCGGAAATGCGGAGTGAATATGTGCGCTCGCTTGTTTGACCAATTATTGGGCTATTATCTGCTGTGCTAGTACCAACTATTGTTAGTGTAATCTTAAGTCAAATTTCGGGACCTTCAGTTGGTAGCTAACATTTAACATAATAGAAAGCAGGTGATAAAGGATGGGAAACATTTTTAAAGAAGCCCTCTACGAAGTGCTCTGGGGAGTTTTCGTAATGGGACCGTTACAATTAATTAATGTTTTTACCTATGTTCTAGATTATTTATCTGGAGGTTTTATCACTACAATTTTATTTGGTAATCAAAATAATTTTGATTTTAACAAATTACCCCAACAATTTTGAATTTTTTTAATTATTGCAATTGCAGTGTTTGCTGTTATTTTTTGTATTCAGATTATGATTATTCAATTTAAAGAGCATGCTGAAAGTAAAAAGAAATTCTTGCAATGTCTTCTCAATTCCGGAAAAGCAATTATTTTTATGTTTTTAATTCCGATTTTCTTTTTTGTTGCTAATTTCTGTATTGCTCAGTTTACCAAAACAATTGAAAATTCCTTTGGGAATAACGGTTCAATTGCGGATTACTTATGACATTTAGGTGATCCCAATTGGGATGGAACTACTAATTATACTCCTAGCAACTTTGGTCCCCCGGATAATATTCTTGATTATAATATGACTGTTGAAATTTTTGGATCATTATTTATGGTCGCGATTGTAATGTTAGTTGGTTTTATGGTTATTCAAAAAATTATTGAATTATTTTTCTTATTTATTATTTCCCCGATTGTGATGATTACCATGGTTTTAGATGATGGTAAGAAAGTATTTATTTGAAAAGATATGGTTATTGCCAAATTTCTGGCCTCCTCCTCTGCAATTATTGGGTTTGATTTGTTTATGACAATTACCCATTTAATTCTGAAGACAAATCTTTCTGGTTTAGATGCCAAACCGTTTGCTCGCCAATTATTATTAATTCTAATTATTTGTGGGGGTGGAGTGGCTACTTATGAATTCTCAAATATTATTAATTCATTAGTTGGTGAACATATGGGGGCCTCTTCTGGTTTGAATACTTTCCGGGCAATGACTGGGGGGTTAACCTCAGCTTGAAACCCAGCAACCTTACCACGTCACCTAGGAAAAGTCCCGGGAATATACCGCACCGCTAAAAAGGGCCATGATTTCTTAATGAACAGTGGGGATAATAAACGAAGAGAAGAAAATGACCAGGCTCGTCGTACTTGGCAAAATGCTAATGTCAGCACCCGCCGACGTAATACTATTCCTGGTCTTAATGGTAATCAGCATGAAGATTAATAAAATTGCCTCAGAAAGGAGAACAACAATTGATGAAAGAATGATTTAAAAAACGAAAATGGATGATTTTATTTCTTAGCATTGGTCTATGAGTTTTTATCTTTATAATGTTGTTAGGATACGCCGTGTTCTATGATTTAGCTCATAATAAAACCGTTAATTTTAAGGATATTGAACAAATTTTAACAACAAACCAAAATAATTTTTTAACAATCTATGGTGCAATCGTTGGGGGTGTCTACCTAATATTTGCCATGTTTTTATTAATTTTTAAATATCATATTCGCTATGAATTTGTTGGAAAAACCCATGATAAAACATATGGATCGGCAGAATGATTAAGTGTAAAACACTTAAATAAAAATTATGATTTAGTAAATTTAATGCATGCTGGTGATAAATACGGAGTGGTTGCTAATTCTTTCAATGGGAAAAATAAGAATTTTATGGCTAATATTCGGAAAGAAACTCATACTATGGTTGTTGCCGGGACACGGAGTGGGAAAACACAAGGGGTTGTTATTCCAACCTTGCAATTATTTGCCCAATCAGATGTTAAGCCAGGAGTTATTATTTCCGATCCCAAAGGTGAACTATATGAAACTAACTCAAAAGTTTTTGCTGATAATGGTTATCGAGTGTTAAAGTTAGATTTACGAAGTCCCGAATTATCTGTCGGGTGAAACCCCCTAACATTAATTTACCAGGCCTGAGTAAAGGGTTGTGAATTAGAACGCAAGTATAAAGATAGTAATGGAACAGACCAAGAGTCATCAAAATATTATTACTGGCAACAAAAAGCACAAGATTATTTATCAGATATTTGTACCACTTTATATCCCTGAAGTGATCCAAAAGATCGATTTTGGCAAGAGTCAGCGAGTGGAGCAGTTAAGGGGATTTTGTTAGCAATTTTATATGATATGCGGGAAAATAATAGTTTTGATGAAAAAAAATTTAACCTTGCTTCAGTTATTCCAATTATTAATAACAAAGATAAACTATTTAATTATTTTAAAAAATTAGATATTTCCCATCCCGCTCGCATTGCGATTTCGGGGTTATTGGATGGAGCCAAAGAAACAACTGGTTCAATTCTGCAAAGTATTAAAACAGGGTTAGAAAAATTTAGTGACCCAATTTTAAGAACCCTAATTAGTAAAAATGAATTAGATTTACAAACCTTAACTAATTGCCCAACTGCTGTATTCTTAGTGGTTCCTGATGACCGGACAGATCGTCATATTTTTGCTAGTCTTTTCATTTCGCAATCGTATAAAATTTTGATTGAACAAGCTAGTTTAGCAAACCGAAAATTAGAAAAACCATTTTATTATATTTTAGATGAGTTTGCTAATATTCCCAAAATTCCTGATATGGGGGCAAAAATTTCAGTCTCGGGGGGTCGTAATATTTGGTGAGTATTAATTATTCAAGATAAACCCCAATTAGTTGATAAATATGGGGAAAATATGGCCCGAACAATTAACAATAACTGTAGTATGCATATTTTCTTACAAACAATGGATATTGAAACGGCAAAATATTATTCAGAAATTATTGGGGAACGGACAATTGTTTCGAAATCACGGAGCAACCAAGTTTTATTAGAAAAAAAACAAGCAAGTGGAACCCGCTCTTTATCAGGAGTTAGTTTAATTAAACCAGCTGATTTAATGCAACTACCAACGGGACATGCTGTTGTGGTATACTCCAAAGAAAAACCATTAAAAGCTAAATTAATGCCAATGTGAAAATCTCCCTGTTATGCAATGGGAAAAGTTGCTGATCAGGAATCTGTTCCCTTGACCGATGAAACTTTTGGGAAAGATTATGTTTATATCTTAGCAGCCGAAAATGATGATGCTTCTAGTGATAGTGGCGGTGGGGGTGCTAACCAAACGATGGAATTATTACTCGAAAAAGAAAAACTTATTAAAGTCGAGGGAAAGGCAATTGAAATTGAAGAAATTTTAATCAATGAAGAAATTGATCCCCGGATATCAAAAAGTTTAACAGAAAAAATTGAAGAAATTTATGAATTAACGAAGTAGAAGGTGGTTAAAATGGCTGGGTGATTATCAATATGTTTATTCTTATCATTTGCCGCAATAGTTATTAGTT
Source organism: Spiroplasma sp. DGKH1 (assembly GCF_040940205.1). Taxonomy (NCBI): domain Bacteria; kingdom Bacillati; phylum Mycoplasmatota; class Mollicutes; order Entomoplasmatales; family Spiroplasmataceae; genus Spiroplasma; species Spiroplasma sp. DGKH1. The sequence continues at coordinate 223,984 of NZ_JASTWG010000001.1, read as the reverse complement.
TAGTAATTTGATTTCGGAAAAAACGAATTCAAAAAAAATATGAAGTTGAAACAGCCCATAACCGGTTAATCCGCCGTTGTTCGTTTTACTTTATCTTTACATGCATCGGAATCTTTATCATCTTGCTAACAATATATTTTTGTACAAAATAACCCGAGGAGGTGGAAAAATGGATAATTTAATCCCAAAGAATGTCCGTAAGACAAAATTAGAATTTTGACGTGGCATTGGTTTAGTTGAAATTCTAATCATTATTATGTGAATTAGTTTAAGTACCTTGTTTATTATTGGGTTACCAATTAGTAAAATGGTTAAAATCAGTTGTTGTATCTTATTTGCTATTTTAGCAATTCCTTTACTATTACCAATTATGCCTGGGGTTAAGGGATGGTATGCTTTATTTTTAATGTTTAAATTTTTTGCCCAGAAAAAACATTATCGGAAAGACTCCCCCCAAAATAATACTGGTTTTTTAGTCCCTTATGATTGTATTGTTGATGAAAATTATATTAAGACCCAAAAAGTTAATGGGAAAAACCATTTTATTGCGGGGTTTGAAATCAAGGGTTATAACATTACCTTGTTAAACCCCGAAGTTCAGGATTTAAAAATTAAGGAACTGCAAGCAACCTTTAAATTATTTGATTTTAGTTTTTCAATTGTTAAAGTTGATTTACCAATTTCGTTTGCTGATACAATTGAATTTTATGAAGAAACAGTTCGCCAAATTCGCGAAAATATCAACAATAATTATTCACCAAAAGGTTTAAATGCCCGATTATTTGAAAACCAGTCTTATATCCGTCATATGAAAAATGACACTTTGACAGCTGATAATGAAATTCAAACTAAAAAAGTTTTTTATCTTTATGTTTATGCTGACAAAATCCAAAAACTCCATGAATATATTGAAGTTATCAAAGCAAAATTAGAACTTAATAACTTTAAGGTTGTCCCGCTTGCTGGTTATGACTTGGTTAATAGTATTAAACTAGTATTTAACCCTTATGGAGAAAAAATTAGTAAAGCAGAATATGAAAAACACCAAGATAGTTTAGAAAATTTATTAGCATTCAATGAATTTCAAATTAGACGGAATTATTTTAAAGCTGATAATGTTTATAGTTCGGTTTTTGGTGTTTATGATTATCCAATTTTTGCCCGCTATGGTTGGGGAGCTAGTTTAGCTAATAATGAACAAGCAATTATTTGAAATATTAGTCCTCTGGACTCTGCGCGAATTAAACGGGCTTTAAACAAAGCAGTTAATAATGCTCGTACCAAAGCAATGATGACCAAATCAAATGTTGATCGTAGTGAACAAGCTTATGAAATAAATGCGTATGAAGATTTAATTGAAGCAATTACGGGGGCAAATGAAGTTGTCAAAAATGTTGATATTTTATTTTTAAACTATGGATTAAATATGAAATTATTACATGAATCGGAAGCTCGGTTAAAACGAAGTTTAAAAGAATTGGACATTAAAGTTAATCCCTTAGCTTACCGCCAATTAGAAGGTTATAGTGCTTTTTTACCAAAAGCCTTTGACCCGTTAATGGAACAGAGTGGTCGAGAAATGCCATGTTTAACTTTGGCAAGTTCATTTCCCTTTATTAATGGTGGTCTGGATGATGAACAAGGATTATATTTAGGACAGAATAGTACTAATGATGTGATTGTTTTTGACCAGTTTAAATTAACCGATAAACGGAAAAACCACAATAAAATTATTATTGGAACCTCGGGGTCAGGAAAATCATATACTACTAAAAAAGAAATTGCTTTCCACTTAAATATGGGCCGCACTGTTATTGCCATTGACCCTGAACGAGAATATAAAGATTTGTGTTTATTCTATGATGGTCAATGAGTCGATACCGGTGATGCCACAGTTGGGCGAATTAACCCTTTACAAGTATTAGATAATAGTTTCCGGGATGATAATGATGATATTAATACCATTATTGATGCGGTGGAAAAAGAATTAGATGAAGAAAAAGCCGCCCCAATCTCCAATCATTTACGATTACTAGACCAGTGATTTAAAACCTTATATAAGGAATTAACGGAACGTGAGCGTCGTTTATTAATTAATCAAATTCAAAAAACATACCAGCGCTTTAATATTAATAATCAGACTGAAATTAGTAAATTAAAAAACACTGAATTTCCAACTTTTAGTGATTTGTATGAAACAATTTGTCAATCGATTGCCGATCATGATGATCCAATCTTAGGTAATTTAAAAGAACTGATTTATTATGATTTTATGGGTGATGGCCAGTATGCGACATTATGAAATGGACCAACCACTTTAAACTTAAATTCTAACTTTATTGTTTATGATGTCTGAACTTTATTTGATCAAGATATTCAAAAAGTAACTTCCGCACAATTATATCTAATTTTAGCTTTTGTTAAAGGAGAAGTTAAACGAAATCGTTTTGAAAAAAATAATAAAATTGTCGTTGTTATTGATGAAGCCCACTTAGCAATTGATAAGGATAATCCAGTTGCTTTAAACTTTATGTATCAAATGGTAAAACGAATTCGGAAATATAATGGGGCGATGATTATTACTACCCAAAATTGAAATGACTTTACAGGAACCGAAGAGATAAAAAAGAAAACAACAGCGATGATTAATAATACCCAGTATTCAATGATAATGAACCTTGCTCCTAGCGATTTAAAAGAAGTTGAAGAAGTCTACCATGCCTATGGAGGACTCTCAACCGAAGAACAAGAATACATTGCGCGGGCAAGTAAGGGACAAATGTTATTTATTGTTTCTGGTTATGAACGTCATTGCTTAAAGATTGATGTTTCCGAAGCGGAAGCTTTAGCCTTTGTTAATGGGATTATTCCGGCAAATGAACACATTGAAAATATTAACCACGAGCATGATGTTTTATTTGTTGATGACTCCTTAAAAAAATACCTTGGTTCAAAACCAACCAGTAATTTAAAATAATTAACGAAAAGAGTTGAAGTATATGAAATCTAAATATTTTTTATCTTTACTTGGTTTTGTAGTTTTAACTAGTAATGCACCTAGTTTTTTACCGCCCGCGCCTTTTCATTCTTATCAAAATAAAATTCCTAATAATAGTTTGACAGCTAAAGTTGGTGCCAGTCCTAATCCATTTCACTTAAATATTCAATCAACAATAAATTCTCCAAATATTACTTCCCATACTAATGGTCTTGGAGCGTGGGGGGATCATAGCAACTCATCAGATCAAATTAAATTTTTAAAGTGAGATGATTATGAATCAACATGGGATAAATTTGTAGCTTATTATCCTAAAATTACTTTTTCCCTATATTCTAGTTTAGGAGGAGGATGATTATCACCTTCCGTGGTTCAAAATTATTATGTCCAAACAAGTGATTTAAGTTACCAAGATAGTGCTTCTTATAATATTTCTAACGATAAAGAAAGATTGCATGCCGCCGAAGTTGATGGCAAAACAACTATTACTTTAATTAAAGATGGTAGTTATTTATATCTTAAATTAACAGCATATACAGGGGCAATGTGGTCTGGACATGATGCTAATGCGCAAATTCAAGTTTATAATGCGACGATTAATTCCAGTTTTAGTTTAGATGATTTTAAAAATAAAATTGCAAAAGCATTAGCTGTTCCAATTGCTTTAGATTCTGATTTTTCTGGAAGTTTAGAAGATGCCAATAATATTCCTAATGAAACTAATAAATTAAATGCCGTCTTACAAAATGCAATGGGATATGAATATGATAATTGAAAAGGATTTGTGCAACAATATGCTTTTAGTGACCAAACTAAAACAGCGATTACAACAATTAAATTCATATATCCGCCAACTAAAGAACAACAAGTATGAACTTTTCAAACTCCAATTTCAATTTCACTAACCCCTGCTTATTGAGAAAAACAAATGGCTGATCGGTTAAATTTCTTTCCGGGGAAAGTTGTTGATCCCAATGATCCCACAAAATTAATTGATGATATTCCTAAGATTATTCCGGCTACTGATAAAAATCCGAAAACATTAATTTATCATACTACTGTTAGTACCGAGTTTGATGCTAAACTGGATGCCAATAATAAACCAGTTGAATTAATGACAGTTAATGGTAAGGACGTTCCGGTTCTTGATAATAAATTTACAATGACTTTGACTGATGGTCGGACAGTTATACCACCTGCTGAATCAAAAAGTAAAAGTACAGAACCAGCTACCAATGTTTATAATATTTCTTTAATTAGAAAAAGTAGTCCAGGAGCCCAATATAATGTTAAAGTAGTAATTGATAACTTAGTTCCGACTTTACAATTAAAATGATATGCATGGGATCCGAAAAATAATCCTGACCAAAATACCTTAATTACCCCAACGCTTCCTGATGGAAAACCTAATCCTAAATATGACCCTGAAATTAATTCTAAAACCGGGACCAAAACCCAAATAATTTGGGTCAAACGAAAATCTGATTATGCTTTTGCGTTAGATCCTTTAGATAATCAAGGTCAATTTATTAAAAATAAGGCTAACTTTGATGAAGGGTTTATTTCCGAAGGATCAGTTTCTGGAATGGGAGTTAAAGAAAACTTTGATCCTACAAAAGTTAAATCTATCGAACGTGAAGGGGTCGATAAGGATAATCAATTAGAACCTTTTGCCAACCCTGATGCAAGTCAAAAAAAACGCCAAATTAGTAATCAAGATCTTTATTGATCAAATCCTGGCTTATGACATTACATTATTACCACCGAAGATGATCAAAAATATGAAAAATTTGTAAATATTGGGGCAACCTTTGAAAATAAGTACCCACGTTTTTTGGATACCTTACCAGATAATATTGCGGTTGATTTTTGAACAACAATCCATGGGTTACATTTAAAAAATTATTTAATGACTTATTATAATTTTGATAGTAAAGCAATTCAAAATTTATCATTTGAACAAACAATTGCTTATTGAAAAGAGTATGTTTCTAATACAACAACCCAACGGATTCCTCCTGATCCGCACCCCCATAATTTTACTGATTTATCATCAATTTCTGAATTAGCGGGAGCGGTAAAAATGAATGCTCCTAACATTGAGACAGCAAAGGCCACAATTACCAGTGAAGTTGAAGAGCGTCTAAAAAAATATAACTTAGTTTATAATACTGATTATGCCATTTATGTTAATGGTCAAATTTTAAGTGAATGTAACGCAGAATTAAATCCTTTATTTAATTATGGTGCGGATGGTTGAGCATGGTTAACGATTGATGTGCGAGCCCTGCCAACTTCCACATTAGCTATTAACCACCATTTAATAAAGGTTGGAAATAATAAAAAATATGACCCTACAAAAGCAACTGATATCTCAAAAATTAAATTTACTGACCAAACCTTTGATTTTACTAAACAAAATCCTGCTGATCTAAAAAAATGAATTTTAGGATATATTAATAATGTTTTAAAAGAAGGAAAATATCACATTGCCTACCAAACTGACTATATTGTTAAGCCATTAGATGATAAGAGTTTAACCGAGTTTATTAATAATAGTCATCCTGATGCTTTGGGTAAAACTCATTTAACCATTATTATTCAAGCAGTTGATACTTCGCTAACGGCGGTCGGTAGCACAGGCTTTGATTTAATTAATGATCCCAACGCAACTCCGCCAGGACCACCCCCAGCGCCAACCCCAACACCAACCCCAACGCCTTTTCCTGATAATCCAGGTTCTTGGATTAGTAAATCTAGTAATTTAGCTTGGTTTTTACCATTAATTATTGGGCTTTCAACAATTGTTGTTGTTACTATTATTTATGTTAAATATAAACGGAAAAAAGGAATTGGGGGGAAACGGGCAATTAAAGGAACTAGAAAATAACTTTTCTAGTTTTTTTTCAGAACTTTTAATTATCATATATAATAGGTTATAGAAATGAGAAAAAAGAGGGACAACATGAATAGTAATATTAAACTGGTAGCCATTGATTTAGATGGGACTGCCTTAAACTCTGAACATACAATGAGTTTAACAACTTTAACAACTTTAAAAAAATTAGCTGATTATAATATTAAGTTAGTAATTGCTTCGGGGCGCCCATTGTATCAAATCAAAGCAATTATTGATAAATTAGACCTAAATGATATTAATGATTTTACGGTAGCTTTTAATGGTGCGGTGGTTGCTAATAACCAAACCCATCATATTATTGCTACCAATCCGTTAGGGGGACCAGATTTTAGGCAACTATGCCAAGAAATTATTGCTTCACCACTTACGACAATGATTTTATTTGACCAGCCAGCTAGTAATTTTAACCAAATTAAGATTTATTATAAAGAATTAACAGATGACATTACGAACCGTTATTTTTCAAATTTGCAGGATTTGCCTGGTCAAGTTGAATTAGTTCCTTATCATAACCAAGAAATTATTGGGGGAAAATTATTTATTGAAGGACCAGTTGCTATTGTTGAGAAATTATTAGCAAAATGAGACGATAAATTTGAAATTTGTCAAGAAATTAGAAATAACCGGACAAATGTTGAAATTACTAATAAGAATATTACCAAAGCTTGGGGAATTCAACAAATCTGTCAACAATATAATATTGACCGCTCGCAAGTAATGGCAATTGGGAATGAACATAATGATATTGAAATGTTAAAATGAGCTGCAATTGGGGTGGCAGTTGCGAATGCTGATGAAGATGTGAAAGCAATTGCGGATGTTCTCACTGATAGTAATGACCATGATGGGGTTGCCAAAGCAATTAATAAATATCTTTTTAATAATTAAGAAATCAATTATTTTCAGCACTTGTTTATGCTATAATTTAATATAGAATATAAAGCAAAGGGGATTTTTTAGCAAATGGAAAAGACATATGTGATTAAAGTTTTAGCAAAAAAGGACGCGAAACTAAATTATCGCCCAGCTATTGAATTAACACAAAGAATGTTACAAAAACAATTGAATACGGATGAAAATATTAAAGTTACCTTGCGTTTTAAATGATACCGCCCAAGTCAGGCTGTCTTTGAAAATTTATATTTATATGCTGTCCATGGGACCAAAGAGGGATTTAAGCGTTACCATGATCTTTTCCCAGATGTTGAATTTAAAGAAGTGGTGTCTTTTAAAGCACTTTATAAAGCAGTAATGAACATCTTTGTGAAAGTTGATGATGAAAGATTAAAAAATGGGGATGACTTAGTTTCGGCCACTGATTTTAGTAACTTTTTAGTAACAATTATTAACGAGGTTGTTAAAACAAACTTTATTAAATTATCATTTTATGATAAAAATCGAGATAATAGTAAAACCCTAGAGTTTATCACCCATGTATTAGGAGGGATGTGCTTAGGAATTGCCAAATGATTTGGTTATAGTTTAATTATTTTAGAAGAAGGCCACGCCTTGTTATCAAAAATATTTATGAATAACTTAGAAAAAATTAAAGAAACTAAGGTGATTGATAGTATCGAATCAATTAACGCATCACTATTTTTAATTGATGATACAATTACTTATTTAGAAGATAGTTCTTATTTAACAGAAGAATTTAATCCAAATTTATAAAGTTGAAAAGGGGTAGTAATAATGGCAAAAATGAAGAACTTTATTGATTCGACCTATGATAATCAAAATGTTTATCTAATTATTAATGATAATAATGAAGCAATTATGATTGATGCTTCGAATGCGACATCGGCAGCCCTACGCTATTTAAAAGAGAAAAATATCACTTTACGAGCATTATTTATTGGTCATGGTCACATTGATCACTATGAAGGGTTAGATAATGTCTTACGCGAATATCCCGATTTAAAAATTTATCTGCAAAAAATTGATTTACGATTATTATCCCAAAAAACGGTGGATGATGTTACCGGAGAGTTTATTGGCTTAGCAATTAATTATCCATTAACAAATCTTGTGGCCTTGGAAGGTGATAGTGTTGTTCATGAAATTGGCTATGAGATTGAAGTATTTAATATCCCAGGTCATACCGCCGGAACCCAAGTGTTACGAATTAAAGATTTAAACTTAGTAACAACAGGTTTTAGTTTATTACCGGATAAAACATCAGAGGGTTATACTGGTAAATTATGTAATGATAAATATTTCATTACGGAGTTAAAACGCATTACTAATTTAGAACCGCAGTGACATGTTCTACCTGGTCATAACAAACCATTTTTAATGCAGGATGCTCTTGACCAGGGGGTTATTAGTAAATAGCTAATAAAAAAACAAAAGATTGCTTTTGTTTTTTTTATTTTTTTGTTTGAAAATTATTGGTTAATGTTATTATGTAGATAGGAGAATTTTAGAAGGGACTTGTTAAGATGCGCGCCAAGAAAGAAATGTCTAATTCTGTTGATAATAATCTGAAGACTTTTTATCAAGACCTTTCTAATACCACTAGTCTTGTTGATTTAAAAAATAATTTAGCAGTTCCAGCGGTTGGTTATCAATCATCAGCGGTCGCTGCTGCTTTGGCAGCCCAAAGTTCCAATGTTATTAAAACAAAAGGATTCAATTTTTTTAAACAAATAATATTTACTTTTCTTAATCCGTTTAACTTATTATTAATTTTTATTTGTCTTTTTAACCTTACTAAATATATTATTGGTAATTATCAAGATAATTTAGATTTAGCAAGTGCGATCATTGTTGCGGTAATGATGTTTTTAAGTGCAATTATTTCTATTGTCCAAGACTATAAATCTTTTCGCACCACGAAACAATTGGCTAGTTTAGTAACCAAAACAACTGCTGTAATACGTGATTATGATCTGGGTACTCATCAGATCACAAGTTTAACGATTGCGGATTTAATCAACCGGTCAATAAAAATTCCGGTTGATAATTTATTAGTTGGTGATTTGATTTATTTATCAACTGGGGATATTATTCCGGGAGATGTTAAAATTATTTATGCTAATAACTTTTTAGTTAACCAAGCAGTATTAAACGGTGAATCAACTCCAGCTTATAAAACAAGTACTAATAATTCCGAACAAGCAGCAAATATTTTTGATTTAAATAATATTTGTTTTATGGGAACTAGTGTTAGTGCCGGGAGCGCGATTGGGGTCGTGATTGGAACCGGGAAAAACACTTATTTAGGATCAATTAACCAAGAAATTAAAACAACAAAAGTTACTAATAGTTTTAATATTGGGTTAGTAAAAATTACCCGCTTAATTATTTTAATGATTTTGGTGATGGTTCCAGTTGTTTTAGTTTTAAATGGGATTCGCACCCACGAATGGTTAGATGCTCTGGTTTTAGCAATGTCGGTAGCGGTGGGGTTAACTCCTGAATCATTACCAATGATTGTGGCTGCTAACTTAACAAAGGGTAGTAAGAAACTAGCAAAGCAAAAAGTTGTTATTAAACAACTAGATGCGGTTCAAAATTTAGGAGCCATTGATGTATTATGTACGGATAAAACGGGAACTCTTACCGAAGATAAAATTATTTTAGATCGTTATTATAATTATGCAATGATTAAAAGTCCCCAGGTTTTAAAATATGCTTTTTTAAATAGTTATTTTCAAACTGGAATGAAAAATCAAATTGATGAGGCAATTATTAATTATCCCCAAAGCCGGTTTATTACTAATTTGCCGCTGGAATATCAATTGCAAGGAGAATTACCGTTTGACTTTACTCGTCGGCGCATGTCAGTTTTAATGCAAGAAAAAACAACTCAGCAGCAAGTTCTCATTACCAAGGGTGCTTTTGAAGAAATTCTTAATATTTCTGAATATTATTTTGACAAAGGGCTTGTTAAAAAACTAGATCGCGATACTAAAATTAAATTATTAGATAATGCTTTACAACTAAACCAACAAGGAATGCGGATTATTGCCCTTGCTTATCAAAATTACGAAGGCGATCAGCCTTTAACATTAGCCGCTGAACAACAGCTAATATTTTTAGGTTTTTTATGTTTTAAAGATTTAATTAAAAAAGATGTCATTAATACTTTAAAATTATTAAAAAAATACGGAGTAGAAACAAAAATCTTAACAGGTGATAGTCAACAAGTAACCTTGGCTGTTTGTCAACAAATTGGTTTTCAAATTAATGGAATTTTAGATGGGGAAGAAATTGATAATATGACTGATCAGCAGTTAATGGAAGTATTAAACAAAACTAATATTTTTGTAAAATTAACTCCCTTTCAAAAAGCGCGAATTATCGAGTTATTACAAAAGAAAAAACATAAGGTTGGTTTCTTAGGTGATGGAATTAATGATGCGATTGCATTACGGAAAAGTGATGTCGGAATTTCAGTTGCGAATGCTACTGATATTGCGAAAGAAGCGGCAGATATTATTCTCTTAGAAAAATCATTATTAGTATTAGAAAATGGGATAATTGAAGGACGACGAATCTTTGCAAATATTATTAAATATATTAAAGTAACAGTGGCCGCTAATTTTGGGTTAATGTTAAGTTTAGTAATTGCTTCAGCCTGGTTAGCGTTTGCACCAATGGCCCCAATTCAAATTTTATTCCAAAATTTATTATATGATATTTCCCAAGTGGCTGTTGTTTTTGACAATGTTCATCCTGATTTTATTAAAAAACCGCGCGGATGAAACACAAAAGGACTAATTTCTTTTGCCTTATGAAATGGTCCTTCCGTAACATTTATTAGTATTTTAAACTTTATTGTCAGTGGGATTATTCTTAGTTCAATTGCCTTAGCCAGTTCATTAGCACCAAGTGTTACTAATAATCATTTAATTTCCCAATTTCAAACCACAATGTTTACCGAAGGGGCTATTTTACATATGATGATGGTTATGATGATGCGAACAAATAAAATTAATATTTTTAAAGATGCCCCACCATTAAAATTAGTAGTTCCGATTGCAATGATTTTAGGAGTTGTCCTAGTCCTACCATACTTACCAAAGATTAGTACCTGGTTGCAATTGACACCCCCAGATCCAATTTGATATGCTTATTTAGCGGGTTTGTTAGTTATCTTCATTATAATTAGTTCCCTTTTAAAAATAGGGTATTTAAAAATTTACAAAAAATGATTATAATTATACTACTTAATAAATTTAGCAAAATTGCAATAAATAATTAGGTTAAAGGAGAAAACAAATGTTTAAATGAAATGATAAGGTCCATTTTTATGTTCGGCTAGCGGCCTTAATTGCATTAAGTTTATTTTTAATTGTGGATGTAACTTTGGCAACTTATGATCCCCAACCACAATTTCGGATGTTATCGTATACTGAACGCATTTCAAATTATTATTCTTTCTTCACAACCCAAACTAATTACCTGGTGGCATTTTATTTTTTCCTTTATTTATTTGATTCAAAATTTAAGAATACGAAACCCCATTTTGTTATTCGGTTAGGAGTTACCACTTACATTACCATTACGATGTTAGTTTTTTGACTAGGTTTATTTACGCAAAAAGGACAGGCCGAACAATATAATACTTATCGATGAGTAGCAACCGTTGTTTTACACTTAGTAATGCCAATTACAATGATTATTAACTATATTTTAACAACGGGTGAATATTATTATCCCTATGAAAAACATCACAAGTCATTTTTATGGTTAATTATGAGTTATATGGTTGCTTATTTAATTATTATTGTAATTCGGGGAACTTATCGCCATCTGGAAGGCAAACCCGAGCACACTTTATTTCCTTATTTCTTTTTAAATTACTTTGGTCCGGGTGGAATCCCATTATTATTATCTTCTATTATTATGATTTGTACGCTTGCCGTCGCCTTACAATATTTTTACATTTGAGTTAATAATATGTTATATGTGAAAGTGCACCATAAAGGACCATTTGTCAAAACGAAATTAGAACGTTCACGCTTACAAGTAAGTAAACTTTGCTTAGCGGGGGGAATTATTGGCTTAATCACAACAACTATTAATTTTTTAATTTCAATGTTATTATTATTGTTATTAGTTGTTTTTGATAGTGATGATCTTGATTTTAGTTTAGAAGGTGTCCCTATTCCTGGGGGGCATAGTACAATGGCGATTGTTGCTGCTTTAGTTGTCTCAGTATTTTTAATTACAGCTTTTATTATATGTTTTGTGTTAGCAATGCAACGCAGAATTGGGGGTCGAATTGCTGGGGGAATCGTTTTAATTATGTTAATTTTTGTGTCATGAATCTGAATTATTGGACCAATTCTTGCAATAATTGGGGGAATTCTCATGTTAGCGGGGAAAGAAAAGATCCGCAGCGACCGGCCATTTCCCACTAGTCCAACGGTAACCCATAGTAATGAAATTATTGATGTAAAAGTAAAAACAAAAAAAGTAAAAAAAACTAAACCAAAATCAGTGTAAACATAATAAAATATTAAATAGAAATAAGGAGAGTAAGAAGATGGACAGCAAGACAATTAAAGAATTATGAAAACAATTGGCGGACCAACAACTAGCTAATAATTTTGCTGCAACAAAATTTAATGGTTATCACCAGTTTGAAGGAAGTGGAACGGTGAAGGCATTATTTGATAGCAAGGGGCAAGAGATAACTGAGTTAACCGGAGTTGGATTTGTCCTTTTTGACCAGACAGTATTTTATGCGTTAGGTGGGGGTCAACCTTCTGACTATGGAAAACTAATTGTCAATGGCAACGAAATTACGGTATATGATTTAAATAAGCAGATTATTCCGAATTGCTATTTACATTTAGTTGATTGTCATCAATACTTATTAAAACTAAATGATGAATGTGAACAATTTATTGATGTTAATCATCGTTTAAAATTAACAAGAAATCATTCGGCCCAACATTTATTATGATCAGCTTTAGATACCGTGACTAAATCTGGCATTGAAGAGCGTTCAGTTGGGATTAGTGAAGATAAATTTTATATTGAATTATTCAAGAACCCGGGTTTAACACTAGAAAATATTTTACAAGCTCGTGATTTACTCCAATCTTGGATAACAGCCAATATTAAATCCCAAGAAATTTTTATGACTTTAGCAGAAGCCCAAGCCCAAAAGATTATTTCACGTGATTTTAAATACCAAGATAATGTCCGGGTGGTTAAATTTGGTGATGTTTCCCAGGACTTATGTGGGGGAACCCATGTTGATGCAACAGGAGATTTAGAATGTTTAGAAATTCTCGAAATTAAATTTGAAAATCGGATTACTATTTATGCTACTGCTAATTATGATGAATTACAAAAGTATTTTACGGAAAAATTTAATTCCTACCAAGAATTAATTACTAATACGTTAGCAAAAATTAAGAACTTGCAACCAAATTATCAATTTGATCATACCATGGTAAAATTACCAACTACTTATGAAACCTTATTAGATTTAATAACAATTACTAACCAACTAAAAGATGATCTAAAAGAAATTGATAAAGAACACCAAAAGCAATTGCAAGAGCTTGCAAATACTATTAAATTAGATCTTATCTCCAAAATAACTCCGAAGAAGATTTCTTTTAATGAATATTATTTAGATAACACGATGATTTCGAACCAGTTAATTCGTCCACGCTTAATTAATTTAGCAAAAGCAGAAACTAATACAATTCTTGCTTATTATAATAGAGGATTAGCGCCAAATTTATTATTATTTATTAATGAACAATTAAAAGACCACATTAATTTACGTGATCTTTTTAATAATTTAAAAGAACAATATCATTTAACAGGTGGGGGAACTAATTTATTCTTAGATGTTAAAACTGATACTTGAGATAATATTAATAATTTTATTGCCAGTTTAATTGAAATTTTATAAAATAAAAAAAATGGGATTATCTCCCATTTTTTTTATTTTGTAAAGTTTTATTTATTATTAAAAGTTACTGTAAATGGTTGAGTATCACCAGTAATTTTTGTTGAAGCAGCTTGTGATTTAACTGTTAATTGCACTGGTGCAGAAACATCAGCATTTGCAACAATTTGATCTAATCCATCAATTGTGTAATCAGTATCTAGAGCTGTTCCTGAAACTTCAGCATCAATTTTGGCTTGCACTGCTGCTTTAATTGCATTAACTGCGGTATTAGCTTCCTCAGCAGTAATGTTAGTATTATCTGCTACTGTTTGAGCATCAACAGTAATTGTAAGTCCTGAAATATCTTTTTTTGTTGGCGCAGCATTATTGAAAGTAATTGTGAAAGTTCTTGAATCTCCAGTAATTTTTGTTGAAGCAGCTTGTGATTTAATTGTTAAATTAACTGGTGTAGAAACATCAGCATTTGCAACAATTTTATCCATGCCATCAATTGTATAGTCAGTATTTAAAACTGTTCCTGGAACTGTTGCATCTAATGCTTCTTGTACTTTAGCTTTAATTTCATCAGTAGCAGCTGTAGCTTCAGTACCAGTAATATTAGTATTATCTGCTACTGTTTGGGTAATGTTTGCCACTGTTACACCAGAAATATCTGTTTTTTGGTCTGATTTTTTTACAAATTTAACTGTAAACTCAGGTGATGTTCCAATTAATAATTTTGAACCATTAACTGCTTGAACTTTTAATTTAACACCTCCTGATAAATCTTCGGCTTTGATATTATCAAGTCCTTCAATTGTATAGTCAGTAGTAATTACTGCACTTGGGCTTACTGCTTTAATTGCTTTGGCAACCGCTGTTTTAACTGCGTCTTGAGCAGTAGTTGCTTCTCCACTTGTAACACTAGCTGGATCTCCTACTTGTTGATCTGGCACTTGTACTTGTAATTTACTAATATCTTGTTGTTGTGCTTCTAATGAAATTTGAATTGTAACAGTCATTGTTACTTTTGTATCTTCTCAACTAAGAACATTTTCTTTTTTAACTGCTTTAAATTCAGTTAGTTTAATTGAAAGAGTAATTGTTTTATTAGTTGGAGTAATTCCTGATTGATCTTCAGCTGCATATTGAGCGACAATATCATTTTCGGCTGCTGGGGTTGCTGGTAAATTTTTTACTAATTGTTTAACAACAGCACCATCTTTTAAAGTTACAGTACTTGTTACAGTTGATTCATCTAAAGTGTTTGCTGTAAAATCATATTTATCATTATTTTTTGTAAGGCCTCATTTAGCTAATGCTGTATCATCAAAAGCATCAGCTTTATATAAACTTTCAAATGATTTTGTTAAGTCATTTGTATCTTCTTTTTTATTATTGTTGCAGGCTACAACAGAACTTGCTCCGGTTGCTGTTAAACCTAGAGCTCCTAAAATCGCTAATAATTTTTTCATGAATAAATACCTTCCTTGTTTTTTCTCTAATAAATATTCAATATGGTGGAAAAGAGAATTAAATATAAAAACTAAAAAAACATTTTAAAGTATTTTTGGTGTTTTATTTAGTTATTACTTATATCTTTCTTTCCTAATTATCATTTTAGTTTATTTACATTAAGAAATCAATAGTTTTTTCTCTATTTTTTCATAATAATGAAATTAAATACTATTTTTTAATTTTTTACCCTTATTTTTAAGGACAAAAAATAAATAATTTCATTAAAATGAAAATAAATAATTCTAGAAAATGACTGTTAAAAACACTAAAATTTGATATTTAGCTGCTACCTGGTTATATTTAATTGTTACTTTTAAAGAATTATTTTGATGATTAATGATATCTGCAAGTGGGGGAATATCTTTTCCTAAAAAATCAAAAGTTACAAGATGGGGATTATATTGGCTAATTACTTTATTTTGCACATGGACAATATGAGGGATATGTAATTTTAATTGACTATTAATATCACTAGGAGTAATTTGACCATTTGGTTGGGTAAAATGTAAATAACAATCGCCAATTAAAAAAGCAACCGCATTGGCAATATCAGCATCAATTGCTTGTTCGGGGGTATTATTTTATAAAAATATCACAACTAGTAACATTAAAACTACTAGTTAAAATAATATTTAAACTCCCTAAAATAGCTAATAACTTTTTCATTTGGCATCCTCCGCTCGCAACAATTGGGAAATGATTCAAATTTTATAAAGTATATACTAGTTATAGGTAATAAAAATAATATGTTAATATTAATTTTTCCCATATGGGTAATATCATATGTTAAATTAGTTATAAAAACAATAACTTTCATAATAAATAAAAAAGAAATTAAATTAAAATAAATTATTAAATTAAAAAAATTATAAATAGTAATAATTTCATCTTAATGAAAGGTTATTGTTTTTAAAATGATAGTTAAAATATCTTAACATCTTTTTTTTTTTTTTTTGATATAATTTTAATACTTGTGAATAACACAAGAAAAAAATAATGATATCAGAGGGATTACAATGGATACAATAAAAGAAAATAAAAAACAAATTGATAGCGATAAACCATTAGTAGAGTTAAAAAATGTTTATAAACAATATAAAAATAAAATGGCTCTTAATGGTGTTAATTTAGTAATTAACCCTGGTGATCGGATTGGTGTTATTGGCGCCAACGGAAGTGGAAAATCAACAATGAGTGAAATCATTGGTGGAATTCGTAAACCAACTAAGGGAGAAGTTATTAAACAAGAAAATTTAACAATTGGGTTACAATTTCAAGATTCCAAATATCCAATTGGAATTTCAGTAATTGATATGATTAAGTATTATTTACATACTTTTAACATCAAAATGACCGAAAATGAATTACGCGAACTTTTAAAAACTTATCAAATCTTAGGAATGGAAAATAAATTTATTGAAGGTTTATCAGGTGGTCAACAACAACGCTTAAATATTTTATTAGCGGTGATTCATGATCCTGATTTAGTTATTTTAGATGAAGTTTCAACCGGATTAGATATTGAAGTTCGTGCCGAAATTTTTCAATTTTTAAAAGAAAATATTGTTGATAAAGGTAAAGCAATGTTTTTAGTTACTCATATGATGAGTGAAGTTGAAGATTTTTGTGAAAAATATATTTACGTGCACAATGGTGAAATTAAAGACGCGGGAAGTGTCAAAGACATTGTTGCAAAATATGGTTCAGTCCATGCTTATACTTGGAAAATGTTTGAACTTAATAAAAAAGGAGATTTGCAAAAACAATACGAAGCAGACACTAAAAAAGCTGCTGATAAGCAAGCAAAAGCTAAAAAGCAAAAAGCTAATTTAGTTGATAAATGAATTAGTGATGGGCGTAATTATGGGAAAAACCGACCATTAATTCTCTTAATGCTAAAGTATTATTATAAAGGATTTTTTGTGCCCTTTTTCTTATTTGCCTTTCCAATTGTCATTTTATTTTTAGAAGGTTTTGCCTTTAAAGGACAAGTTAGCCCGGGCAATAATCCTGTTCATACTTTGGTGGGATCAATTGCGGTTACGCAAACAATGTCGGTTGGAATTTTTATTATTCCCCAAACAATTTTGGAATTTAAAAATAGTGTTTTAATGAAAAGAATTGGGGCAACTAATATTAAACCAATTTTCTTTGTTCTAGCAGTTATTGCGGTTGGGTTTGCTTTCATTATCTTAGCATTCTTTTGAACATTATTATGAGCAGGGATTTTCTTTGGTGGTTCATTTGGCTGAGACAAAGTAGCCATTCCTTATAATGTTGGTCCCGCAATTCCATTTGCCTTAATTATTTTTGTTTCTTCAATTGGATTAGGAATGATGCTAGCATCAGTTTTCAAATCAACTACTGCTTTTGTCGCAGTCTCAAATGTTATTTACATGCCAATTGCCTTTTTAAGTGGTTCATTTATGCCAGCTGAATTAATTTTAAACAGTAATGTATTAAAATATGTTACATATATTAATCCTTTTAAATATTGTTTAGATCCGTTCTTAGCAGCTTGAAAAGGAAACTTTAGTTTCACCACTACTTTCGCAATTTATTTAGCAGTATCGTTAGGATTATTAGCAACTTATATCGGAATTGCTAGTTGAAAAATGCGCTGACAAGCATAATAAGGGATTATTTATTTTAAAAGTATTGCAGAACCTGCAATACTTTTTTAATATATAATTTAACTTAGTTTAAAAAAATATTGAAGATTTTATGGCAAAATTATTCTTTTGCTTTTTAATTTATAAATGATAATATTAATTTGATATTTGAATGTTAAGAGGAGAAACATAATGCTAAAAAAATTATTGAAAAACCAATTTTTTATAGTTAATAAAAAGTGAATTAATTTTGTTGCTATTTTTATAATGTTAGTTCTATCTGCGTTTTTAATTGGTGGTTCTTTATCAACTAGCAAAAATATTAATAGTATTTTTAATTCTCTTAAAAATAGTAATATTTTTAAATATTCCTTTACTTTTGTTGATAAAGACTGGCGTGCTTATAAACTTACAGATAAAGCTTTTGATGATATTAAAGAACACTTTTATGTTTCTTCATATGTATTAACATCCAAGGAAAAAGCAGCAATTATGGAAGCACAACCAATTAAAACAATCTATCATCAGGAGGAAATTGCTAATTGAAATTATGACTTTATTGCTTGATTATTAAATCATACATTAATAACTAACTTAGAGAACAACAACTTTACATTATCAATTAGCAATCAAATTGTGAATGAGAAAATAACTAGTAATAATAAACTATATCATACTTTAATTTATTCATATTTTAACGATAAGGATTGAAAAGCCCTAAATAATCAAGTTTTATCTTCTAACATAATAATGCAAAAAGGAAGAATACCTGAAGCTCTGGGTGAAATTGTGGTAACTCCTAATGATAATCCTGATTTTCAATTAGCTCAGGAAGTTTTTATTAATAATAAAAAATATAATATTGTAGGATTTGGATATACTCATGAGTGATATCAGGCATCTAGTTGAAATCCAACCTACCGTTCAATTCCCCATATGTATTTAAAATATAGTGAATTTAATAATAATCTTTGACTTAATAGAAGTTTTTGAGGAGATAATAATTATAAATATATAGGTTATTTTATTCAAATGGATGGCCCCGCAAGTATTCTTAAAAACACTTTAAGTAATTTTATTCGTGATTATGCGCTTAATTATGATGCCTTACAATTTTCAAATTAAATAAATGCTTTAAATAACAACCCCTTATTTAAATTGGCAAATTCGCAAGTTAGTATCTTTTTGAATTTTGGTATTGTTGTTATAATTTTCAGTTTAATTTTAACAATTATTTTTATTAAAAAAGAGTTAAATGCTCAAAAAAATGTTTTTGGAATTTTAATTAGTTTAGGATTAAAAAAGAAGTTATTATATTTAACGGTTAGTATTATCTATTTAATATTTCTAGTATTAGCAGTTTTTATTGGCTATGGCTTTTCTTTTTTTCTTCAGTATGTTTTAACAAAAGAAATTAGCAACATTATTTTTATTCCTAATAGTTTTGTTATTTTTGATAAGTGATCCTTAATAATTTTAGGGGTAATTTTTCCAGTAGTATTATTTTTAACAACTTATTTTTTAACAATGTATTTTCTAACCCAACCACCGTTAGAATTATTAAAACCTTTTAAAGTTTCAACAACCTTATTAAAAACTAGAAAAGGGATAAGTTTAATAAAGAATTATGATTTAAAATTAATACTTTCTTTTTTTCAAACTAACTGAAAAAAATCACTAGCCAATTTTTTAATTTTCTTTTTAGTAACTTTAATTACTTTTAGTTCTTTTTTTATAATGAGTAGTTATAATTATTCAAAAACTATTAGTAATATGAAATTTAAAACAGAAAAAATTAAAAGTGTTTTTTCAGGAGTAAAACAAAATAATGATAATTTGTTTAAATCTTTAGCTAATAATTTGGACTATGATGAGAAGGAACAAATTTATTGGGTTAGTTATCAAACTTTTCAAAAAAATATTAATATAATATATTATCAAGCCACCTTAAATGATTTTTTAAATAATAAAAATTTATATCATTATTTTTTAACACCTGACCAAGTAAAAGAATGGGCAAATACTCCAGGTATTTTAGCAATTATTAAAGATTTGAATCCTAATCTATCCTTACTATTTGATTTAGCTCTTCCTAAATGAAATGCTTCACAAGAATATCCATTTTTAACTTTTGGCTTTAAACTTTATGAGCCATCCAAAACAGTTTTATATAATGATGTGGGTGGTTTCTGAGAAATGGATAATCTTTCCGTGCCTACTAACTTTCGATTTGAAGGTTTTTTTGCAGATAGTATGGATAATTGAATTTATTATCAAAATATTTGGAAAACTGATGCATTAAAGGAGCTAAAAGAACAGTCAAATGATTTTGTAAATGTTATTTTACCAATGCAAATAGCGAAAATTTTAAATGTTAAATATGGTGATATTATACCAGCTAGCATTCAAAATGATAATTTAATTGGTACTTTTCTATGGAATAAATTAAGTCTTCGAGTAGTCGGAGTTAATTATTATGATTATGTTGATAATGCTGTTTTTATTGATGCTGCTTCTTTTTATCATTATTTACTTTATCAATATCATCAAGTTTATCCAGCTACAAAAATTACAATAAGTAGTATAGAAAATTTAGCAACCGGTAGTTTTTCCACACAAGGTTTAGAAGTCTTAAAAAATATTGCATTTTATAGTAGTAATCAAAAATATGATGATTATAGTTCATACAATTTAATTGGTGAATATCCAAATTATGTGATGAATAATTTCCCTCCTTACGGAAATAAGACCGATTTGTTAACAACTTTATTAAAAACCATCAAGATGTTAAGTATTTTATTTTATATAATTGCGATAGCAGTTTTATTTCTTTTAGTATTTCTTATTTTTGATGAAAATAAATATTTAATTATTAATTTAAAAATTTTAGGTTATAATAATCATAAAATTAGTTCTTATTTTATGCTACCTTATTTAATATTTTTCATATTTTTTTTAATTATAAATATTCTTATTAGTTTTTATCTTGTTGAAGGATTGTTTAAATTATTATTTAAAATTTCTCATACTTTATTTTTAACAACTATTCCTTATTTAGATTTAGTTTTAGCAAGTCTGGTATTTTTGGCAATACTTAGTTTAATCTATTTATTTGCGTATCATTTTATTACTAAACAACCATTTATGCTGATATTAAGCGAATAACGCTAATTTTAAATATTAAAATTCAGATTTAATTTTATAAAAAATTTAATTAATAATGTAAGGTACCATACATGTTCAATCGATTTTTCCTTTAACAGATGAAGTCCAAAAAGAATTAGACAACAATGATATATCATATTTTAATGATCAAACTTTTATGAACAATATTGGTGTGACAGTTGTCAGAGGCACTACTAAAGTAAATAATAAAAATCTTAGTCAAAGAGTATTTGATTTAGGAAATTGATTAAATGAAAATAAACCAGAAGTATATGATTCATTATTTCGTGGAGGAGAAAGACAATTTAATGCTGAACGTTATAGCTATAAAAAAGATTTAATTACTGGTGCAAAATTTTTTAATCCAAAAGATTTTTTTGAAAAGATATGAATAAATATTGATTTACTAAAATTAAGATTGGTGCTGATTATGCTGATAGTATCAAAGGGCAAGATGATGCTACTCAAATTTTAATAGGATTTGAATTTGACAAGGAAGAATTTGTTGAAGGAATTTATATTCTTGAAGAACAATCAATATCAAGTACAGAATTTAAGGATATGACTGAAAAAGTTGATAGTATGGTTAATAAAATTAATAGTTGATCACAAATTTATCATAACTTAAAAGAAGACTTTAGTTATCGTATTGGACATGATGCTCGTACAGTTGGCCATTTTGTTAGAAAAACATTACTTGAAAATAATGATTGAAAAAATATAGATTTAGATATTACAAGATTTTCTACTATTTTAGTTACGGGTGTAAAAGGATGAAGTGTACAAGATCGACAGTATAAATGAAAAAGATTATTAGCCGAAGGAAAAATTTATTTTAGTAATAATTTAGATGTTTATAAAACGTTTAATGATAAAGAAATATTAGTAAAAAAGAATGGTTATTTATATCAAGAATTATTTAATTGTATTAATAATGAAAAAACTAATATTCGAGATGAAAAACCTGGTATAAACAAGTTAGATATGATTAATGCAGCTGAATGTTGTTTTAGTTATTTTAGATTTAAATTATTTAAGTAATTTTTGATATAATGACAGTATGAAAAAAAGATGACAAAAAATTAGAGCAATTGCTCTTAATGAACTTAAAAAATGAGATGCAATTTTATTAGAAGAAATTCCAAAACAAATACAAAATATTTTTAAAAATGACTCAAAAAAAACTAATATACCAAGTTTAGGTTTTGCATCAAATCCTGAAGAAATTGAAAGTATTCTTGAAAATATATCAAAAATGACTGATGATTATTTACAAATTCTAGCTGCCAATGAAGAAGGAGAGGTTAGAATTTGGGGGGATTTATTTTATGAAATAGAACAAATAATAAATTATTTTATTGATTTATCAAGAGTAGATAGAGATATCTTAAATCCTTTCTATAGAGAATTTATGAAAAGTTTTTATTATCATAAACAAATGGCAAATTTTCTTTATTTGTTTTCTACATTAGATAAAATAACTACGCTTTTAAATTTTAGTTTATCACAAGAAGATAATTATGATGATATTTTACTAGAAATAAAAAAAGATTATAAATTAAATGGTCATAAATTATATTTTGATCCACATTTTTTACCATTTTCTAAAAAATATGTTGATAATGAATTATTAGCTGAATTTGTTGAATTAATTAAAAATATTTATTCTTCAACTTTATGGAAATTTCTAAAAGATATTAGAAATCAATGAGGACATAATTATTCTGCTATTTATTTACCAAATAATATTGGGTTAATGATTACTATTTTATATCCTTTTGTTTTACGAATATGTGTAATTATTAAAACATATTATATACCTTCAAATTCTGATTTAATAGCTCGAAAATTAATTGATTATATAATGTAATCTTAAAATAAATTTTGAAAATAGTAATTTATGCTATAATTTTATTAACGGTATGAGCTAAATTCTTAAATGTGGGGGGTTTCCACAAAATTTAATTAATAATTTATTGCAAATTATATAATTTTCCATTAGTATATTAAGTATAAGCACAACTATTGGTTGTTGTTTAATTGCCCTTCATCGATTTTAAAAATAATGATGAAAACTATGAAAAATAGAAAAAGGTGTTTTATGGAGAATGCTAATTTTAAAACCAAGAAAAAGAAAAGTACTTTTGTTGGTGGACAATATTTATTTTTATTAATTTTCTGAGCAATCTTTACCGCCGTTTTGATTGTAATGTTAGTTTTATTTTTAAAAGAGCGGACAGATATTAATGAAAAAAATAATGTAAACCAAATTTTAACTGAAATTAAAACCGGTACCTTAACCGATGCTGAAATTCAGGAGCGCTATCATCAGTTAATGTCAATTTCTTACCCATTAATTGATTTTTCCCTAATGTCGTTTAATTTCTTTGGCAAAGGAAATAACGATGTTACTGACTGGGCAAAAGCCTGAGATCAACGCACTGTTAATATTAACATGGCTTATTCTTATATTTTTATTACTGCGGTAATTGCGTTGATCGGTTTATGTTTTTATATTACAATTATTATTAAATTATATAAACGCCGTGCTTTTGAATGACGTTATAATTTAATAACAACTTTCCCAAATGATTATGTGATTTTTAACACTAGAATTTATTTAAATTTTGTTACTAGCTTAACAATTGTCTTTAGTTTCTTCAACTTTTTAACAACCTTAATATCATTAGCTTATGGAATTGTGCTAGTCTTAGTTTCATACTTCTTATGATATGTTGTTGGCAAAAAAACAGAAGTTTTAGTGCCCCATAAATGGTGAACCGCAACTAATTTTGCGTTCTTTGTAACCGTTTTACTAATTCAAAATATTTATACCTTAATTAAGTCAATCTTTGCTGATAAATTTGGTGTTGATTTAGACTTAATTATTCAAATTATTTTCCCAATTGGAACAATTACGGTTATTATTGCAGTGGCGATCAAAAACATGTTATCAACAAAAGTGACAGCTGTTCGCAATGCGGTGAAAACAATTGCTGGCAAAGTGGCCTCATTCCGAATTTTCTATTATTCACAAAAAGAGGGGGCGTTAGAAGATTATACTTTTGTTTCCCAATTACCACCCCTTGTGAAAGGACCATTAGGAGCTGAAAAAATTAGCAATGATGAAGCATTAACCCTAATGACAATTGTTGATGACACTGCTAAATTCTTTGAACAACATTTTACTAATCCAAAGGAACGAAATTATATGTTGTATCATTTATTTAATGAAATTACGAGTGTCGAAGAAATTAATGAAATTAAAGAAAATGTTTTGAAAGTCGAAGCTAAAAAAGCAAAAAAATAACTTAAAAAATGATAATATTTATTATTATCATTTTTTATATGAATTTTTTACATTTTTCGTGTCTAAAAATGTTAATAATCATTAGCAAAGAAAACTTAAATAATTATATATAATGGTTTTAATAGTGCTTAAGTATTTTTCCTACTTAAGCATTATTAAATTAGAAAAGAAAAATTATTATTTAATCAATAAATT
Organism: Spiroplasma sp. DGKH1; assembly: GCF_040940205.1. Lineage (NCBI taxonomy): Bacteria > Bacillati > Mycoplasmatota > Mollicutes > Entomoplasmatales > Spiroplasmataceae > Spiroplasma > Spiroplasma sp. DGKH1. The sequence goes on along the minus strand of NZ_JASTWG010000001.1, from coordinate 199,402 downwards.
TATCCGATTTGACTCTTTTCTATTTAATACTGATGGTTATCTTCTAGTCCTAATAATATATTTATAATTAAATATAGAATTTAGTATTGTTTATTATTAAATTAGTATTGTCAAAATAGGTAAGTGATATTCTGGATGAGTTTTATTTATTCAAATGAATAAGTAAGGAGGAAACTTAAATGCCAAGTAATGAAGGAAAAGGCCGCATTGCGATGCACGATAGCGTTTTAGTAGGCTGTGAAAAACATCGCGATAATTGTGAAAAATGTAGAGCAATTCAAGAGTCACAAAAAACAGAGTTAAGTTGTCAAAATTGTGGGAATGGTTTATTTTTTTGTCGTTCAAAACCTTGTGAATATAAACTACATTGTTTAAACTCAGAGTGTATTAAATCAAAACATAAATTTGTTTTTAGTAAAAAAAATAATAACCAAACTAGTTTTGCCGGGGCAAAGCTTAGTCCAGAACATGGTGAGAACATTAAACATCATAATTATAATTATAGTATGAAACGTTAAGAACAAAAAAGAGTTTAATTGATAATTAAACTCTTTTAATTTCCCGATGAAGGTTGGTTTGGATTATTTGGGGTTTGTTTTTTCTTCATTCGGCGTTGATGGTATAATTTTTGTCCAGGGGTCGCGTGTGAAGGTGCATATGATTCTTCGTGGACAACCAAATTCCGGTTTCATGGAATTAATAAGAACATTGTAAAGATGACGGCTAGCTCAATTAGTTTTAATAAACATCCAATCATTAAAACATAATGAATTGTTAAACTAGTATATTTAAATAATAAGAAGACGACTAGGACATCCAACATCCATAACATAATAATATTGGCAATTGAAGCATATAATTGGTAACCTCCAACTCCTAAGATTAGGGATAGAAGCTGAATTAAGGCCGTACATAAGAATGAGATAGGGGCAAAATATAAGTACCAAGAAGCCAGTGATTTTGTATAGTCACTTAGGTTTGGATATAAAGTTTGTGGTACCCACCAACTCATTGATAAGAATAACAAGGCAATTATAAATGAAACGATAAAGACGAGGAAGATTATTCGTCAGGCATTTTCTTTGGCTTGTTTAGTATTATTGGCTCCTAATTCTTTTCCAACAAAGAAAGCCGTTAATCCGGTTAACGGACGGAAAATCGAGAAGAGTAGGGTGAAAATTGTTAAGACAATTTGTAAAGCGGCAATTGCTTGTGGTCCTCCGTTCCGAGCAAAGATCGCAATTTGAATTACTAACGCAAATCCTAACATTAGTTGGTTAGCAACATTGGGAATTGAAGTTTTAATCATTTTTTTGTGCATATCTTTTGTAATATAGAAAATATTAAAATATGGACGAAAAATTGGTTTTGTTACTAAAAAGTAAATTACATATACCATTGTTGAACCAAACCATGACAAGATAACTCCGACTGCAAGACCATCAACTTTAAACATTGTATCGTGATCACCAATAAAACCAAATGAACATGAAACAAGTAAGTTAATTAAAATCCCAACTAATGAAGCTAATAAGGTAATTTTAATTTTTCCAAGCGCATTCATAGTCATTGCAAAACAATAACTAATCGCTAACAATGGATAAGAAATGGCGGCAATTCTTGTATATTGAACACCAATATGAATAGCATTATCTGCTCCCCCGGCGGCATTTTCTCCCCCAATAATTGCACTAATTATATTTGGAGTTGCTGATTCAACAATAATTAATGAAATTAGGGCAAATCCCACCATATAGCAAAGTTTCGTATTCATTGTTTCGCGAACCTTTGCAAAATCTTTAGCCCCATAATATTGGGATGTATAAACGTTCCCCGCAATAACGAGACCAATTAAACCATATCAAACAATTTCAAAAACATTTGTTTGTGAACCAATCCCCGCTACAATATCATCGGATGAATAGGTTCCATTTTGAAATTGCCCACAAATAAAAGTATTGAATAGACTAATAAAGTTATCCATTAACCCTTGCACAGTCATGGGAATCATCATTAGTAAAGCCGTTAGATAAAAGTTACGATGTTTTTTATCTGCTGCGATATCCATTTGCTCATTCCTCCTTTTATACATTAAAGTTCTAACACTAGCATATTATACTAAAAAATTTCAATAATTAACTATAATTATTTTGCTTTCGTAGATAATTTTTGTAATTATTTTAGAATTTTGCTTAATCGTTGGTAGGCTAATTTTAGGTAGGAATAAAAAAATTAAAGAAATTTTGTAATATTTTTATAACTGTTAAAAACTAGATATAATATAAATAGAAAACTACTTATCCAACTAAAGCAATAATTATATAGTAAGGTGAAAAAAATGAAACAAAAAGGGTTTTATGATCTGTTGTTAAAACTTAATGACCAAATTGAAGACAATTATGTTGTCAAAGAATTAACCCACGAAAAAGATTATATTAAAGACTGGGACCATTATTTAGCACAACAATTTAATAATAATTTTTTATTAACAAAATTAAAAAGTTATCCAACATTAGAAGAAAAATTAGCATTTTTAAATAGTTTAATTAGTAAAACTAATGGGGAAGAACAATTATTACCACAAATTTTATTAAAAATTCATGATGATAATCCAAGTGAATATCATAATACAATTCGGTTAACCGATAACCATCTTTTTACGAATCAAAATGCGCAGGAATTAATTAATGAACTTAACAAAGAAATCCGAACAGCTGATGAAGTTGATTTTATTTTTCCGTTTATTTCCAAAGCAATATTAAATAAAATTGAAGCTTCAATTGCAATTGCTAATAAATGTCAAACCAAGATCCGGTTAATTACCACTACTTTTGATAATATGGCAGCCTTTGTTAACTTGGAAGAGTTAACGCGCCTTGTTACTACTTATGATAATTTTGAGATTAGAGTTGAAGATAATTTAGAAAAACGAAGTGAACGCATTCATATTAAAGCTTCGATTTTTCGTCGAAAATCAGGTTTTGGAACTGCTATTATCGGATCTTCTAATCTAACATATCGGGGAATGGTCCGCGGTCGGGAATGAAATATTAAGGTTAATGAATTTGCCAATCCCCAGTTATATGAACAACTATTAACGGAATATGAAACAATTTGAAGTGACCGTTTGGTTAATTTTAATAATCCAACGGAGCGAACTGATTTATTAAATCGTATTCACTTAGCTCAAGAAGAAATTATTAATAACCAGTTTAACCAAACAACTGAATTTTTAACAACAAGAAAATACTTATATGATTTTCAAAAAGAAATTGTTAATAAGTTAAAAAGTCGCCGGAAACAAGGGAAAAATAAACATCTAATTATTATGGCAACCGGAACTGGCAAAACGGTGGTTAGTGCTTTTGATTATCAAAATCAAATTAAAGAAAATAACAATGTTAAACCAACAATATTATTTTTAGCCCATCAAAAAGAAATTGTTGATCAGGCCTTGTTAACTTTTCAAAGCGTATTAAGGGATAAAAGTTTTGGGGAAGTTTTATATGACCAGGTAACTTCCCAAAATAATAACTATTTATTTGCCACAATTCAAACAATTCATAACCGCTTGTTTGATTTTGACCCGCACCATTTTGATATTATTATTTTTGATGAAGCACATCATATTGCTGCAAAAACTTTTGACCGGGTATTTAATTATTTTAAACCAAAACAATTATTAGGGTTAACCGCCACGCCAGAACGGACTGATGGTAAAACAATTTTAAAATATTTTGATAACGAGTTTGCTAGTGAGTTACGACTATGGGATGCTGTTAACCAGCGGTTATTATGTCCGTTTGATTATTATTGTATTGATGATACAACTTCTGATTTGACAGGAGTCGATTTAAATAATGATGATGCTTTATTTCAAAAGTTAAATACAACGAGTCGTAATGAACTGTTATATCAAATGATTAATAAATATCTTGGTCACTATGCCAAACCAATGTGTGTTATTTTTTGTATTACCACCGAGCATGCTAGAATTGTTGCTGAATTTTTAACAATGAAAGGACTAAAAGCAAGTTACTTAACTTCCGAAGTTAATAGTAGCCGTACAGCAATCTTAAATGATTTTAAAAAACTACGAATTAATTATTTATGTGTTGTCAACATGTTTAATGAAGGAATTGATGTTCCGGAAATTGATACTATTATTATGCTACGTCCTACAAATTCGAAAACGATCTATTTACAACAATTGGGGCGAGGACTCCGAAAAACTGATCATAAAAGTCGCTTGGAAGTTTATGATTTAATTACTAATGTTGATAAAAAATATGATTTAACACTAGGTATTAAAAATTTATTTGCTCATAATTTAACTTCTCGTAAAATGATTAGTGAAAACCAAGGACTGCCATATGGTTGTACAATTACGTTAGAAAAACGCAGTCAAGAAATTATTTTACGAAATTTAAGACAATGATATGATGATAAACATCGCATTCGTTTACAAGTTCGGGAGTTCTACCAAAAATATGGACCCGAAGGACTATATAAAATTTTAGAGACCTATGAAATGTCCTTATTAGATTTTTATAATATTTTGAATGATTTTTATTTAAAAGTCGCACAAAATATTACTTTATATAATAAAAATGAAAATGACCACCAGCGAAATAAAAATATTTTTAAACAATTTTTATTTTTAAATAGCTATGATATTGTTTGATATTTTTATCATCGCTTGAAACGAAGCTTACCACCAAACCAATATCAACATTGCTATGATAATCTTTTGATGTGTTCGCTCCTATATGAAGTAACTAGTATGAATGCCTATGAAGGAATTTTTCCCAATTACCAAGAAATTGAAGATTTAATTGATTATTTTATTGAGCATAACCAGTTAATTGTTAATGAATTATTATTAATTTTAAAATATAAACTTGACCATGAAGTATTAATTGCCAGTGAAGCTGAGCACCAAGATTCTTTATTACATGGCAATTGAACTTTTACTGTTCGTCAAGCGTTATGTATTATTGAAAGAACAAATTTTATTCCATCAAAACCGTTACGGATTATTGCTTTTCAAGCTGGACACTTAACTTTTGATGAAACTAAACTAGTTATTTTAGCCGATACCGAAGTTATTAATTATGGGAAATTAACTAAGTATGATCCCAACACCAAAGAATATTGGTGGTCATTACCTGAACAAATGAAAATTAATAATAAATTAGTAAAGGATATTCAAAATCCTAATATTACTAAGTACTTATTTTTACAAAATAAAATTAACCATCCATATCCCAACCTTAAATTAAAGTTATATGATTTTATTGGAATTGGAAAATATTTAAAAATGGTGGATTCTGACATATTAACGGCAGAATTTAGCTTAATTAGTTAAAAAAAACCTGTTTTTTGGGTGAAATCTGAAAAGGAATTGCTAATTTTCTTTTCAGATTTTTTAAGTTAGTTAGGAAATTAGCCAATAGAAATATAGGGTTTTTAATAGTCGTGATTTTGTCAAGTTTTACCAAAATTGTGATATTATTTGTTGCTTGTTATAATGATAAACACCATATCGAGGAGAGCAAAGGAGAAAGGAATATGGAAGAAAAAAAGCTTTATACTAGTTTAAAACAATATCAAAATCGATTTTTACGTCAAAAAGCCATTGGGAACTTATTTTTTACAAAAAATAGTACCACTACCAACCGTAGTATCATTGATTTATACCAATTATTGTTTACTAATTTTGCTGAACCGCAACAAGAATTTCAAAATTTTTTAACCGGATCAGCACTCAAACTAAAAGAGATAAACGCTTATAGTATTCCAAACATTGACTTGCATTTAAAAGTTTTATACTCTTCTGAAGATGATAAAGTTTTTATGCATAAATATCGGGAATTATCAACCAAATCAAATATTTTTAAAGTAAAACCAATTTTTGAAGAAATTATTAAATTTTACAAACGGAAAAATAAGGATAATCCTGAGGATTTAGTTAATAAAACAATTAAGTTTCTAAATTCATATTTTGCTGAACAATTTGATAACTTAAAAATTATTGTTAAAGATTCTGAAAATGAATTATCCGAAAAGGGGAACAATGTTTTTTATCTTGGTTATCCATATATTGAAGGATTCTTAGAAACAGAAGAAGTTTTTCGGGGGCCATTATTATTATGACCAATTGTGGTTGATAATAATGATAAGGTTAAGCGAGAAATGACATTAAGAATTGAAACAACCAACGTTATTATTAATCCAATGATTAAACTTCGTCAGTTAGCAGCCCGCAAAATTAATTTAGATTTAGTTAATTTTGATCCGCTTGACGACGAAGAGGATATTAATAAAATTGAAAAAGCACTCACAGAACTAAGCGAGATTGGGCTTACTTTTAAAAATAATAATCCCACTGTTGTGAGCCAAACAAGCATTATTACCAATTTTTCATTACCATTAAAAGCCTATAATAAAGAACAAGCAACTAGTGAGTTAAAAAATAAATATAATTTTAATGAAAGTGCTATTTTATGTGCTGCTTTTATTGGAATTTATAAAACAACTAATACTGCCTTATTTAGTGATTATAATAAAATTTTAGAGAATACTAATTTAGGGGAATTAAATGATTTATTTTTTCAAATTTTAAATGAATATGAAGATTCAAAAGAAAAACGGATTGAATTTGAAAAAAGTTTTCGGGAACAAGATGTCATTGCAATTAGTGAGTTAGATTTTTATCAAAAACTAGCAATTAAAAAAGCAATGAATTCAAATTTAATTATTGAAGGGCCCCCCGGAACGGGAAAATCACAAACAATTACTAACCTAATTGTTAATGATATTTACCGGGGTGATAATGTTTTATTATGTGCCGAGAAAAAAACAGCTTTAGAAGTTGTTTATAATAACATGAAAAAATTCCAAAAATATTGTTTATTTATTGATGATATGAATAACAAAAGTTTTGTTTTTTCCCAAATCAAAGCTGCTATTGATAGTTCATTAAATACGGTAGTTAGTGAAAAACAAAAAATTAGTAATGATGAAATGGATTATTATTTTGATAAAATCCGGGAATATCGTCAGTTAATTGAAGAGGAAAAAACCCAAAATTACACCTTGTATAAAAATGATTTAAAAGATATTAATAATTATTTAGATCCTAATTATTATGAACGTTTAAATCAATATGCAATCTTTTCACTAGCCTTAGAAAGTTTTACCGAAGGGGTGGAAAAGATTTATGCTAACTTAGATGATATTATTAAAATTAAGGAATTTAAGCAAAAGTTTGCTGTTTTAATTGAACTCCATTATAAAAAAATTAATTTCTTAAAATTAAGCAAGCTATTAACCAAAATCAAAGATAAAAAATTAGATTATTTAATTTATAATATGCTAGCAAAAGGTGAAATTAAACCAAAGATTAACTTAACAAAAGATTATGATGATTATGTTAATTTTTTATCCGAAGCAAGTAGTAAAATTACAAAATTAAAAACAGAACTCGAATCATTAGATGAATTTTTAGCAGGATTAGTGTTATTAAAATTAGAAACCAATTTTGATCCAATTATTACTGATAATTATCCATTTATTGATTTTTTATTAGAAAGTCAATTAGCAAAAGACCATTTAATTATTTTATACAAATGAATTTATATTAAAAACTTTGAAAATAATAATGAAGATATGATTGGAATTGCCAACTCTGTTTGACATAAAGAAATTAAAGAAATTGAAATCAAATCAATTAATGTGGCGATTGACCAGTTGGATAATAACTTGGCAATTGATATTCGCGAAAAAATTTAAAGTTTAGGTCCGGAAATTCAAGACCAAATTATGATGCTAAAGAAAGTTGTCAATAATAACTCCCGTAAATCATTAAAATTTATTTTTAGTAATTATCCCTTAGCAATTCACACGCTCTTTCCGGTGTTAATGACAACTCCAGATAGCGCCGCTATTTTATTAGAAACTAAACCAAATTTATTTAACCAAGTTATTTTTGATGAAGCATCGCAGTTATTTGTTGAAAAAACAATTCCAATTATTTATCGGGGACAACGCATTGTGGTGGCTGGTGATAGTAAACAATTACGGCCAACTAATTTCTTTGGAATTAAAAATACTGGTGAAGAAGAAACCGAAGATTTTAATGATAATTTAGAAGCAGAAAGTCTTCTTGATTTTGTTAACGGAAAAATTCCAAGCCGGATGCTACGTTACCACTACCGTTCTGTGCATAAAGAACTAATTAATTTTTCCAACACGGGATTTTATACTGACCAGTTATTTACCAATTCAAATACAAAACTATCAACAATTCCGATTGAAGAAATTTATTTACCGGAAGGAAAATTTATTAATCGGCAAAATCGTCCTGAGGCTGAAGCAGTTGTTAATAAAATTGAAGAAATTTTAGAAACACGGAAACATAATGAAACAATTGGGGTTATTACATTTAATGTTGAACAAAGTGTATTAATTCAAAGTTTATTAGATAAAAGAGCACAAAATAATAAAAAATTGGCTGATGAATTAAACCGCATTGTTGATCGCAAAAATTACTCAATTTTTGTTAAAAACCTTGAAAATGTGCAAGGGGATGAACGTGATATTATTCTCTTTTCCTTTGGTTTCGCTAAAAATGAAAATGGGGTCTTTCGAAACTACTTTGGACCATTAAGTGACCGGGGTGGTGAAAACCGCTTAAATGTTGCGATTACCAGAGCAAAACGAAAAATATATTTAGTAAAATCAATTAAATCATATGATATTAGCAAGGATAGTAAAAATAAGGGACCAAAATTTTTACATTATTATTTAAAATATGTGGAAGCTTTAAATAATCCAAACATTGAACCAGAACTTCGTGATGATTTTTTAGATAATGTCTTAGGAGAATTAAGAAATGAAGAGACTGGTAATAATGTTGTTGAATCAGAAGTAGTCGAAGTAAAAACAACCAATCCAGAATTTCAAGCCGAAGTATTGGTTGCGCTTGACCAGTTAATTCAGGAAAATGGTTATGGTAAACGTTTCCAAATTAAACAACAAATTAAAGTTGATAATTATCTAATTGATATTGGAATTTATGATAAAAAAGAGCAAAAATTTGTGTTAGGAATTGAAATTGATGGGGAACATTATAATAAAACATTAGCCCAGAAAGAATACGATTTTTATCGTCAAAAATATTTAGAAGTTCGAAATTGGGAAATTTATCGAATCCCGTTATTAAAATGGGAAGTTAATCGCGAGAAAGTTCTGAGAGATATTGCATTAAAAATGGAAGGGGTTAAATAATTATGTTTGATTTAGAACGCATTAAAAATTTTAAATTTTTTGAAGAATTCAAAGACTATATTTTTGATTATGTTGATAATGTTTCTCAGCAGCTAAGTAAAGAAGAAGTTCTCGCTATTATTGATAAAATGTTTCCCCAAACTAGTGATCTTAAAATTATTGAGTTTTTAAATGAAGTTCAATCTCGGGGTGGGGAATGGACTCAGTATGATGATCATCAAATTATCATGGATGATAATTTTATTGCTAATGCTAATAATGATGATTTGTCAGCTGACGATGATGAAGAAGGCGGAATGAGCACCGCCGAAGTTGATGCTGCGATTCAAGATATTATTAATAATCCCACCGAGGAAATTGATAAAGATCCTTCGATGGGAATTGATTTGGAACTAGCAGAAGATAAACTTCTAGATGATGCATCTAATAATGATGATTCAGCCTCTTTAAAAACTAGTGATGATGATTTAATAGATGAACAAGATGACTCATTAACCGTTGCTAACGAAGAAAACAAACCAACTTCAAACCGAAAAACTACACCAACCAAAACTACAGCAGATGTTGTAGAAAGTGCTGATGAAGAAAACTTAGCAGATGATGCTTCTACAAGTCAACAAACTAAAAAAAGTCCTAAAAAAACTAAAAAAGGATTAAAAAATAAACCAGCGCCAGCAGATGAACCGAGTGATTCTACTAATAATAGTAGTTCTCGTTATAAACTAGAACCTTATTGAGATATTTTCTTCTTAGAAATTTCTCATAATGAATTTGCTGGACCTTCAACCCCGGCAATTTTACAACAAGCAAAAAAATCTTTAAAAACATATTCATCTTTATCAGATATCTTAGATGATTATGTTGCCAAACATAATAACGGGGAAGATACCACGGAACTTTTTGCTCAGTTTAATGATAATTCCCCAGCTAATAATGTTTTACAACAACGCTTACATGAAATTGATAAGGTGCTCCCTGAAAATTCTAACCAATTACCAGATGAGTTACCAACTGGGGATAATTTAAACCTTGATTTTATTGACGAAAAAACTAATGAATTTGAAGAATTTATGATTTATCGTAAATTTGATGATAAATTCTTAGAAAAATGTTATCTTTCTGCTTTTGATAATGATCAACATAAGAAAATTATTAAAAAGATTTGGAAAAAAGGTAATTATAGTAGTTTGTTTATCAGCGATTATACTTTAATGTATGAATTTATTAAACAAACCAATGCCGCGGATGTGTTAGTAAAAGAATTATGAGAAACAAAAATTATTCCCTACATTTATATCCAATATTTAATTGAAATAGTTGAAATGGATATTAGTGATATTGAAATTACAGAAACAATTGCTAAAAAAATTAGTAGTTTATTTTGAACTTTTAATACAAAAATTAATATGGCAAATATTATGAAACCTGATTTTGACGACCATCGCAGTTGGAAAAAAGAATATAAGGACAGTCTTCTTAATAGTTTGCAGACTTACCAAATTAATGTCACCAAAAAAGGCCATTTAGCAGAGTTATTTTTAAATAAAAATTTAGTTGCTAAATTAAGGAAAAAATTAGAGCTTTGTTTATATCATGATGAAATCTTTGCTAATCATAGGTTATTAGACCAGGGTTTATGAAATAATTTAAGTAAAATTGGTAATTTAAATGATAAAGAAGTTATTTATTGTATGGGATGTATGGTTTGACAATATATTCAAACGTTTAATATGACATTTTTTAAATAAAAAGTAGTTAAAAAAGAAAATCTTATTTTCTTTTTTTATTTTTTTTATTTTTATGAAAATTTCCCAGCAACACTAAGGTTTTAAAGGGGACATTTTTTTGTCAAGTCTAAAAATATTTGCTATTAAGTTTTAAATTGATATAATTAGGCAAAAGAAATATACAGATAAAAGGAGACATTAAAATGAGGAAATTGTTGGCACTTACAACTTCGATAACTTTAATAACTTCTTCAACAATGAATATTGTTTCTTGTAACCTCGATACCGCGTTACCATTTTATAATAATGATGGGATGACTAAGCAAAATGAAGAGGATATTAATGATGTTGTTTTAGGTGGTTTTGATATTCCAGGAAAATCACAAATTTCATCATTATTTGATTATAACTTAGATAAATGAACCGCTGCTGATGTTAATAATCTGAATGGGAATTTATTAGAGACTAACCTTAATTTTGACAAGATTAATTCTTCTTCAAATCCCCAACATATTGGTGCAAAAGCTTCTTTAACTTCAAATTCTTTATTATATACAACTCCAAATTCTCGGGATTATGAGGATCATAAAAAAGATATCAATAAACTAATTCGTGAATCTTTGTTATCATCAAATGATATTATGGAACAACCAACTGATAAAATTGTTAATAAATATGAAAGCTATTTAACTGACCAGGAAAAAGCTGATTCTATTATTAATATGGAAAAAGTTGTTGAATATTACGAAAAAATCTATAACCCTGAAACTCCTTCCGCTCAGAAAAAACGTTGATTATATGTTGATAAATTACGGGGTGATTATCGGAATTGGTTTAAAGATGGGCGCGATTGAAATAGTAATCCATTTTTACCAGATTTTGATTTTAAAAATGTTAAACATGTCCAAAGTCTTTTCTATTATACGATTTTAGAACATTTTATTCAGGCTAGTGGGGAAAAATACAATGTTAATTTAACCCATATTTGAGGACCACATTTAAGTCGTAATATTAACGGTAATATTGCGCAAATTAACTTTACTTTTACCGCGTGGGATCCTTTAAAATGGATTAAATACTATGTTGATGGTCATCCAATTGTTGATAGTAATGATAATATTTTTGAAAACATGCCAATTATTCCGTTAGATGAAAAAGTTGGGGTAAAATTAATTGTTACTGATATTTATGGGGGTAGTTCAAGTTATATTATTGGAAACTTCACCTTTGGTAAATTATTAAATTTATAAAGAATAGTTTTTTAAAACTATTTTTTATTTTTGATTATAATTAAATTAAATACTAATCAAAATGCTGAGAAGAAAAGGAAAATATTAATGAAGATTATTTTTAAATTAATCTGAAAATTTCAAAGTAAATCATGAATTTCCGGGGTATTAATTTTTATTGTGCCAGTGATTTTTTTATTTATTAGTGTGGAAACAGCCAATACTTTGAATAGTGGTTCTAGCAACGGCCCTTATTTAGCTCTCCCCGGGGCAATTTTAGCCATTAGTCCCTTAATTGGGTTAATTAATTTAGGAATTACAATTTCTGAAATTCGGAATACCACTTTTTATAAGCATTTAAAAATTAGTGCTATTAACTTACCAATTTTATTTGGTAGTTTAATATTATATAATCTCTTGGTTACTATAATAGGAACATTATGAGTAATGTTGATTGGCTTTAGTGTCTATCATTCCTATCTGCATGCTTTTAAATGGATTAACTGGCCATTATTTAGTCTGGCAATTATTATTAGTACGATTTTAGCTTGCAGTTTAGGGTTCTTATTAGGAATTATTATTAATAATTTTAAATGAAGTATTATTATTGCGTTAGTTATCTTTTTATTAAGTATTTTCTTATCAGGGTTATATCTGCCCCTCATAATTTTAAAAAATAATTTATTTTTAACAATTATTAGCTATTGCTTACCCTTTACTTACCCAATGGGAATTTTATTAGTTAGTTGATATTATTCTCCGCCGGTTATTCCGGTGACTGGCCAACCACTTGTCAAAGCTAGTGATTATAGTATTTTTTCCAACTTAACAATTCCATTAATAATTAGTTTAGTTTTAATTGGTGTTATTTTATTAGTAATTTTAGGATGATGATATTTTAAGTATTTCCATTTTAACAAGGGGGCATATTAAAATGAAGACTTTCCACTTAATTTGACGTTACCAAAATAAATCAATTTTATTATGATTTTTAGTTTTTGTGTTACCAGTTATCTTCTTAGTAATTATGACCCAGTTAGCAAGTTTAATGAACAGCCAAGTGGCTGGAAAAGCTGCTTTTATTGTATTACCAGGCATTATTTTATCAATTGGTCCCACTATTGGTTTAATTAACCTTGCTATTACGATTGCTGAACTACGAGTTACCAAGTTTTATAAGCATTTAGCTGTGTTGATGGTAAATGTTAAAGATTTTATTGTTAGTTTAATTTTATATAATTTATTAATTAGTATTATTAGTTCAATGTGAATTATGGGTTTTGGGTTTTTAGTTTATAATTCTCAAATTAATTTTAGTTGAATTAATTGATTTTATGTTTTTATTGCTGTTGTTCTGAATTCTATTTTAGCTTGTTTAATTGGTTTTTGCCTAGGAATTGCTTTCAATAATTTTAAAGTAACAGTGTTATTAGCCGGGATTATATTTTTATTAGCTGTCTTTTTATCAGGGCTATATTTACCTTTATTAGTAATTAAAGCTAGTCATTATTTAAAATATTTTAGTTATTGCTTACCCTTTACTTACCCAATGGGAGTGATGATTCTTGGGTGGTATAATTTTGTGCCTTTATATAATCACCATCCAATTGTTGACCAAGGAACCTACAATTTATTTGATAGTCTCACTGTTCCCTTAGTAATTTCTTGCTCTTGAATCTTAGTTTTTGCACTAATAATTTATTTAATTAGTAAAGTAAAAAAATGAATTTAACCATTTCTTTTAAGAGGATTAAATTAGTTTGAAAATATAAAAATGTCATAAATCTTTTTTTTTTTTTTTTGATGTATAATATAACGTATACTAATTTATAAAAAAGAGGGTAAAAAACTATGAAAAATATGATTCCTAATTTTTTGTGTGCGCAATGTCAAGCAGAATTACAAAATAAATTAAATACTATTAAGGCCACTCGACCAGATTTTTTAAAGAATTTAATATTTTTAGAAATTAGAAATAAGAGTTTGGTGGAATTAAAAGAAGAGTATGATATTAAAATAGTCTTATATTTACGGTGTGCTAATCGTCATTTTGGGCTATTTGTAAAAAGTAGTTTGTTTGATATAAAAGGTGATTATAAGGATATTGTTCGTAAAAATGTTATTCCTTATAATAATAAAGTCTTTTTGAATGAAACCCCTAATAATATAGTAAAGAAAGATAAAGCTTTTGATCCACCAACTTTGGTTTCACAAGATCTGCCAAATCTAAATTATCCAATTTCAAATAGTGAAGATATTAATTATTTAAAAAATGTTGATAGTAAAATTAATCAATTGGGCATGATGCATTTGCATAGTTTAAAGCATATGTCAAAGATGCGCCGTAATTTTTTGATTTCTTTTTTAATTTTTATTTTGTTGGTGGCTGCTGGTTTGGCTACGGGATTAGGATTTTATTTTTCTGCTTCTAAAAAAGTGACAAGTAATAATTTTAATGGCGGGGTTAATCTTATTGCTTTAGCTGAAGATTTTGATGATAATGTTTTAGGCCATATTGCCGATAATCAAGATTCAACAATTTTAGCAGAAGTAAAAAAGCATAATCCTAGAGTAGTTGTTGAAGATATTTTTTTAAGAAATACTACACGAACATCAGCAGTTATTGCGGCAAAATCAGCTAGTGGTCATTATGAATATAATTCACAAGTTACTGTTACTTTTTTACCGCAAGTAGTAACTTTAAAAACAGATTTGAGCAGCCAAATTATTGTGGGTGAAGTTAATGATCCATCAATTGAAAAAGATGTTTTAAATAATCTTGGCAAGGAAAATCCTAATTTAAAAATTAATCAAATATTAGTTAAGAACTATAATAAATCAGAAGCTAAAATTGTTGTTAAACCAGATAGTACTGTTTATATTCCTGGTGATTCTTTGATGGTTTATTTTAATACTGGTGGGAAAAAATTAGTATCGCAAGATTTAATTGAGCCAAATATTGGTAATATTGTAAATAATAAATCTGAAACTATTAGCAAAGCATTGGCTGCTAAAAATAAAGATCTAAAAATCGAAGAAATTGAGTTGTTGTCAATTACCTCTTCAACTGCAAAAGTGACTGCAAAAAAAGACAGCAAAATATATGTTTCTGATAATGTAGAACCAATTGAAATTTATTTTCAAGTATATAATCCTAATATTGGAAAAATAAAAAAACAAACTGCTCATTTTGATATGACTAATTTAGGGGGAGTTTCGACTGATTATACCAAATTAGCTGAATTGAAAGATTCAACGATATTATTAAATTTAGGAAAAAAAATTGTTGAGTTAAATCGAGATGGTTCTTTTAAAAAAGATTTCATTGATGTTCCAGAATCTAACATTACATTTTATAAAATTGTGCAGTTGTTAGATGGTAAAATTTATGTTTTTGCTGGTAATTTTAATAATTTGCTAATTTATTCTTTAGAATTGAGTGGATCAATACCTAAGTTAATTTTGCTTAAAAAATTTAGTGGCCCTGATAAGATTCTTTACTTTTTCCCACTTTCTAATGGGCAGTTTTTAGCTGCTAGTGATAAATATATTTATATTTTTGATTTTGATTGAACACTTAAAAAAACATATGATTTCTATGAAACGTCTAATCACGGTGGGAAAGTTATTGGATTTTTATTAATTAATAAAAATCCAAATTTTGGGGATTTGATAAAAATTGTTACAGAGAATAATATTTATTCTTGAGAAATTGGATCAGATAATTTTAAACTTTTATCACAAACCGCTACTCTTGTTCAGACTATTGCGCAATTGGATGATGGCACTATTTTGGCTTTCAATTATGGGAGTCATCAAATTTTACAATTGAATGATGATGGTACAATTAGAATTGTGGTTGCTAACATGTTAGAGAGTTATGCTGCTGGTTTTTTTGAGACTTCTGATCATAAATTATTTTTTTCAGTAGTTAGTGCTGATATAAATCATCTTTATTTATATGAATTAAATAATAAATAGTTTATTTAGATGTAAAAAATAAAATAATGCTTGCAATTTTGACAACTTCTTCATATTATTAAGATAACAACTTAAAAAAGCAAATTTTGGATATTACGGGAATTAGGTGCAAGTCCTAGGCTGTCCCAGCAACTGTAATGCTGATGAACACTATAAAAATCCATTGAGATAAAGATCTTGAGAAGGAATAGTAAGTAAAATGAAGCTAAGCCAGTAGACCGATCTAAAAATTTACAAACCAATTATCAATACGATAATTATTATCCCTGGGGTTTGGATAATTAATTGTTTACTAGTAGTTAAAATGAAGGTTGATTTTCTAACCAAAACCTACTAATTAATAATTATTCAAAACGCTCCAAAAGCGTTTTTTTAGTTGTTAAGAACTCATAATTAAAGGAGAACAATATGAATAAAACTAATAAAAAAAATTGAGTAATGTGGTTAATAATTGCCATTGCGAGTATTATTTTTAGTGCTTCGGTAATCTTAAACATTACATATTTACCAAAGTATTTTGCATTAAAAAATCGGGTTGATAATACTTTAAAAATAAAAATTAATGCCTACGATGCGACAAAACCGGTCCATGAAATGTTGTTTAGTTCCAACTATGAATCAACAATGTTAACATTAGGAGATTTAATGCAAAATTATCCTGATAGCTTTGAGGTTATTGCCAGTGGTTCTTTAGGACATTGGCTAGAAGGAGTTAATACTAACAACGGATGAATTAAAAAAACAGCTCATGATTCTGAATATTGAGCAATTACCAGTCCCACAAATTCAAAATGTAAGGGTAATACTGATCCTAAAAGCAATATTCCTGATATTTGTGGGGTGGGGATTGATGATTTATTCTTGAAAAATAATGATATTTTTAATTTAATGTTAGTTACACAATAAAATTATGAAAAATTTTTGAGGTAGACTAAAAACAAAATTTTTGTTTCATAAGCGTCCCTATACTATTAAAACTTTAATTCAAATTTGCTTAATTCCAATTTATGCGGCGTTAGTTTTTGCTTTAAAAGAAGCAATGGCTTTTTTACCGAACATTGAGCCAGTGACATTATTAATTTTATTTGCTGGAGTTTATTTTCCTTTTTATATGAGTTTTGGTATTAGTTTAATTTTTTGTTTTCTTGATGGTTTATACTGGGGCTTTAATTTAAGTTGGTTTTTACCATACTTAATTATTTGGCCACTTTTAGCGGTACTTGGACGCGTTTGTCGTCCGTTAATTCTCAGATGATGGTGAACTTTTATTATTATTGCTGGTCTTTTTGGGTTATTATTTGGTTTTGTTTTTGCTGTTATTAACTGACTGTTAGTGGTCATCATTGGCAATCAAATCAATGGGGGGCAAAGTTTTGCCTTAATTGCTTGATGATTAAACGGGTTATCTTATGATGGTATTCACTGTGCGGGAAATATTATGATGGCCGGGGTTTTATTTTATCCCTTAACCAGACTATGAGTTAACCATCTCCAATATTATTTATTTTATGAAGATGATAAACGTATTATTTCCTATAATATTTTTTCCAAAAAAACCCAAGCAAAATTAGAAACAACTTCATCATTAGAAATGAAACCATTAGAACCATTAAGCGAAAATGAAAAAACACAAGAAAGGTAGTTACATTTAAGAATGAAAAAATTATTAACAATATTTACGAGTCTAACTTTATTAACCACTATTACAACACCATTGGTGGGGTGTTTAAATGATCAAACAAACAATCAACAATATCAAGAACCGGCGTGAGTAAAAACTTTTGCCAAAGCGGTCGTTGAAAACAAAGAAACAGTCAGAGTAGCTTATGAGAATTATTATGTTGATACCAATACTAAAACAATTTGGGATCAGCGTGATTATTTAGATATTGCAAAAAATAATAATCTTTTTATTTATTTACAAGCAGCTAATAATTTAACAGAAGCGACGCAGTATCTACAATTAATTGATACTGCTGATATGGGAATGACAACAAAAGGAAAAGAACCAATAACTTTTGATAGTAATTTTGAAAGTAACCAGTTTATTACCCAAGATACTTCGGCCGGTGGCGTAGCATTAATGGCCCACCAGAAATTTGATGATATTTTAAATAGTAGCAAGGCAAAAACAACTTGAAGTGATGCTGCACGTGAAGATTTTATTAAATTTGCTTCAATGTCTTATAAGTATAAAGGAGAAGACCGCGCAACTTGATGAAATTCAAACCATTGAGAGAAACTATTATCGACTGAAAAAAATATCCCGGATTTAAAAAATCCCTCAATTGTCTATTCAGAATTAGATTTATATAACCAGTGAGCAGCGGGTAATCCGGGTATGAATGTGCCGCTAAGTGTAGTAGCAAAGGGATTGTTTAAATTACATGCCACAACTCAGAAGCATGTTTTTCGTTTGGAAGTTAATTCAAATGAATATTGAATTAATAATAATGGGGAAGTAGTTACTTATTCATTACCCCACTGGGGATTTATGTTTCAAATTTATGATACTCCTAATCAACAAGAGTGAACAAAAGATCATTTAGCTTTTTCATCACCCCAATTACCAATTATTAATAAAGAAACGTTTAAATATCAAGATATTAAAGATTATTTATTACAATCAGATTATTTATCATTTAATGACCAAGAAACAACAAAATTTAAAGATAATAAAATTATGGATAGTTAACGCCATATCATAACATTCGGAAAAATATCCGTACGAATGTTTGCAAAGGAGAATTAAAATGAAAAATTTACTAACAATAATGTCAAGTTTAACATTAATTACAACCCCAATAATTTCGCAAGTGGGAAATATCCAAAATGCAACATCGCAGGAGTTATTAACACCGGGGGTTGATAATAATTATCAGATTGATGCTAATTGGGATTTTAGTTCGGCTACCCCTAGCAATAATGAAACCATTACTATAAATGCTTATGTTGACTGATCACAATGAGATCCCGCGAAACCCCAACAAACCCTAGCAACAATTACGACTAAAATTGATAAAACCTTATTACAAGATGATAATACTTTAGGTAATCTAATGAATTATTTAAATAATTATTATCCAACAATTACTGTTGGTATCAAAGCACCTTTTAAAATTAATCCGGAGGTAACCCAATATGGACGAGTTCTCGAAGGAATTTATGATTGAGATCACGCAGTACAGGATTATTTAACTGGTTGAAAAGAGTCATATTGATCATTAAATAGTCCCACTAATCCATTTTGTGTTGAGCAACCAAATAATTATTGTACCAGAGGAATTGATGGTTTAGAATTACAGCAAAATGACACATTTGATTTGTATTTTGTAAGATTAGTTTAAATTATATTATATATAGTAAATTATTAATTTATTTTTATTATCACTACCTTATTAACCATAAATATGGTAGTGATAATATTTATCCTAATAATAGAAATATATTTTTATTTTTTGTTATTTTTTAAAAAAATATGTAATAATAAAATTATAAGAAAAATTAAGGAGATATATAATTATGAATAAGTTATTGATTATTTTAGGAACATTAACATTAGGTGGTACCCCAGCGGTGGGAGCTTTAACAGGACAATTAAATTCTGCAAGTTTTACCTCAACAAATAATGTGAAGTTAGTTAATAAGACTAACTTAAATGATATGAAAATTAATCCAACTACTATTGAACTAAATAGTAATGAAGTTGATGATATTACGACTCATGTGTGAACTACAATGTTAAATTCATATCCTACTTATGAAGAATTTTGGGTTGATTTATTAACAAATCCAGAGCGCTTTATTATTAAAGATGCTGAATTAGAAATGCCAAATTTTGATTCATAAATTACATACAATATTTATATTATTGCGAAACCAACGGATGAAAAATATGAAGGAGTTGCTAATTTTAAAGTTATTTTAAAAAATACCGGAAAAATTGATATTAATGATTTTACTGAATTATTAAAAAATGGGATAACAGTTAAAGCAAAAACAACAAAGATTGCTTTTGGTACAACAAATGCAAATGCTTATAAAGAAGAAATTTTTAATAATTTAGATATTTTCTTAGCCGCATCACCGGAAGAAACAGGAAGTTTATTTATTGACAATATTAATAATATTGAAGTTATCGGTCTTGATAATCCAGTTACTAAAATTAATAACTATACCTTTAAATATCACATTAGATTAAATGTTGTCAAAGAGTCAGTTAATTTAGTACAAAATAGTTTTTTATCATTTGATTTAACTTTAGGAGTATTGTATAAAAATTTAACATTTAATCCTAACTATTCTGAATCAGGAACGGCAACCGCCGATTGAAGTAGTTATGATTCATGAGCAAATTCAAATAAATATCGTAGTTGAAATACAATAGCCGATTTATCAAAATGATATGGCGAAGATTGAGAACGTTTTAAAACTGAATACTCAAATCTAATTATAAATTATAGTAATCTTGGCTATGATTGAAATTGATCATTAATTGCTGGCTCACATAGTAATGAAAATTTAGCTCTTAATTTAAAAGATATTTCACCCACTGAAGAAGGGACAAAAATATCAGAACTTTCGTGAAGTGATTCTTCAGGAATGGCATATGCTAATATAACTTTAACAATATGAATAAGAATTATTCCTGAAACAATGGAGCTTCAATTTCGAACTTATGGTTTTATGGAAATTAAGGTAATTTCAGCGCCGCTTGACCGAATTTCTGGAACAATGGCAATAAATAGTGTAAAATTTGAATAAGATAAAAAATTAGAAGGCCCACATGGTGTTTTCTAATTTTTTATTTTTTGAAAGGAACTTATTGTAAATGAAGTTGGCAATTTTTCATTGAAAAATATTAGTAACATATTTATGATTATTAATAACATTCATTAGCACTAAAGTATATTTTATTCTTCAATTTTTACTAAATTTTTTGTTTTTACTAGGAATTAGCAGCATTATAGTGACCAAGAATGCGCTTGGAACTAATATTGCTTGAACTTATTTTTTATTATATTTTTGTTTTAATTTTGTGAGCGGAATTTATATTTGTTTAATAACATTAGCCCTTTTTAAAGATGAGGAACAAGATGGTACTAACTATTTAATTACTAGCACCCTAAAATATTCCAAATTAAATCTTTATTGTGCACGTTTTTTAGCAATTTTTATCATTACGTTTTCAACAATTATGATTAGTACAATTATTCCACTTCTATGTTGTTATGGCCTTAATGTTAATTATGGCAATTACTTTTTTACTAAATTTTATGGTTTTGTAGCTACAAGTATGATATTAATTATTTTCTTTTTTATATTAACATTATTATTAAGTTTTCTTTTTTCAGCTAAGGCAACAATTATTTGATTTATTTTAATATCATTAATTAGTTTTGGAATTAATTTTCTTATTGCTTTTGGGTTACAATATTCTGATTCCAATGGGCGTACCTCACCCTATATCCTAGCTTTAATTACTGCCAAGCAGCGAAAACAATATAGCGAATATTACTATTTGAAAGAATTTAAAAATATTGTTACTAATTTAAATTTTCAAAAATATTATAATGTTCAAATTGATGCAACCCTGGCGAATAACCTATTTAAAATTAAAAATAAGTTTCCGTTTTTTCAAGATGCTATTTTTCAATATAATAATTCAACCCTAGGTTTCAACCAACTACTTATTTCTTGTCTTAATGCTCAAACAATTAGTGTTTGTGACCAGGTATTTAAAACTTTTCATGATGGGGAACTAACAATGAAACTAAGGTTTAGTCATCAGTTTTTAGATAATTCAATTTTTAAAAATATTTTAACAACTGATAGTTTAAATGCTAATTTAATTGTTCAACCTGCTTATTCTCAGCAAAAGTGAAGCCAGGAAGTTTCTAAGTCAGTGAATGTTAATAATTTTAAAAATAATTATTTAAAAATGCTTGCTAATATTTTAGTAAATAATATTTATCATAATAACTATTTTTCTCCTCCTGCAATTAGTAAACTATTATCTTTTATAAAAATGAAGGAAGTAAATCCAAGCAATACGCTTGAAACATTAATTCCAATGTTTGCCAAGCAATTAAATGTCCCGTTGCAAAACGTTAATTATTTGATGAACTATTACCATAATAGTGCTGCTAAATACAAATATACTTTTGATGAAGAGATCATTAATGGTCAGGGGGCAGTGTGATATTATTTTTATCAAACTTTATCGAATTATTATTTAAATAACCTGTTAGAATTTGATAATGAAAATAGTTTTAATAATTGAGTTCAAGGCATCTTTATGTATAATGAAGTCTTTCGTTATCTTAATTATTTTGATATTCTTTACCATCCATACCAGTTATGAACTAGTAATTATGAATTTGAAAATGTTAATTTATCAAATCCAAGCGCCCAACTAACAAAATATCTTTCGCTAGCAGCTGGACAATTTTATTTGTTATTAAATGAAAAAATCTTACCTAATTTTTATCAAATTATTCAGAATGATCAGCCAAATATTATTCTAATCGTTAACCCATTTCAAATTTCCAATCATACCAATAAAGTGGCAATCTATTGTGTTTATTTAACATTAGCAATTAGTAGTTTATATTTAGGCTATTTATTTTTTAAAAGAAAGGATTTAGTTTAAATGCAACCAAATATTTTAATTAAATTAGTAGATGTTAAAAAACAATTTAAAAACAAAGAGGTTTTACACCAAATTAATTTTATTTTAGAAAAAGGTCAACTGCATGGATTAATTGGACCTAACGGTTCGGGAAAGACCACGATGATTAAATCGTTACTCAATGTTTTAAATATTAATCATGGGGAAGTTTATATTGCTGAACAAATTAAAGGAAAATTGGCTATGTTCCGGAAGTGGCTAATTTTAAAAAAGGATTAACTTGTCAGCAATATTTGATAATGGTAGGTTTAATTAAAGGGATGAGCTATCAAGCAGCAAAAACAAGAACTTGGGAGTTGTTAAAAGAACTTGACTTAACTGCTGTTGCCAAGAAAAATCCCAATAAATTTTCAAGTGGATTAAAGAAAAAGTTATTAATTGCTAATATTTTATTTACTGATTGTGATGTTATTATTTTAGATGAACCTACCGATAATCTTGACCCTGATATGCGGTTATGAATTATTAAACTGATTAAAAAATTAAATGCCGAGGGAAAAACAATTTTAATTTGTACACATATTTTGTCAGAAGTAGAAGAACTATTAGATTCCTTAACAATTATTAAAGAAGGAAAAATTCTATATTCAGGAACTCGTCCCAAATTAATAAATCCTGTGTTGGAAATTAGTTTTTTAGATAGTACTTCTGAAAAAATCTTTCAGAACTATGCTCAGCAAAATAATCTTGCATATCAAAAAATAAATGATACCTGCATAATAACTCTTTCAGAACCAAAACAAATTTTTTTAGAAAAATTATATCAATTAAAAATTAAACCGTCTAAATTAAAAGAACATCATGAGACACTCTATGATTTATATAATAAATATATTAAATAACTAAAACTAGAAGGGAAGGGCATTTCAGATGAAATTACAACTTTTTAAAGTTTATTGTTGGTTATTATTTAAAAGTTTTGTTACAAAAATTTATCTTTTTTTTCAGATTGCTATTAATCTAATTTTTACCTTAGTTATTTTTGCTCTGGTGGCAAAAAATAGTTTAAATTTTAGTGATGCAGTTGCCCTGGGATATTTTATTTATTATTTAAGTTTTCTTGTTTTTACTGGTTTTTTTGTAGTGATGAAAAGCATTAATTTTTTTCAAGATGATATAACTGATAATACTAGTTATTTAACAACTTCAACAATGCGATATTCCCGACTAAATATTTTTCTTTCTAAATTTAGTGCCATTTTTATCATTACTTTTTTGACGATTATTATAAGTATAATTATCCCTTTATTATTTGGTTATCTTATTAATATTAATTATAGTAACTATTATTTTAATCGTTTTTATGGTTCTATCTTATTTAGTATAATTTTAATCATTACTTTTTTTAGTTTAACTATTTTCTTTAGTTATTTATTTTCCCCCCGCATAATTATTTTATTATTTTTCCTTATTAATTTTTTTATTACAATTGGTAATATAATATGTTGTGTTTTTGTAACAACCCCCCTTAATGATGCGGGAATTGTTTCAAAATTATTACAAGATCAGAAAACTAAAACAACTTTTGAACAGCAGTATGGGAGTTATTTTGCAAAGTTTATTAGGGAATTAAATTTTACTAGTGATCTTTTTACTCCGATGTATGATTTCCCTTATTTTCAGAATCCATTATTATTTACTAAGATCCAATTTTTAGTTAATAATTCTCCAGAAGATTTTAATAATTTAATAACCCAATGTGCTAGTTCTCAAAGCCTCAATGGTTGTCAAAATATTGTTACGATTATGCAACAACAAAAATTAGTTATTTCTTCCAGTCTAACTGCAAATTTCTTACATAGTAATAATCATCTTATTCAAACTTTAATAACAAATTTAAATCTAGGCGTATTATCTGATCATGTTGGACTGGTAAATATTAGTCAACTTTATAATAATTATCAGTCACTAATTACCAAAATGCCTGATCTGGCAATTAAAAATTTATTAAGCCGAATGTTAACATTCGATAATTTACAGCAAAAAAAATTCTTAAATAAAAATATTGTTAAGTTTCTTGAGGTAGTGAAACCTAGTTCTAACTATAATTTGACATTTTGATCTTTAGCAGCCAACCAAGCTAATGTTCAGTTAAACAATCTAAGTTATTTAATTAACAATGTTTCTCTTAATGATTTTAGTTTAACAGGTTCTCTTGGGATTTTTACAGATTTAATTGTTTTATTAAATGAATATTATCACCAGGTAATTACTGTCCAAGATCAAAATTTAATTCATAAGGTTTATTATTATAATGATGTTATCAAATATACTAATTATTTTAATTTATTTTATCATCCGTATAAACTTTTAACACCCTTTATGAATGTTGAGAATCAGAGTAACTTCACAACTACTTTTTATAGTTTAGGTGATGTTCATATTCCTAATAATAATTATTTCAATTATATAGAAGTTCAAAAAAATGATGTTAATAATAATCGTTTAGTTCGAACCTTTTTAATAACAAATCCGTTTGTTTTAACAAGGAATATTAATTATGGAGTTTTAACTGGAGTTTATTTGGTTCTTATTTGTTGTCTATGAGGTTTGACATATTTGATATTTTATAAAAAAGATCTTGTTTAAAAAAGCATTTTATAAATGCTTTTTTTATTTTAAAATTTCATATTTTTAATTAATTTCGTGAAAATAAAAAAAGAAAATTAATATCCATTAGTTAAATAGATATTGAGATGAAAGTTATGTAACTAAAGGAAATTAAAAAGGAAATTGATAATTTAAGTAAAAATGATTTGATTATTTTAGCAGAATTAATTCAAAAGAAAGTTAAAAATTACGATCAAATAACTTTAATTAATATATCAAATAATAAATTTAAAAAAGTTAAATGAAAAATGGTATTTATTTACCACAATGTAAAGGAAAATCAATTCACAAAAATTGAATTATTAATTAGTGATGTTGATGTAAATTTATTGATGAAAATAGAAAAACATCAATATTTGAACAAAAAAATTATTAAACATAATTTAATTAATCATTTTCATAAAATTAATTAAAAATATATAAAATTTTCATAAATTTGAAATATTCAATAAATAATAAAATAAGTTTAAATGACTTAAAGAGCTATTTTTTTTCAATAACGTTTATTTTCATAAATGTGAAAACTATTGCTTTTTTTTTAATAGGATTAGATGTGAGAATAGCGGGACTGTGAATTTTTAGGTGTCTAATCTCAAAAAAGGGTATGTAAAAAACATTTAAGATAAAGCAAATGTTATTTTTTAGTTTTGTAATTTTAAGACTAAATAAAGAGAGGATATAAGAATAAATGAAGAAATTGTTGTCATTTTTAGGGGTAATTTGTTTAAGTTCTTCGGTAACTACTAATATTATTGCTTGTGGAGGATCACATCATTCTGATGTTGAAAAACAACAAGTTAATTTTGAGGAACTCTTAACAAAGTTACAAAATCAAGTTGTTAGTTCTTTTGGCAAAACTGTTAATGAACGTAAGAATTTAATTACAGCTAGTACTCTTAGTAATTCTGAAATAACGGGTGGTAATATTGTTGACATAATTAAAAATACTGATGTTGGTAAGGAAGTTACTGATCAAAAAGTTAAGAAAACTATTTTTAATAATTTAAATAATATTGTTCAAGATATTAGTACAACTTTAATTGCTAATAAAGAATTTAGTGTGTTATTTGATAACTTGCCATCAAAAAATATTTTAACTTTAAATACTGAAACTTCTACTTTAACAAAACAAAATTTTGATGGACAAGGGATTATTGATGCTTTAGGAGAAAGTGGTAATGATACATTAAAAGAAGCATTAAAAAATATTAACCAGGATGCTTTAAAAGATGTTTACCATTTAGAAGTTAAATTAAACTTAAAATTGAGTTATCAAAAAGAAGGAAAATTAGAAACTTTAGATTTAAGTCTTAATAATTTTAATCTTTATATTGTGTACAATATTGCTGCCCTTAGTCAGTTAATTACAATTGCTTCTGATAATTTATCAAAATTTATTGCTAATTCAATTCAAGAAATTGATTTCACTAAATTAGATGCAAAACAATATCAAGAATTTTTAAAATTAGATAAAGCTTCTTTAACAAGTGACCCTAATTTTTTAAATACAAATGTTTTCAATATTTTAAAAAATACTATTTTTCATGACTTTAAAAATTTAAAAATAAACAGTTATAACACTATTTTAAACAATGAATTTGGAAGTAATACACTTGATGATAGTAGTAATTATAATTTAAATAATTTATCATCATTAACAACACCAGAACTTTATTCATCACTTTCTAATACTTTAACTAAACAAGAGACAGATTTTATGAATAATTTGCAAAGTTTTCTGAAAAATGTTCCCGAAGGACAACAGGTTTTAGATGCTAATCGTATTTTTGGATATGGTAAATTTTCCTTAAATAATTGGCAGTTTAAAGATTTAGCATTAGAGCAAGTTGAAACTAACTTGATAATTAAAAAAACCTGAACAAGAGAAAAAAGTTGGGGTTATTTTGCCAAAGTGGCAGCTGATTTTTTAGCACAGAATTTTTTAGGAAATAAAATGTTTAGTTTTAGCACTGATCAATTAATTTTTAATATTAAAGATGATTTATTAGATAAAAAATCAGTTTATACTGAGCTAAGCAATATTAAAGGCAAATTAACTTTTAATAATTTATTAAGTATTTATCGAAATGTTTTTATTCATTACGAATCAGGAGTTACACTTGGCAGCGAACTGATTGATTTTTCTGAGGGCGGGTTAATGAACTTAGAATTGCCACTTCCAACAGTTAATAATTTAGCAGGACCTACTTTTGATGATACAAATCATCTGATTAGTTATCAACTAATGTATAACAAGGCTGCTGAAAATTTAGTGTTTAGAATAAATGGTTATTGTTTAAAACTTTATCCATTCATTGGCAATGACCCAAATCAAATTAAGCAAATTAGTTTTATGTTTGCAAAAGAAAACTGATCAAATATGTTAGTTAGTAATTTACAAATTGCAACAATTGAAGAATTAATTGCCTAAAAGTTAACAACACAATTTAAATTAAAAAAAGAGGGACATATTAAAATGAAAAAATTATTATCTATTTTAGGAACAGTTACTTTATTAGGGGCGGGGACAACTAGTATTAGTGCTTGTCATATTTATCAAACTAATGAACCAAAAGATAATTCGATCGTTCCTGATGACAAAACAGATGAATTAGAAGATTTATTAGTAATGATTTCGAATGATATTACTAATAATTTAGGTGCAGTTGTTAATGAAAGCCAAAATTTATTTAGACTAGCAAATGTGGGAACCCCAGAGGTACCTTATTGAGAATTTAAGCAATTTTTAGAAGATTTAACTACTAAAAATCCTAACCATGCTGTTGAAATTCAAGAACAAAATAAGAAAAAATTAATTTTTAATTTGTTAACGCCAATTATTAAAAAAATTAATTATGAATTATCAACGAATAAAAAATATTTAGCATTATTTAATAATATTGAAAGTAATAATATATTAACAGTTAATTTTGATCGCACAACTTTTAATTTAATGCCATTTGATTTTAATGGGGTTATTCAGGCCTTAGGGAAAATTAAGAACCAAACCGTGTTAGCAGCAATTCAACAAGAATTAGATAAGTTTGGATCAGATAGGTTATACGATATTTATCGGGTGTTATGTTCTTTAAAGTTACAGTTAAATTATTTTAAAGATGGTCATTTAGAAACAATGGATATTAATTATGATAATTTAAATTTATATTTTTCTGCAAATAATTTAGATGATTTTAAACAACTACGTGAATTTATCATTGTAGCATTACAAGATTATTTTTCTTATAATGCAACAGAAATTGACTTAGCTAATTTAGATGATAAGTACCAAGAATTTAAAAAACTTAACCATGATAATTTTTCCGACCAAGATCAAGCATTTTTAAGTAATAATATTTTTCAAGTTTTACATGAAAAACTATTTGAAGGGTTAGAAAATTTTAAAGTTAATGATTATCATTTTGAATTAGATGATGAGTTTTTGAAAGAAAGAGGTTATTCTTTCAAAGATGTTAATTTAACAACCATTAAAAACGGCTGGCCAACTACCATTAAAAGTGAATGACAACATCTCTGCCAGGTTGAAGAAATTAATTTTATTAATCGAATAACTAAATTTTTAAAAAATAGTTATAATATTGATTTTAATAATATTCCAGATAATAATCGAATTTATGCGATCGGGCAGTTCTTCTTTAATAGTTTAGAATTTGAAGGATTTAACCTAGGAACTATTGCAATTAATCTAGTTTTGAAAAAAGCAGCGAGTCGGGAATTAAGTAGTAATTATTTTATTGAAATAATTTTGGATTATTTTAATAAGGACTATTTTAACCAGATGTTTGACTATCAACCTGATCAAGCGATTAATTTTTATTTAAAAGATAATTTATTGAATAATTTATCACTTTTTGAACAACTTCCTAGTCGATTAGGTTTATATGCATTTAATAATTTATTAAGTATCTATAATAATACTTTTACAGCTTATAAAACAGGTATAAAGGTTGGCAACACTAACATTGTGATTAATTCTGATCTTGGTGGAAAAATTCAATTTTTAGGTTATCAAGATGATGATTATAAAGATTTAAAATATGAAATTGATCAAGATAATCATCAGATAGTTTTTAAAAATATATATTTACCATATTCGTATTCACTAGGAGTTAAAGTAAATGGATACTTCTTACATTTTTACAGAACAGATTTAAGTTTTAAGCCAATTACAGTTAACTTTAAGTTTAGTAATGATTATTGGAGAAAATTAGGTTTTTTACAACTTGATAATTCTTGAACAATTGATGATTTAATTAGAATTTAAAAAATTTATTAAGGGTGGTGTGGGGGGAGCAAAGTTATTTTAATTGCTAAAATAAGCAAAAACATTAATTTAAAGAAAGGAATAATAATGAATAATAGTCCAACAAGTGTTGTAGCTTTTAAAAAACTTCATCGAAAAAAAAGGATGTTTGCGATTTTTAATTTTTCATTAATGAAATTAAGTCACTTAATAACATTATGAGTTTTTTTTCTTTTATCATTAACCGTTATGATTGTTTGTACAATGGTATTTTTCTTAAGTGCAAAAGATGGTAGTAGTTTTTTAGTAAATTACCAATATTTAGTGCTAATTTTTACAAACCTGTTACTTTTATTATTAACTGTTATTTGTACGATTAAGTTATTTAGTAACCAATTTGAGGATAATTCCTTTTTATTACTAATTACTAAACCTTATTCACGATTTTCAATTATTTTATGACAATTAATTAGTGTTTTTTTTGTTGTAATTATCTTTATTTTAGTTAATTGTGGCGCTAGTGCATTAGTTGGATTTATTATTAATAGTATTAATTATTCTCATTATTTTAATTATTTTTTGCATATTATAAAAGAATTAATTATTTATTCTTTAATGTTTGGGTTTATTGTGATGAGCGGAACAGCTTTTTTAACAGCCTTTTTATCTTCCCAAATTGTTTTCTTAATTTTAACAATTTTTTGTAGTCTCTTTTTATTAGGAGGTTTACCTTATTCATTATTTAAGGAAAAAACTAATTGAATAACAATTAATTTTGAAGGAAAAGGGTTAAAAACAATTTCTCAAGTTAAAGAAATTATTAATTTTAAAAATTATTTAGATACTAAGCAGATGAAATACCCAAATATTACCAAGAAAATTTATGATTTTTATAACTCATTAAGTGATGCTGAGTTGCAAAATCCTGCTGCTGAAGATGTAACAATGAAAAGAATTGATTTATACCGATCATTAGGTTTAACCGAAAGTAAGGATTTTGTTTTAAAAGGTATTGTGAATTATTGAAAAGATAATCCTGATATTATGAATGGTGTTGAAATTGATTTAAGTTTTGATAATTATTTTAAAGATTTAACGAGTTTGCAACAATCACGTTCATCATCCGTATATATTAAAGAATTATTAGAAATTGCTGATTATTATGAAACAACATATACTTTAAATCAATTTATTGATTTAGAAGCACCAAAATGTTGTGGATTATTAACTTATAATGATAGTTCATTAGTATTAAAGCTGGATGATGGCTCTACTTTTGATAGCAATAAAATTAATGGTGAAGTTTATAATGAAATTTATAAAAGTTTCATGAGTGGTTCAACAGTTTATCGTTTTAATGCTGAATTGCAGCGCGAATTTTTAAAAGTTTATAATAATCCGTTATATTTTATTATTCGAAACTTAGAAGACATTATTTATAATGCTGTTTATGACTATAACACTTTTAAAACAAGTCAAGTTAGTCTTGATGAAAGTTTTAAAAAATATCAAAGTATTATTGGCATCTACCAAGCGATTAGTTATTTTAATGTAATTGAACATTGAAATCGTATTTGAAGTTCAATGGTTGGTTATTATGGTAATTTTTGGTTTTATCCGTTTAGTAATTTTTCCCCAGATTTTGATAATCAAAATAATATGTTAATTAGTTATCAAGACTTTGAATTAATTCTAAACAATAAAAATCAACTTGATGTTGAACATTTACATCCGTTTCAAGATGATTATTTGATTGAAATTGTTTATCTTATTTTAGCAGGGTTATTAACCATTGGCGCTTTTATGATTATTACTCGTAAAAATATTTCAAATTAAAGGAGGGGTTCTCTATGGATAATCATTCAATTATTGTTAAAGATTATGTTAAGAAATTTAAAAATTTTACTATTAAGGATATTAACTTTGTTGTTAATCCCGGTAAAATTCATGCGATTATTGGTCCTTCCGGAAGTGGCAAAAGTGTCATTATGAAATCCATTATTGGTGCTTTAAAAAAATATGAGGGTAGTATTCGTGTCAATGGTTATAAAGCTGGCAGTGTAAAAGCAAATTTTAATATTGGTTTTTGTTTAAATTTAGAGCATTTTCCAAGTGGTATTAGTGCTTTTGAATATTTATTATCATTAGCAAAAACTGCTGGTTTAAGTTCCCGGGATGCTAAAGCAAGAGTAAAAGAACTAATGATTATTTTTGATTTATGAAAAGATTATAAGAAAAAAGTAACCTCGTTCTCTAGTGGAATGAAAAATCGGTTAATGTTAATTCAAGCCATTGTTCATGATCCCGATATTGTTATTTTAGATGAGCCGGGAGCAAACTTAGACTCTAAGAATCGAAAATTTTTAAATAATTTTTTATTAGAACTAAAACGTCGAGGTAAAACAGTTTTCTTTTCAACGCATTTATTAAATGAAGTTAAAGATTTAATTGATGAATGTACAATAATAAGTTATGGAAAATTAATTTATACAGGGTTAATGGGGCCATTTAATGTTAATAAGATTTTTGTTTTAAAAACAAATAATAATCGTTTAATTGTACGTTATTTAAAACATCGAAGAATATCTTATTTTTATAACAACTTAGCAAAAGAAATTATTTTACGCGTTAACCATGTTCTTGAACTTAATAGATTATTTAATTTTGCTATTTTTAATAAGGTCATAATTTTAAGTGTCAAGGATTACGAATTAACTTTGGAATACATGCAAAATAAATTGTACCATTCAAAACAATAAATAAGGAGATATGTAAAAATGAAAAAATTACTAAGTATTTTAGGAGCTATTGGTTTAGTAGCAACTGGGGCAAGTAATGTAATTGCTTGTCATTCTAGTAGCAAAGATGATAACAATGCTCAAAATCCAAATGATAATCAAAAAATAGAACAATTATTATCAACAGTTCAAAATGATATTACAAATCAATTTGGACATACTATTAATGACCGCAAAAATTTATTCTCAATGTCACAATTAGCTGGTGGAATGAAACCATCAGATTTTGCTAATATTTTAGGTAAACTTACTGCTGGTCAAGAAATTAATAACATTGATGTTAACAATAAAATTTTTAATGGTTTAAAACCCATTGTGCAAAGTATTAATGATACTTTAGCAACTAATAAACAATATTCAGTTTTATTTGATAAAATTGATGTCAATAATATTTTAAACTTTGATATTAAAAATTCTGTATTAACAAAACAAGCATTTGATGCTCAGTCTGTTGTCGATGCAATTGGGGTTCATAATGCGGCTGTGAAAGCAGAAATTGAAAAAGAAGGGCTTGCAGAACAATTGACAGAGGTCTATCGTGTTGAAGGAAGCTTACATTTAAAATTACAATACATGAAAGATGGGAAAGCTGAGTCGATTAACTTGAACATTGATCATTATAATATTTATATTTCATATAACTTAGCCGCTTTAGGACAGTTAATTAAAATTGTATCAAATGCTTTATCTGAATACTTAAAAACAACAATTCAAGAAGTTGACTTTACTAAGCTAGATGCTAATAAATTTAAAGAATTTAAAAAATTAGATCATCAAGATTTAAATGCTGATAATCAGTTTTTAAATAATAATGTTTATAATATTTTAAAAGGAACTATTATGCAAGGATTTAGTGATGAATTAACAATAAATAGTTATACAACTAATTTAACTAAACAATTTGGTAATACTACTATACAATCAGGCAATAACGGAGAATGAGAAAATGAATATTTTAAATTTAATCGAGTTGGATGAAAAGAAAAAGAATATGTTACACAACCATTAACAAAATATTTTACAAAACTAGAAACAACATTCAAAGCTGATTTAGAACAATTTTTAGGAGAACAAAAAATTGCTGAAGCTGAACGTGTTTTTGGGTTTGGGAATTTCACATTAACTAATTGAAACTTTAAAGGAATGGCTTTAGAACAGATTTCAACACAACTAATTATCAAAAAAACATTAACTCGTGAATTTGATTGAAATTATTTTGTTGAAGTTGCGGGAGTGTTTTTAACTCAATCATTTTTAGGTAAACTTGTTAGTGCAGGAGGTCAAGATATTGACTTTAGTTTTAAAAATAATTTTATAAATAATAAAAGTTTATATGAAGAAATCAAAGCCCACAAGGATAATTTACATATCAATGATATTCTTAAAATTTATTCAAATGTGTTTAAAGAATTTGAACAAGGAGTGAGGGTTTTAGGTGATACCCTTACTGATTTTAATTGAGAAACTGATAGAATGTGAATAGAATTTCCTGATAAAGTCAATCAAGAATTTAAGTTAGCAAATGGTTTTGATGATTCAAATAAACAATGGTATTTTGAAAGAAAAATGGATCAATGATATGGAAACCTCTGATTTAATTTCCATGGCTATAAATTAGATATTTTTCCAACTATAACTAATAGTAGTATGGTATCATCGTTGAGAATAGCAAGATTAATATTTAAAGAAGATATTTGACCATCAATTGCAACTGATGCCTTGCCCTTTAAAAATATTGATGATTTATTAAAATGATAAAAAGGTTGCTTTGAGCAACTTTTTATCATTTTATTGTTCCTAATTTATTTAAGGATTTAGATGGTTTAAAAGGAGTATGATTTTGATATTCGTTATTATTTTAAATATTTACATTACATAATTTATAGTTATAATAAAATTAATTATCTAATAAAATTTTAGATAATAATTATGATTTAATAGGAGAATATTTATATGAAAAATTTATTAATTATTTTAAGTTCTTTAGTAATGGGAACAACAAATATTATTAGTCCCTTACTGAATCATTATTCTTATCATAGTGTTATTAATAAAGAATATCGTAATTATGACATTAATTTATCAAATTATTCAGTTCCTAAAATGTTAGAATTAAACCATCAATTTTATCAAGACAATATTTATCTTAAAAATAAAAATAATGATCATAATATTTTAACGGATGAAATAATATATGTTATGAATCCAAATTATCAAACAAAACACCCCTTTGATGTGACCCTAACAATGGGAACAGAATCTGTTACTTTAGTGTTAGAATCATATCGTTTATATATTCAAGGTTTTCTTGACAAAAATAATATTTACCATTATTTTACCAAAGCTGATTATAAGACTTATCCTGGGGCCAAAGATAACCTATCATTAAATTATAATGGTGATTATCGATCATTAACCGCTGGTTTAAGTGAAGTTAAATTAACTTATAATGGTTTTAATAAGATGATTACTAATCTGCAAACTCCAGCCCAATTTTCTGAACTAGTTGTTCGTGAAAGTTTAATTAATGCAATTTTATTAACGGCAGAAGCATTCCGCTTTGCCAATGTTTTATATGATTTGGATGCCATTATTAATCAGCACCAAACACTTAATTGATTTACAATTAAAGATGATTATTTAATGAATTGATCACAATGAAGTAAAGATTATATTGCTGGGAATAAAAATAATGCTTTAAATTATCTTAATGTTTTAACTAAAGAATCATAATAAAATAACTATCCATTTAAAAATTTTTAGCAATTTTCTTTGACAAATTTTTAGATTTTGGTATTATTTATAGCAAGGTGATAATAAATGAAAAGAAGAAAAACAACTACTGTTTGAGAACTGAAAAATAAAAGATTTCGAAATTATGTTGGTTTTTTCCAATCATTAACTTATTTATTCTCTCCTAATAATTTTATTACTTACTTAACTATTTAGACTTTTCTAATTAGTTAGGTAAGTTTTTTTTATGTCAAATAAAGGTAAGAAAAGTGAGGTATAAAATAATGAAAAACAAAAGTATTTTAAACTTAGACAACTGAACAGCTAGTGATGTTAATGAACTATTAGATGATGCTTTAAAATTTAAAAATAATCAAAAAACAGTTGATTATCAACAACAAAAAGTAATTGCTAACTTATTCTTTGAACCTTCAACCAGAACCCATTATTCTTTTGATATGGCTGCCCACCGGTTAGGATGTAAAACTTTGAATTTTAATGAGGCATATAGTGCGACTAAAAAAGGGGAAACCTTGTATGACACTGTTAAGACTTTTGAAGCGTTGGGGGTTGATGCCTTAGTTATTCGCCATCGTGAAAACAATTATTATGACCAACTTGTTGGTAAAATTAATGTCCCAATTCTAAATGGTGGTGATGGTTCGGGAAACCACCCAACCCAAAGTTTATTAGATCTCTTAACAATCAAAGAAGAGTTTGGAACTTTTGCTGGATTAAAAATTGTGATTGTTGGGGATATTAAATATTCCCGAGTAGCAAAAACAAATATTAAAATAATGCAAAAGTTAGGAATGAAAGTTTATATTTCATGTATTAATGAATTAGAAATTCCTGGGGTTGAAAAAGTAGATTTAAAAACAGCGCTGCCAACTATGGATATTGTAATGTTATTAAGATACCAATTTGAACGGTTTGCGGATGATGAACATTACCACTTAGATTATTTACGAAATTATAAGTTAACCCACGAGTTAGTCGCCCAGATGCCACCCCACGCAATTATTATGCACCCGGCCCCTTTTAACCGCGGAATTGAAATTGATGATGAAGTTGTCGAATGTGCCCAATCCCGAATTTTTAAACAAATGCATAATGGGGTTTATGTGCGAATGGCTCTTTTAAATAATGTTTTAGCAGGAGAGTCCTAAAAAAATGATTTATACATTTAGTGGGGGATATCTATACTTAGAAAATGAGTTTGTTCCAACAAATATTAGTATTGAAGATAATAAAATTATTAACATTGGCCCAGAAGTTCTAGGAACTGAAATTAAATTAACAAAGGATATGATTATTACCCCAAGTTTTATTGACCTACATGCCCATTTTCGTGAACCAGGACAAACTCATAAAGAAGATCTACATACGGGTGCTCTTAGTGGTTTATATGGGGGATACCAAACTGTTTGTTTAATGGCAAATACTACCCCAACAATTGATAATATTGAGATTATTAAAAGTTTAGAATCCAAATTAAAAGCACAACCTATTAATTTGCAATTATTTTCGGCAATTACCAAAGGTATAGCAGGGCAGGAACTGGTTGATTTATTAGCAGTTAATGATAGAGTTATTGGTTATAGTGATGATGGTAATTATCTAGTCAACCACCAAATTTTAAAAGAAGTACTAACCTTTGCTCATCAACATCAACAGCTGGTATCCTTGCATGTTGATAGTCGTGTTAATTTAACCACCGAAGTTATTTTAAACCATAATCTAGCAAAACAATTTAATTTGCCGGGATTGGATAACAGTTATGAATACTTACCCTTAATTAAAGATTTAGATTTTGTGATTAAACACCAATTACCTTATCATTTGTGTCATGTCTCAACTAAGGAAAGTATTGAATTGCTCCGCCAAGCTAAGCAAAAAAATAAGTTAATTACTTGTGAAGTAACACCTCACCATTTAACACTGAGTTATGAAGATGCAATTCCCAATGATGCTAATTATAAAATGAACCCCCCATTAAATTCCCAACAAGACCAGCAAAGTTTAATTACTGCTTTAAATGAAGGACTTATTGATGTTATTGCAACAGACCATGCTCCCCACCACCAATCTGAAAAGACTGATTTTAAAACAGGAGCAATGGGAATTATCGGACTACAATTAGCATTTCCCACTTTATACACAAAATTAGTTAAAACTCAGCAAGTGCCATTAAAAACAATTATTAAGTGTTTAACCACTAATCCTCAAAAACTGATTAACCATCCCCCCGTTGAATTAGTTGTTGGCAACCTGGCTAATTTTGTAGTAATTAATCTGGCAAAAGAACAAGTTGTTAGTCCAGAGTTATTAAAATCAAAATCAAAAAATACCCCTTTTTTAAACCAACCACTAGTTGGTTGACCAATTATGAATATTTACCAAGGTACCATTTACCATTTAGAAGGAGAAGAATAAATGAAATCCCAAGTAGTTGAAACTGTTACTTTATTAAATAATGAACAAATTGCTGATAATTTATATTTAGCCACTTTTAAGGCTCCTTTAATTAGCACCACCGCCAAACCCGGTCAGTTTGTCCTAGTTGAAACTTCCCCGGACCAGTATTTAAAACGACCATTTAGCTTCTTTGATATTGATAAAGCAGCACAAACTGTCAAGATTTATTATGAAGTTAAGGGACTAGGAACTCTTTATATGAGCAAGCATTGGAAACCTGGTCAACAAATTAAAATGCAAGGACCGTTAGGATCAGGATTTATAATTTCTCCACCTTATCATAATGTGCTAGTCATTGGTGGGGGAATTGGGATTGCTCCCTTAAAAGAACTAATTGATCAGCTAGATGCACAGCAAATTAATTTTCAGGGAATTTTTGGTGCCCGCAATAAAAACGGACTGAGAATTTTAGAACATTTTATTAAAAAAGATTATCTTTTAAATACTGATGATGGTTCTTTAGGACAACCTCAAAATGTTGTTATCAGTTTACAACAATATTTACAAAAAAATAAGGTTGATTTAATTATTACTTGTGGCCCGGAAATTATGATGGAGAAAATAAAAGCTATTGCAGAGGCTGAACAAATTACTTATCAAATTTCTTATGAAAACCATATGGCTTGTGGAACTGGCGCATGTATGGGCTGCACTAAGAACATTGATGGTGTTAATAAAAGAGTATGTACTGACGGTCCAGTTATCCAACGGGTATTTTAGGAGGAAACAAATGACATTAAAAACAAATTTTTTAGGATATGAAATAACAGCACCGATTACAACTGCTTCTGGAACATTTGGTTATGGGGAATGCTACCAAGATTATTTTGATCCCAATGAATTAGGGATGTTAACAACTAAGGGAATCACCTTAGAACCACGGAGTGGGAATCCCCAAATTCGGTTAGCCGAAGTAAAAAATGGTTTAATCAATTCAATTGGCTTGGAAAATCCTGGCTTTGATTATTTTAAAACAAATATTATTCCAACCTTTAAGAACTTTACGATTCCTATTATAGTAAACATTAATGGGAAAACAATTGAAGAATACATAGCAATTGCAAAGTTAATTAATGAACTTCCCGAAGTCCATATTGCAGAACTAAACATTTCTTGTCCTAATGTTAAAGAAGGGGGAATCTTATTTGGAACTAACCTTGATTTAACAAGAAAAGTAGTCCGCGTAGTTCGGGGTGCTTTAACAAAGAAAAAACTAATTGTAAAACTATCTCCGAATGTTACTGATATTAAGCAATTTGCTAAGGTGTGTGAAGAAGAACAAGCTGATGGTTTGTCACTGATTAATACCATTCCGGCAATGAAAATTGATTTACAAACTAAAAAACCAGTTCTCGCCAATAAAATTGGTGGGTTATCTGGTGACTGTATCAAACCGATTGCGGTACGGATGGTGTATGAAGTTTATTCGGCTGTTAAAATTCCAATAATTGGAATGGGTGGGATCAGTTCGGCTGATGATGCCCTTGAATTTTTAATGGCTGGCGCAGCAGTTATTGCCGTAGGGACTGGTCTTTTCAATAATCCTTTATTAGTGTTAGAAATTAAGGCGGGGTTAGAAAAATATTGTCAAGAAAATAATTTAAAGAATATTAGTGAAATTGTCGGTGCTGCGCACCGTTAGGAGGTAAAGATGAAAAATAATATTATTATTGCTTGTGATTTTAATAATAAACAAGAACTAACTACTTTTTTAAATAATTTTAAATCTGAAAAATTATTTTTAAAATTAGGAATGGAGTTAATTTACAGTGAAGGTTTAGAAATCATTAATGAATTAAAACAACAAGGCCATCAAATTTTTTTAGATTTAAAACTCCATGATATTCCCATTACGGTTAAAAAAGCCTTACAATCATTAAGCCAATACCAAATTGATATGTTAACAATTCATTTGGCCAGTGGGAAAGAAACTTTACAATTAACTAGTGATTTGGCCACACAACATAATATTAAATTATTAGGAGTTACTGTGTTAACTAGTTTAGATAATTCAGATTTGCAAAAAATGTTTTT
The DNA here is from genome assembly GCF_040940205.1 of Spiroplasma sp. DGKH1. Classification (NCBI taxonomy): domain Bacteria; kingdom Bacillati; phylum Mycoplasmatota; class Mollicutes; order Entomoplasmatales; family Spiroplasmataceae; genus Spiroplasma; species Spiroplasma sp. DGKH1. Next base: position 159,569 of record NZ_JASTWG010000001.1, on the reverse strand, counting down.
ATCTGATAGTTTAACTTCTGAAGCTTTAGTTCTTAACTTTGCAAAACTTGCGGTTGATGCTAATTATTATGGGGTTATTTGCTCACCATTAGAAGCCCAACAAATAAAAGCCCAATACCCGCAGTTAAAAACAATTACCCCTGGGATTCAATTATCACCAACTCCAACTGATCAAAAGCGAGTGGCATCGCCTACCATGGCACGCGAGTACCAAGCAGATTATTTAGTAGTAGGCCGGGCAATTACCCAGGCAAGTGATCCCTACCAAACTTATCATCAAATTTACGAAGAATTTAACCAGGAAAGGAAAAGTAAATAAATGACTAAAAAAGAAATTTTACAAAAATTAATGGCAATTAAAGCAATTAATATTAACACAACTGAATTATACACTTGAGCAAGTGGGATTAAATCCCCAATCTATATTGATAATCGCTTAATTATGAGTTATCCTGATTTACGAACAGCTATTGCCAAGGAATTTGTTAATCTTATTCACGAAAAATTTGGTGATGACAAAGTGACCACAATTTTTGGAACAGCAACGGCCGGGATTCCCCATGCGATGCTAGTGGCTAATTTAATGCAATTACCAATGGGATATGTGCGGGGTAGTAAAAAAGACCATGGTAAACAAAACCAAATTGAAGGGGTTTATCAAGCGGGTGACCAGGTAATTGTTATTGAAGATCTAATTTCAACTGGTGGTTCAGTATTAGATGTTGCCGCTTCTTTACAATCAGTTGGGGTTAAGGTTCTTGGTGTGTTAGCAATTTTTAGTTATCAACTTCCAAACGCCCTTAATAATTTTAAAAAGATGAATCTTAACTATTATGCGTTAACCGATTTAGATGAATTAGTAAACCCTGATCATAATTTATTAACATTCGATGACCAAAAAATTGTTCTTAATTTTAAAGAAGAGTTAAATAATAAATAAAAAATGTTAGGATTCCTAACATTTTTTAATAACAAATAATTTTATCTTAATAAGGAGTCGCTGTTTCTAATTGATAAAAAGTATGTTTCTCAACAGTGACAATTGCAATAAATATTAGAATACCATTAGCACCGATATTTTTCATAATGGGGTCTAATCCGGTTTCCATTGCTTGAGCGCACCCTGTAATGTTGGTGCTTGTAACTCCTGAATCATGGGGGAGTTGTTGCAAATTAGCATTAATTACTTGAAATTGTTCATAGCTCCCTGGTTGGTGAATAATTTTATTAAAAAGATCAGTTCAATGACTTTTTGTTAAATTAATTTTAAAATTTAAGGGATTAATTTGATAAATATAATTTTCTTGTTCCGTAGTCTTGTTATTAAAGTGATTATTTGTCATAACAAGCGGGCTAACGCTACTTCCTAAAATGGAACAAGCGAGAATAGATAATATTTTTTTCATGTGGTTTCCTTCTTTCTTAATGCTTTTCTTAATTATATAATAGTTTTCAATTAGGATTTTTTTAAAAATTAGACATTATTAGTTTCAAAGATTATCTTTTTAGGAAGTTTTATTATATAATTAATAAAAGAAAAAACTATTAAGAATAGTAAAATGGAGGAACAATTAATGATTAATATTGGTCCGGTTGCAATGTGAGAAGGAATCGTCTTTGGTCTATTAGCTGTTGGTTTAGTTGTTGGGTGTTTTATGAAAACCCTTGGGGGGTTATATTTTTTAGGGGCAAATATTATTTTCTTTGTAATTTTATTTTTATTACAAGGATTTTTAATTGAACCGTTTGCTAATATTATTAATCCAGCTCTTAAAAATATGTTTAGTAGTAACGCCCAACTAGCAGCTGGTTCAATTATTGTTTCAATGCTAGTAGCAACAATTTTAGTGTATTTAGGGTGATTTTTCTTATCAAATATAATTTTATTAGTTGTTTATTTAACAACCCTACAGGGACATTTTAAAACAGTTAAAATTAACCGACCAATAAATTACTTATTAGGTGGGGTTTTTGGTTTTTTAACAATGATGATTTTAGCCTTCTTTATTACTAATATTATGAGTAGTAAAGTCTTTTATAATAGTAGTAATTTCAACCAAAATATTACTGAAATTATTGATAAGGGTCAAACTAGTGACCAGGAAAAATATCCTAATAAAGTTAGAGAATCTTCAGCTGATAAAATGTTTAGTATTTTTCCAGATTTAAAAGTCCAAAAAACCGGGGATGCTTTAGCTTATTGGTTTTGAACTATCGTAGGTTTAAAAAATAATCCAGGTGATTTAAGTGATATTATTGAAACAATTACTGATCCTGGTCATTTTGAAGATAATGTTGCGGACATTATTAAAGATTTACCAGAAGATGAAAAAAATGAAGTTGTGGATAATTTAATTGGTCCTGTAATTGAAAAGATTAAAGAAGAAACTGACAAATTACCAGTTGCCACAATTAACTGAAGTGATATTAATGGGGAAGTTAACAGCTGAAAAAATAGTAATCCCCGCAAAACATTTAACGGAACGGCAATGCAAGAAATGATGAATGATACTTCAAAAACTTATGTTTATTTCCCTGGTTTAAAAACGGCTGCCGAAGCTAATCCCAATGATTTAACACCAACCATTACTGATGGTAATAAGTTATATAATATGCTAAAAAACCTTTATACGTTAGGAAAAATTGCGCCTGGCGCAGACCAATTAAAAACATTTAATGCTATTATTGGAAAGTATGTTTTAGGAATGACAATTGTTAATCCCGGAAAGGATGATCCAAATTATCAAAATTATGTTCAATTTAGTCAATGATTTTAAAAGGAGATTTTTTAAATGGTTAATAATGTAAATAATTCTCAGCAACAAATAAGAAGTAATAATCCTCCGGTTTCCTCATCGCCAATAATCAGAAACCAACCAGTGACAGGATGTTTTAAAAGTGGGGCCATTATTTCATTAGTATTAGCATCTTTGATTCTTGTTTTTTTCTTAATGTTTGGTTTAGTTGGTGTGGTGTTAAATATTTTAGATAAAACAATGGGTATTAACCAAAATTTAAAAACCGTCTTTTCGTTAGCAGCTAGTATCTGCTATTTAGTTATTGTTATTATTGAAATCCCGGTTATTATTTTAAACCAACGTTTTCTAAACGGAAAAGATCCTTATAAATATTTAATTGCTATTATTGATATTTTATTTACCGGGATAGTTGGCGGAGTAGTTATTTTATTTGGTCATTTTAATAATAATCAAAATAATCTTCACCAAACTCGTTAGAATTTATTATTTTTATTGAATTTAATATTTTTTTAGATATAATTACTTATGGTTGTTTCAGTTTCAACCGCTCTTTGACTTTTAAGTACCAAAAGGATATGAAACACTTATCTACTTACTAGGCGAGTATAAACTGGAGGTGTAAAAATGTTTGCAATTATCAAAACTGGTGGAAAACAAATTAAAGTTTCACAAGGTGATGAAATTTTTGTTGAAATGTTAGAAGGAAATGAAGGCGACAAAGTTAATTTTAATGAAGTCTTAATGATCGATGGCAAAGTAGGGACTCCGTTCTTAAAAGGAGCTAGTGTTACAGGTACTATTTTAAAACAAGGGAAACAAAAGAAAATCATTGTTTTTAAATATAAACCTAAAAAAAATGAACATACCAAAGCTGGTCATCGTCAGCCTTATACAAAAGTTAAAATTGAAGATATTGCTTTAGCCGGAACTGCGAAAAAAGAAGCTGCGCCAAGTGCGACAAAATCAGCAGCCCCAGCTCAAGTGAAAACCGAAGCTAAACCAGGAGTAGAAGCTAAAGAAAGTGCTCCCAAAGCAGCACCAGCTAGTTCAGCAGCGAAACCAAAACCAGCTGTCTCAAAACCAGCAAGTACAACAAAAACTGCTCCTACAGCAAAAGCAACTTCAACAAAAACTAGTGCTGCTAAATCAACAACAGCAAAAGCAACTTCGACAACAAAAACATCAACATCAAAAGCAACACCAGCGAAAAAAACAGATGAATCTGCTAAATAATTTATGATTAAAATAAATTTTTATAAAACTGAAAACATAATAAGTAAAGTTGAAATATCTGGTCATGCCAATGCTGGTGAGGTTGGAAAAGACTTAGTTTGTGCCGCAATCACTGGGATTACTAGCGGTGGGTTAAACGCTATTGACCAACTTGAAAATGATACATGTGACTTTACCATTAACGAGGGGTTAATAATTATTAAGGTTGTTAAAAATACTCATAATTTACAAGTTATTTTAAATACTTTATATTATCAATTATTAACTATTTATCAACAGTATCAAAACTATATTAGTTTTAAGGAGGTGTCATAGTAATGATGAAATTCTTATTAGGATTACAATTATTTGCTTCGAAAAAAGGAGTTGGGTCAACTAAAAATGGCCGTGATTCACACTCAAAAAGATTAGGAGCAAAAAAAGCTGATGGTCAAGCAACAAGAGCGGGATCAATCATTTATCGTCAACGGGGAACTAAAATTCACCCTGGGGTTAATGTTTCACGTGGTGGGGATGATACTTTATTTGCATTAATTGATGGAACTGTTAAATATGAACGCTTTGGTAAAAATAAAACTAAAGTTTCAGTATATGCCAAAGATAGTAAATAAAACCATAAAAAAATAAGGATAATTTCATCCTTATTTTTTTTATCGAGTTTCAGAATCTGTATTAGTTTCTTGATAAGCTTTATCAAGTAAACTATTAAGTTTTGCTTCGTTTTCTTGTTTTAAAATTGCAATTTTTTCTTGTTTAACTACTTTTTCATTTCGACTTTGTTGAAAAAGCTTATCAATTAGTTTATCAATTATAGTAATTAAATCCTGAATGATTTTTTCAATATTAGTTTGTTGTTGTTCAGGATTTAAAGCAGAATTACCTAATATCTTTGTTACTTCAGTTTCACTTTTATTAATTTCTGTTGCAATCTCATTGTTCACTGTATTTAATTGTTCATTGAGTTGGTAAAATAAGATTTGCTGAATATTATTAAAAACTTCTTTAATTTGTGAATCTTTTTGGTCATCATCTAAAGTTGGATCAGCTAATATTTTGTTAATTTCAATATTACTAACTTCTAAAATTTCTTGTTTTATATTTTTACTTAACATGTTATTTTCTTCTTTCTATTTAAAAAAGCCACTAGTAAAAAATAAATTTATTACTGATGGCATTTTACATACTCTTTATCAAATTAAATTTTATAATTTGGTGAATAATTATTTGTGTGAGTTGGATTAATTATAGCAAAACCTAGGCTAATTATTTTCGAAAATGATTGTTTTTTCCTAGATTTTGATAATTTTTGAATATTTTTGATAACTATTATTATTTTTTTATATTTGTTATAATACTTTTATGATAAAAACAATGAAAGGATTTGATAGTTAGTGTTTTACCAAAAGGAGATTTGAAAAGACTGGCGTGTCTATTATAAATTATTCTTTGGGGGCTTAATTGGGGCTGTTTGTTTATACGGATGAATTAGTCCGCTAGTTAATGGCATTACAATTCCCTCAAATGTTGAATGAAGTAATGAAGCTTCGCAAAATTTTATGAAAGATAAGGGTGATTTTACTTTTAATTATTTTAGTTTTTTCACCATTCAAACTAATATTTTAGTATGAGTTTGGTTATTAGCCGCTGGTTTATTTCCAAAATATGAGGGAAAAAACAAATGATTAGGTTATAACATGGCCCTAGCAATTACCGTTTATATTTCAATTACGTTTTTAATTTATAACGCAATGTTATTACCAGCAGGACAACCTACTAATGCAAAGGGTTGGTTCTTAACTGTTATCCAACACATGGTTTGTCCAATTGCGATGATTGTTTATTTCTTATTTATGATGCCCAAGAATGAAATTACTCCGAATCGTCAGTATTGAAATAAACAAGTATGAAAATTATATTTTTACCCAATTTTATGAGGAATCTTTAACATGATTAGGGGAGAATTCCGTTGACAAGCCGGAAAAGCATATCCCTATCAATATTTCTTCTTAAATGTTCATAAACCATTTGCTGGCTTACCAGGTGCCGCGTGGTTTGTAATCGCTATCATTATTATTGCTGGGTTAGTTTTTGGGTTAGCTACCTTATATAACACAATTTGTTATAAATTAGGGCAGCGAAAACTGCAAAAATAATATAAAAAACCTCTTAACGAGGTTTTTTTAATTTTTAATAAATTACACCCTAAATTAGTTATTAACGAAGCGTTGCCTTTATAGAATAAATAAAATCATTTACCCTATACGCTTATTCTAAAAAAAAAAAAAAAAGTCAAGTAGGAGTTAATTCTTTTAATGATAAAATAAGAAATAAGTGAGAGATAATACGAATGAGAAAGGAACGCCAATGATGAACAGCTATGCATTATTAAAGGGACAAGTTATCCAAACAACCGTGGAAGGGATTAGTTCTTATAATAAAAGTCCCCATTATATTATTAAAATTTATGCCTTAGCCCAAGTTTATGAAGTAGCAATTAATGTGTATTCAAAAATAGCACCGCATAATTTAAAATATTATTTTGCCCATGAAATGGGCCACCCAATTTTAAATAAAGCAATTAACATCCCGGAAGGAGAGTATCGTAATTTACCAACCGGTCCCCATGGGATTGCCATTGATTATTTACGGAGTGGGATCTTTGATATTAATGATATGAAGGTTTTACCGTTAGATCCTAGTAATGAATCACAAGCGTTAGAAATTATGATTTCAAAACATCTTGCTAGTGCAATTAATAATCCAAACTATAAAATATGTGTGTGGGGCAAAATTTATTCCAATCAAATTCCTGGAATTCATGATGTTCATATGAACCAAGGCAATAGTGATCCTCGATATCGCGATGAAAATGGCATCTGACAAGATGGCGCCTTGATTATTGTTGATGAACAACACAATACAATCCCATTTGGTTGCTTTTTTGCTTTTCAAAGTCAAGCGATTAAGACTGATGACAATGGGAATCCCTTATAAAAAGCTAAAAAATAAAAATTAATTCTCCCGTACCGGAGAATTAATTTTTATTGATAATCTTTGATTATCTTATCCTAAAAGATTTAGCATATCAAAAACTCTTATCTAAATATATCGACGCTTTATAGAATAACTTTATAAATATTATTCTATGGTCTTATTCTAAAAAAAAAAAAAAAAGTCAATGGTTTTGTTAGAATATTATTATTTTTCACATCTCAGATTATACTTAGGAACTAATTGAAACACTAATTTAATAAAAGTACTATAAAAAGAAAACAATTCATAAATTTATATAAAGTAATTACTATTGATATTTTTTAACTGAATTTTATTGAGAAAATAACGATTAAAAAATATCATTTATCAAAAGACTTAGCATATCAAAAACTCTTATCTAACTATATCACCTTAATATAGAATAACAAAGTTATTCTATGGTCTTATTCTAAAAAAAAAAAAAAAAGTCAATGGTTTTATAAAAAAATATTCCATTAGTTAATTTAACCAGTTTTTGTTAAATTAATATGATAAAATATAACTAAGTTATAGAGCGCATTCTAGTTCAAGCGCGGTTAAATTAAATGAACGCATAGTTTTTCGATGCGTTTTTTTATTTTTTAATAAGAAAACCATCATAATAGAAGGGGGAGTTATCTATGAATAACAATTTTAATAATTTATTAATAATTATGCAAGGTAGTAACCATAATGGGGAGGATTGAAATGAATAACTGAGATAGTTTACTTTTATACCCATTATTAACAATTTTAATAATTACTTTATATGGTGCTTTTTTGGTTCACCGTCATTTAACAACTAAAAAACAGTGATCATTTATTATTCAACATTTTTTATTCTGGTTAGCATTATCAATAATTCTAAACTTAAATTATAATTTTATGTTATTTAGTGCTAATATTAATTGAAAAAATATTGGTATATTATTTGCAGTAAGTGCTAGTTTCTATGCGACAATCTTTTTTATTCCAGCATCATGGATTACCGGACTTTTAAACCGTCGTTTTTGATTTTGGTTATCATATCTTAGTATTATAATAGGAATAATTGTTGCGTTAAGTGCTCCTCATCAGCAAGTGACTTTTATTATTTGTGCATTATTATTTGGAATTGCGATTGCTTCTAATTCAATTTGATACTTATGTTTTAATGAAGTCTATTTATACCGTAGTAATTCTTTTTTAACCGTTTCGTTATTATTTCCGGTGGTGATTATCGCTAATTTAAGTGGGGCTAATTTATTGAATTTTGTTAAAAGTATTGCCCAAAATCAAACCCTCGATTATTATTTAGTGTTTAGCTTAATGTTAATTTTTACGGTTATTTCTTGTGGGTTATGTTTTAATTTAAAAGAACAAAAAGCATACCAGGGTGCTTTTAATGTTGAACGCTTAAAATTAGCCAAAAACTTTTCGTGGTGAAAAGTAGGGGGAATTTTAGTAATTTTATTTTTTGTAGGATTAATTCGAGAATTTTCCCAAGGTGATTTTTATAATTTCTTATTAGCTCAACAAACGTGGGTAACTTATCATGACCTTAATTTAGTCAAGAAATATTTACATTTAACCCAAGAATTATGGTGAATTGCCCAAATTATGGCTGGAGGATTATTATACCCAATAGTTGTTAAAAAATGAGGAATTCGTAACGCAATGATGATTGCCTTTAGTTTATGAATTGTTTACTTTTTGCTTGTTAGTTTTACGAAGGTTCCAGAATTATGACTGGTTGGGCAATTATTAAATGGTTTTGCTTTTGCGATTATCTTTACCATAATATTCTCCTTAGCAATTGTTTGAAATTATCGAATTAGCCGCCGGCCAGTCACTGGTTATTTTTCCGCTTTAAATGCATTCACAACTTTTGTTGCGCAGTTAATTCAACGTGCAATTAGTACAACTCACCATGGTCTTTTTAATAACATTAATGTTGATTGGAATTTACCAGTCGTGCAAGATGATAGTTTTAATCTTAATAATCTTCATTTGTTGGTAATGATCATCTTGATGGTTTGTCTGGTCATTACATTATTATTAATGATTTTTGTCTTCTTTACTATTAAACACCTGAGTGGAGAATATTTTAGCCGGGAAAATCATGACTTTGATTGTCGAGTGTTAGCTGGAACAATTAAACCTGCAGAGCATCTTCCCGGAGTGACATTAAGCCAATGAATAAGACCAGATGATTAACTTAAAAAAAATAACTTTTTTTCGCTTTTTGGGAATTAGTGATATAATGTACTAAGTTGTTAAATAATTTACATTAGTTTCATTTACAGATAATTCTAAATGTATATAGCTAGCGATTGGCACGATTCCATAGCAATTTTATTATTTTGACAGCTATATCAATAAAGGAGAACAAAATGAATTTTAATGAATTAAATTTAAAACAAGAATTGCACCGAGCAATCTTAAAAACAGGTTATGTGAAGGCAACGGAAATTCAACAAAAGGCAATTCCTGTTGCCATTGATAATTACGATATTATTGGAAAATCACATACCGGAACTGGAAAAACAGCGGCCTTTGTTTTACCAATCTTACATAATTTAGATGTTAACTTAAAAAGACCACAGGCAATAATATTATGTCCAACCCGCGAATTAGCAACCCAAGTGCTAGATCAGGTTCGTAAATACGCGTTATTTTTACACGGAGTAAATGCAACATTATTATGTGGAGGATCACAAATTAAAAGCCAAATTTATGCTTTAAAAAAAGCAAATGTGGTAGTTGGAACCCCTGGACGGATTGCCGATCATCTTAATCGTCATACATTAAGATTAAATAATATTAAAACAATAGTATTAGATGAAGCAGATGAAATGTTAAAAATGGGCTTTAAAAAAGATATTGATTTAGTCTTTAATAATGCGCCCCAAAATTACCAAACCTTATTATTTTCAGCAACAATGTCAAAACCAGTGTTGGAAATTGCTAATACTTATCAAAAGAACCCAGTTAGTATTACGGTTCAAAAAAATACTCTCGAACAAAACAATATTAATCAATATTACATTGATACGTATGGACTAAATAAAGAAGAAGTGTTAATTAAGTTATACCAAGAATTAAAACCCAAATTAAGCATTATCTTTTCAAATACTAAAATGTATACTGAAAAAATTGCTAAATTATTAGCTAGTCAGGGAATTAAGTCTCGAGTTATTAATGGTGATAAAAAACAAGGTGACCGTTATCGTTCAATGCAAGCTTTTCGAAATCAAGAAGTTAGTGTCCTAATTGCCACAGATGTTGCAGCACGAGGAATTGATGTTGATGGAGTTGATTATGTTTTTAACTATGATTTACCTGTTGAATTAGAAAGTTATACGCACCGGATTGGACGAACTGCTCGTGCTGGTGCTAAAGGAACGGCAATTACTTTTATTAATTCTCGTAATAGTTTGAATGATTTACGTAAAATTGAACAATATCAAAAAAGAGCAATTAACCCTTATGATATTAGTAGTTATAATTTGACAAAAGATTTTTCAAAATCACATTCTAGTTCCATGCCAAAATTTAAAAAAGCATTTGATAGTAAAAATAACCGTTCATGAAATAAACCGTCAAAAACTAAAAAAGAATGGAATACTAAGCATTCAACTACTAAGAACCATAAAGATTATCAATTTGATTATCGTTTTAAAAAAACTAAATAATTATTAGTAAAACTTCTTATTTATAGGAAGTTTTTTATTATTTTCATAAATATGAAAAAAATAATAATTATATAATTTACTAAAATTTAAACTCTATATTTATTGAATATTTTTTAAGATAAAAAATGTTTTTTTTTTTTTTTTTGCAATAATGAAATCTATTGTTTTTACTAGACCTTTTAATTAACATTAATTTTAGGAAAGAAAGATATATGTATAAGTATAATAAATAGTTGCGATAAACAAAATAAGTCTTATGAAAGACTAATTTATGCTTATCAAAATATCGATTTCCAATTATTTATAGAGGTTAAGAAATTAAAATAGAATTAAGAGAGGTATTTTACATGAAAAAATTATTAGCTATTTTAGGAGCTGTTGGTTTAACAGCAACTGGTGCTTCATCAGTTGTCGCATGTAACAAAGAAGACAAAAATGATACACCATCAAATGATTTAACTGATTCATTTAAATCATCATATGATGCAAGCAACGCTGTAGCAGATATGGGAAAATATGGGGTTAGTGCTAAAGACGACAAATATAATTTTGATTCTGCAAACATTGATGTTGCTACAGTTAATACATTATTAACTACTGGACAAGCTGAAGGTGCAAAAATTAAAAGTGTTGCTCTTGAATCAAGTGCAGCTGTACCAACAGCGGCTGATCAATTAATTGCTTTTGTGTCAGGAACAGCTACTGATTTAGTAGCAACAGAAGATGGTAAAGTTGAAGTTACATTAACTTTAACAGAAGCAAAAGCTGTTGAAGATACTACTGTAAAATCAGCACTAGTATACGCTGATGAAACAACACCAACTACAACATATAAATGAGAAAAAACTGATACAACAATGGAAGTTAAAATTAGTGTTGTTGTAAAAGAAGTTACACCACCAGCAGAAAAAAAAGATATTTCATCAGTTGTAATTACTGTTGGAGAACAAAAAGTAGATGCTGTGGCAACCATTACTAAAGAAGAAGCAGACAAAGCAATTGTTGCAATTAAAGATGCTGTTCAAAAAGCAATTGATGAAGTAGTTGCAGGAACAGTTCTAGATACTGATTACATAATTGATGGGATTACTGCAATTAAAGAAGGTGCTGATATGACAACTGGTGCAAAATTAACAGTTAAATCAAAAGATACATCAACTTTAATTCAAGGTAATACTGCAGAATTTACAGTAAATTTTACAGCTAATACTAATAGTTAATTATAAAATTAATTATTCCTTATCTTTAGATGTTTTATTTTAGAATAAAACATCTTTTTTTATTTTGATTAAATATGGAGAGAAGACATTTTAAAATAGCAATAATTAAAAAAATCGTATTTTTTTTTTTTTTTTTGTAAAAGACTTGTTTTTTTTTTTTTTTTGTATTATTACACATAGGAAAAGGTATATAAAATAGATAATTATTATTCCACCAATATTACGATAATTTTTTATTTTGTATATTTTCCTATTTTGCTAACAAAGAGAGGAAGATAAAATGAAGAAGTTATTAGCTATTTTAGGGGCTGTTGGTTTAACAGCAACTGGCGCTTCATCAGTGGTGGCATGTAGCAATAGTGACAAGTCAGAACCAACAGATGAATTAACAAACTTATCATCATATAATGATAAGCAAAAAGAACAAATTTCAGTAGCTATTAGTAATGCAATTGCTAATACAGCTAATAAAGCAGCTGGTGAAAAAACCGAAGCTTATAAAGCTATTAATGATGCCGTTATTGATAGTTTAAAACATATCTCAGAAGTAGAAGCTCTAAATGCAGCCAAAGTTCAAATTAATATTTTGGATGAAAACAAAGAAGAATTTACTACTCATCATGCTCAATTTAGTGATGGGGATAAAATTATTGTTAATATTAAAGCATTAGATGGATCAGAATTAACAGGTTCATTAGAAGTAAGTTTAACAGTAACAAGTAAAGTTCAACAACAAGATCTTACTAATTTAAAAGTATCTATTAATCCAATTGAAGTTGAGGATAATACAAAAGTTACTGATACTGAAGCAAACGATGCAAAAGACAAAGTTATTAAAGCTATTTCAGAAGCAGTTAAAAAATTGCAATCAACTGCAACTGATAAAGATTATACAGTTGATGGAATTGATAATATCAAAGCCGGAGATTTATCAAAAGGGGTAACATTAGCTGTTAAAGCTGTTGATAAAAGTGAATTACTTAAAGGTTCTTCAAGCCCAATTAATGTAAAATTTAATTCTCAAGAAGTTAAAAAAACAGATCTTGGAATTATTTCGGTTCAACCTCTTGCAATTTCAGTTTCTAAAACAGATAAACTTGCAGCAAGTGATGTAGATTTTGTTAAAACAAAAGTACAAGAATTTGTAAAAACCACATTAAAAGATAATAGTGTTTCAGGTGCTATTGAAGGAACAGATTATGATATTAATGGACTTGAAAGTATTAAAGTTGGTCAAGATATTTCTAAAGGATTAAAATTTACAATTACAGCAAAAGATGATTCTAAAATATTAACAGGTAAAAGAGAGTTTACTGTAACATTTAAACAACAAGAAGAAAATAAGGATCAGGAATTAGTTGATGCTATTAGTGGTGAAAAGTTAACAATTTCTCCAGAAGGAAATGATCAACCTGCTGTTGAAACAGCAATTAAAAATTTGATTGATGGCGAAATTTCAGAAGCTAAAGCTGATGCAGAAGTTAGTTATAAATTTGCTGATTTTACAGCACCAACTGCTGATCAAAATGGTTCAATTAAAGTAACTGTAACAATTACAAAAGGTGCTGCTTCTGCAACATCAAAAGAATTAACATTTACTATAAATTTTCATCAAGAAGAAAATAAGGATCAGGAATTAGTTGATGCTATTAAAGCTAAAGTTGATGCTATTAGTGGTGAAAAGTTAACAATTTCTCCAGAAGGAAATGATCAACCTGCTGTTGAAACAGCAATTAAAAATTTGATTGATGGCGAAATTTCAAAAGCTAAAGCTGATGCAGAAGTTAGTTATAAATTTGCTGATTTTACAGCACCAACTGCTGATCAAAATGGTTCAATTAAAGTAACTGTAACAATTACAAAAGGTGCTGCTTCTGCAACATCAAAAGAATTAACATTTACTATAAATTTTCATCAAGAAGAAAATAAATAATAAAATTTAATATAAAATATTTAAAAAATATATCAATAATCAAATACGAAATTAATATAAAATAAATGTAAATACCTTTCTATAAATAATAAAAGTACCATTAAATATGTCATGATATTTAAGGAGGTACTTTTTATTTTATTAAGACAATTAAATTTTCTTTTGAATTTTTATGTTGTTATTTAAAATAATGGTACAATTTTAATAAATTATTGGTGGGTAATATAAATAGTAGGAAGGGAAAAGAATGAAAAAACAAAAAGAAGTTAGCAAGATTGGTTTTATTGTTTCTACCTTAGGAGCAGCAATTGGTTTAGGAAACGTCTGGGGATTTCCCACTTTATTAAAACAAGATGGGGGATTATCATTTTTAGTGCTATATATTTTTGCGTTAATAGTCTGTTCGGTACCCTTATTAATTTTTGAGTTTAATTTAGGGAATTTAAGACGGAAATCAGCAATCAGAATATTTGATGAAGAGAATCCAACCGTTGGTGGTTTTATGGGGTGATTTCAAGCGGGATTTATGTTTATTGTGGCCAATTATTATACTGTTTTAATTGGTTATGTGTTAATTTCATTAGTCCTTGAATTCACTAATTTAATTGCGATTCCAAGTTGATTTAATAATAATATTTTAGAACCCGGGGGAGTTGGTGTTGCTGGGGATGCTAATTTTCAATGAATAGCTTATATAGCATTTTTAGTAATTATTGTGATTGTTGGTGCAATTATTTACTTTCGGAATAAAGGAATTGAAAAAGCAAACTTAGTATTTATTCCACTCTTATTTTTAATCTTATTAGTTTTATCAATCTATATTTTAACAGTCCCAGGGGCTTTGCAAGGATTAGGAACGGTTTTTCTTCCGACCCATAAAACAACTGCTTCGTTTGGAAATGTCCAAGTCTGAAGTGATGCGTTTGGATTAGCAATTTTTACGGTTTGTGTGGGGTCGGGATTTATGATTATTTTTGCGGGGTCAACGAATAAAAAGCAAGATAATGCCAATAAAGCATGAATTTTATCAACCGGAGTGTTAACAATTTCGTTATTAACTATTATCATGGTGTTTGGATCCGCTGGGATTTTGGTCTATAACCAAAACCCTAATTTAAGTAGTATTAATGATTTTAGTAAAGCAATTGATGCTGAATTTCCGAATGGGGATGGGATGAGTTTTATTTTTAATGTCTTTCCGCAGGCCTTTAATGTTATTAACCAGAACACCGTGGTTGGGATCGGTAATTTCTTAGGAATCTTATTCTTTATTGCATTATTATTTGCGGGGTTAAGTAGTATTATTGCAATGGTAGAAATTAGTATTAACGCAATCTATACCAACTATCGGATTAAAGAACGCCAAATTGTGTTGGGAGTCATTGGGTTAATGATGGTAATTGGTTTAGTCTTAATGTTTAGTGAAACTAACCAGTTAATATATTCTTTCCAATCCTTAGCAGGCAGTGTTGATATGTTACTAATGTGTTTATTAGAAATTATCTTATTTGTCCATATTTACAAAAAGTTACAAATTATTATTGATAATAATAATGCGACTTCGTGAATTAAAATTAACAAGAGTTATCGGATTATTTTTTCATATTTAGTTCCAGTCCTAATTTTTGTTAATATCATTTTTATGCTTTATACTTTTGTTAGCCAAGGATTAGATAAAGCATGATGATTAAGTGTGTTAGCTGTCTTACTCGGGATAATTATTCCGGCACTCTTTAGTTGGTTATCAATTACCAAATTAAAAAAATATCAAATTAAACCAGTTACGCTTAATAGTAGAACAGTACCACAGGAGGGATCAGACGATGGGTCATAATGAAATTATTACATTAGTTATTATTATTGTTTTATTTGTTATTTTATTTAGTAGTTTTGTCTTTTTCATTTATCGTGATTGGTTAGCAACCAAAAAACACCAGGCAACAAGTGATGAAAGTGATAAAAAGAAACCATAAGGATTTTTTCTTGCTATAATAAAGTAAACAAGAAAAAAAGAGGAGACGAGGATTATTTTTTATTCAGTTGGTAGTGCAATTGGTGAGACACTCCAAGCATGGGGTTTTTGAAGTGCCATTTTGGCAACTATTTTTGTGATTTTTCTGGGGTGAATTTTAACCAAAAAACAAAAGTTTAAACCAACCTGGGATGTTGTTTTTATTAAAGTTTTAGTCACCCTGGGGTTACCATGTTTAGTATTTGACGGGTTTATGTCTGATACGAGTGTTGAACAAGTTAAAACAGAGTGTGCGGTATTATTAACGGGATTTTTATTTTATTTAATTATGTTAGTAATTGCCCGTTATTTTTATCTCCAATATGATAAAGATGTCCAAGATGCTTTGGGAATGAGTATGACCTTTGCGGCGACTTCGTTCTTTGGGATTCCAATTGTAACAGCTTTATTTCCTGGTAGTGAAAGCAAAATTGCTTCTAATATTTTTAATGTTCCATACCATATCTTTTTATATTCCTTAGGGTTTATTATTATGGGAAAAGTTAATCATCCAGTGCACATTTCTACTGACCAACCTGTTAAAGCAGTCAACAAATTTGTGTATGTTGGGCAGATGTTAAAGTTAAATTATAAAAAAATCTTTTTCAATCCAATTTTAATTGCCACAATTATTGGCTTTATTTTTTGAGTAACCCAGTTAATTCCGGGAATTAATGTTGTTCCCGACCAGATAAAGAATAGTTCGGCAAAATATTCACCCCTGCGATTAGATAATACTTTTCCCCCGCTCTTTACTGTTACTAAAACATTAGCTGGAGTTTGTACACCTTTAGCCTGGTTAGCAATTGGAATTAATTTAACAAAAGGGAAAATTACTCATATCTTAAAAGATCCCAAAGTTTGATATGGAACTATTATGAAAACTTTAATTGCCCCAGTCATTGGCTTAGGGCTAACTTGTTTGGTTGCTTTAATTGGTAAAGCAACCGGTGCTTGAACAACATCCACAATGGGGTTAACTATTATTGTTATAATGTTAGCAGCGCCCCCAGCCTCAGTAATTGTTGCTTACTCAATTAATTTTAATAAAGAAACATTATTAACAAGCAATCTTACTTTAGTATCAACGCTAATTTCAATTATCGCTTTACCATTTTGAATTATTATTACAACTGCCCTAGGCGCTACTAGTTTGTTTAGTTAAAACATAGGTTATTAATTAATTGATAACCATTTTTTTGTTTAAAATTAAGAATTTTAAATGGTTGACATTATTGGAAACTAATTAATATAATATTCTTGGAAAGAAAGACATAAATTATGAAAAAACGAACAGTACAATTAAAATCCCTTTCTATTCCACAATAAAGGAGAAGACCTATGAAAAAACTTTTAGCAATTCTAGGAGCTGTTGGTTTAACAGCAACCGGTGCTTCATCAGTGGTTGCTTGTAATAAGCCCGAAAATCCAAAACCTCCTGTTTTAGGTGGTTTAACAGCTAGTGATTTTAGCCAGGTGTTATTAAATGTTGATAGTAAAGAAAAACTTAACACAACAGTTGTGAAAGTTCTTGCAACCAAGGTGGAGAGTGCTCATCAAAAGGAAGTTAATGATAACCTCGATTTATTTGGGAATGCTTTTTTAATTACTTATAAAGGTTGAGATGGAACAAGTAGTTTAAAAAATGGTGATACTATTCATTTAACAATTACTAAAGCAAATGATGATCAAATTCGCGAGTTTTATAAAGACCAGCATGGTGATTTTATTAGTCCTGAACAATTAGCATTAGCGCGAAAAATGCAAGGCTATTTAGCAGGGACAAAATTTGATGGGGATGTTCTAATCTCTGATCAAAATTTCCGAAAAAATATTAGTAATCTTACTTTTCCCCAACCAATCACCGTGACTGGAAGTTCAGTCGCAACTCCCGGTCAGGTTAGCAAAGCTGATGTAACAAGTGCAGTTAACATGGTGGTACAAAATTTAATTGATAAGATTGTAACAGGAACTAAATTAGATACGGACTACCATACCGCAATAACTTTAGATGATGGAACGACGTTTCCCGCCACAGTTGATTTAAGTACTGCTAATCTTAACATTAAAATTACAGTGACTTCAATTTCAACTTCAACATTAATAACAGGTAATGCGAATAATAAATCAGCGCAATTAGCGCAAATTACAACCAATGTCTAATTAACTTAGACATTTTTTAATTCTTTATATAAATATTAAAAGTCATATTTATAAAATAATTTTTTTTATAAATATGACTAAATCCTTGTTTATGTAATTGTTAATTAATCTCCTATTAATTCGGTTTCCAACAGGATTGTAGCTTTTTGAAATAAACCGTGAATTGTAAAAAATGGTGACAACGGAATATTTTTTTCAACATTATTATCTAAATAAATCATATTAACGGTATAAAATTTGTCAGATCCATGATTTTCAGCATGAAATTCAAAATCTAATAATTTAAAATTATCATCAGTTAATATATTTTTAAATGTATGAACAGCATTTTGTGACAACGGCACAGCTGCTCTAATTTCACCATTAACAAGGAACCCAATTACCATAATAGCAATTCTGGGGTTTGTTAATAATTGCATTGCTTCATAACATTTATCATAAATATCTGTCATTGCAGTTAATTTACCATAAGCTGCATCACTAGTAATTTCAACTAATGAAGAATCAACAATAATTTCGTGAATTGGTTCGGAATACTCAATCGTAAGTTTTATATTAAATGTTCTTGTTTCTTGAACAGGAAGTTCTGCTGAAAAAGGATTTAAGTTGGTTTTTCCTTCCTGTTGGTTATTAGTATAAACTAAATAAGAATTCCAAATATAATGGAAAGTTGTTTCAGAAACTGGGATTCGTTTTCACTGACCTATTAATGTCTTAGCAACAAAGGAGTCGGTACTCATAATTTTGTGAAGATTATCCAATTGATCTTGGGGAATAAAGTGATTTCGATCTTGTTCATATGGACTAGTTTGATATCAATTTAACAATTTAATATTTCAATTTTTAATATTGTTTTCTTTTATATATTGAAAGGCTTCATTTAGTACTGCAACAAATTGTGGTAAATTTTGTTCAGCATCTCCCGTTGATAATGAGACATTATCAGTATTAAAATCTTTTGTTTTTAATTCTGTTGAGATGTTAGTTACTTTTTGGTTTAAGATTTGGCTATTTGTTAAGGCAATATTACTTGAAATACTACTAATAACTAGTGTTCCTAATAGAAATAATAATTTTTTCATTATTTATTTTTCCTCCATAATAATTTTCTATATAAAAATTATAACACTATAAAATATTTTTTAAAAATATTTTTAATTGGGGATTTATACTAAAATATTGAAATTTTAAAAAAGTTGAAATTACTTTTTATTGTTATTAAAGAGTTATTTTATGAAATAAAATTAAATTTGAAAACTATAAAAACTACTTAGTAATAATTCAAGTAATTAACTTGTATTTTTAACTTTTTAAATTATAATAAAGGATATAAATATAAGAGGAGTAGTTAATAATAATATTTTAGAGAATTAATCAGGTGGTGCAAGATTAATATATTATATTAATGAAGGTTGCTTATAAGATAAAATTAAATATCTTAATTAAGATAATAAATAATATTAATTATTTATTAAAATCAGGATGGTACCGTAATTAAATTAATTGCTCCTATTATAGATTGATATAATAGGAGTTTTTATTACAACAGAAGGGCAGGATTTACCATGAAAGAATTATTTGATAAAAAATACCAACCCCAAATGGTGGAAAAAGATAAGTATGAATTTTGAAAAACAAATGGTTATTTTACAAGTGATGTTAATTCACCAAAACCACCATTTGCAATTGTGATTCCCCCGCCAAATGTAACTGGGAAGTTACATTTAGGGCACGCCTGGGATACAACATTACAAGATTTAATTATTCGTTATAAAAAATTAAATGGTTATGATACTTTATATTTACCAGGAATGGACCACGCCGGAATTGCAACGCAAAGCAAGGTTGAAGAGCGATTACGAACAGTTAATAATATTTTGCGCCATGATTTAGGGCGTGAAAAATTTATTGAACAAGTTTGAGCATGAAAAGAAGAATACGCAGATATTATTCGTAGTCAATGGGCAAAATTAGGATTAGCATTGGATTATCAAAAAGAACAGTTTACCTTAAACGATAATTTATCGTTAGCAGTCCGCAAAGTTTTTAGGGAGTTATATAATAAAGGTTTAATTTACCGTGGTTATCGCATTATTCCGTGAGATCCCCATCAACAAACAGCGCTTTCTAATATTGAAGTTATTTATAAAGAAGTGGAAGGGAAGATGTATTACTTTAAATACTTCTTAGAAAACAGTACCACTGAATATTTAACCATTGCCACAACTCGTCCCGAAACAATGTTTGCTGATCAATGTGTTATTGTTAATCCCCAGGATGAACGTTACAAAAAATATTGAAATAAAAAAGTTATTAATCCAGCTAATAATGAATTAATTCCAGTTATTTGTGATGATTATGTTGAAATGGACTTTGGGACTGGCGCTATGAAATGTACTCCTGCCCATGACCCTAATGACTATGAAATTGGCCTTCGCCATCACCTAGCAATGCCAATTTGTATGAACTTAGATGGTACTATGAATGAACTAGCAGGGAAGTATCAAGGCCAGGATCGCTTTGCTGCGCGCAGTAACTTAGTAACTGATTTAACTGCCCAAGGGTTAGTTGTTAAAATTGAAAATCATCATCACCAAGTTGGTTTTTCAGAACGCAGTGATACAATTGTTGAACCATATTTATCAAAACAATGATTTGTTAAAATGCAACCGTTAGCAAGGGCGGTTATTAATTTACAAAATAGTGCCGAACGAGTTAATTTTTTCCCGGAACGTTTTAATCGTACCTTGTTAACTTGAATGGAAAATATTCAAGATTGGTGTATTTCCCGTCAGTTATGATGAGGTCATCAAATTCCAGTATGGTACCACAAAAATGATGAAACAAAAATTTATGTTGGTGTTAATCCGCCTAGTGACTTAGAGAACTGAACCCAAGATGAAGATGTTTTAGATACTTGGTTTTCTTCTGCCTTATGACCGTTTACGACTCTTGGGTGAAATTGGGATGAAAAATTATTTAACCGTTATTTTCCAACTAATGTCTTAGTAACGGGTTATGATATTATTTTCTTTTGAGTATCACGAATGATGTTTCAAGCATTAGAATTTACTGACCAAAAACCATTTAATGATGTTTTAATTCATGGGTTAATTCGGGATGAACAAGGACGAAAAATGAGTAAATCATTAGGGAACGGGATTGATCCGATGGATGTGATTGAACAGTACGGTGCTGATACTCTCCGCCATTTCTTAATGACCAATAGTGCTCCGGGTCAAGACTTACGTTATTCGCAAGAAAAAATTAACGCGTCATGAAATTTTATTAATAAGTTATGAAATGCTTCTCGTTATGTGTTATTAAACTTGCCAACTGGTTTTGTGCCGTGATCAGCTTTTGCCAATGAGATTGACCAAATTATTGCTCACCACCAAGAAAATAATATTGATAGTTGAATTCTTAGTGAATTAACAAAAACTTTACATCAGGTTAAAGAAAATATGGATAACTATGAGTTTGTACTGGCTGGCAAAGAGTTATATGATTTTGTGTGAAATAAATATTGCTCATGGTATATTGAACTTGCAAAAGTTAATTTAAATAGTAGTCAGCACGAAGTTAAAGAAATTACTTTCCAAACTTTATACTATGTTTTAAAACAAATTTTAATTATGTTACATCCTTTCATTCCATTTGTGAGTGAAGAGATTTACCAACACCTAAATTTACAACCATCAATTATGTTAGAAACATATCCCGATGTTAACTTTACTTATCCAGTTAATTTTTTAAATGATGTTATTATGATTATTCCTGCCCTTCGTGAATTACGCAATGAGCACAATATTGGTCGGGACCACGAAATCAAAATTATTATTAATCCCCAAGCAGATTATTATGAGCATTTGAAAACTTACCAACCAGCAATTAATGAATATTTAAAAAAATTAGTTAACGCTGAAATTATAGAAGTTACTTATCAACTGCCAGGGGGAGATTATATTTCCTTACCATTACCTCATTACACGTTAGAAGTTATTACCGCTGGTTTAATTGACCGTACGGTGGAACAAGAAAAATTAAAGCAAGAATTAGCTAAATTGGAACAAGAACTAGAACGCAGTCGCAATATTTTAAATAACCAAAATTTCTTAGCCAAGGCATCTCCTGAGAAGGTTAAAGCCGAACAAGAAAAATATCAACAATATCTAAACCAATATGAACAAATCAAAGGAAAACTTTAAAATGACAACGGTAAATATTATTGGGGCTGGCTTAGCTGGGTGTGAAGCTGCCTACCAGTTAGCAACCCGGGGTGTTAAGGTTAAACTTTATGAAAGTAAACGCATTAATAAAAATCCGGTTCAAAAATTAGATTATTTTGCTGAACTAGTATGTTCAAACTCGTTACGAAGTGATAATATCACCAATGGTGTGGGGCTATTAAAAGCTGAAATGACAATGTTGGATTCGCTAGTTATTAAAGCAGCCTATGCCAACCGGGTTCCAGCAGGGGGTGCCTTAGCTGTTGACCGTAAGGGGTTTTCGAAATATATTACAGAAGTGTTAGCTGATCATCCCAACATTGAAATTATTGACCAGGAATATAACCAGATTAATGACAAGGAAATTACTTTAATTGCAACTGGTCCCCTCACAACTGCTAGCCTGCAAGCGGCACTTCGTGATTTCTTAGGTAAAGAATATTTTTACTTCTTTGATGCTGCCGCCCCAATTATTACCAAAAATAGTATTGATTTTAAGAAAGCATACTATAAATCTCGTTATGATTTGGGTGAAGGTAAGGATTATATTAATTGTCCATTAACAAAAGCGGAATTTGATAACTGAGTAAATGAACTTGTTAATGCTGAAGTTGTCCAATTACATGACTTTGAAAAAGAAATTTATTTTGAAGGTTGTATGCCAATTGAAGTAATGGCGAAGCGTAGTCGCCAATCATTACTATTTGGTCCAATGAAACCAGTTGGCTTAGCAATGCCGAATGGAACCAAGCCATATGCGGTAGTTCAACTGCGCCAAGATAATGCCATTGATAGTTTATATAATATTGTAGGTTTCCAAACTAATTTAAAATTTCCCGAACAAAAAAGAATTATCCAATTAATTCCAGGCTTAGAAAATGCGGTGATTGTTCGCTATGGAGTTATGCATAAAAATAATTTTATTAATTCCCCAGTATTATTACAACCAACATTACAACTAAAAGCCAATCCTCATCTTTTCTTTGCGGGACAAATTACCGGGGTGGAAGGCTATGTTGAATCCGCTGCGATGGGTTTGGCTAGTGCCATTAATATTTTTCGTTATGCTAACCAGCAAGAACTACTGGAATTTCCCCCCGAAACAATGATTGGGTCTTTAATTAATTATATTATTAATGCGAGTCCGGATAATTTTCAACCAATGAAAGCTAATTTTGGAATTATTCCTGATTTTACTGATCAAAAATTTAATTCAAAATTAGAAAAATACCAAGCTTATGGTTCGCGATCACTAGCAGCCTTAGAAAACTTTATTAAAGAAAACGGCATTTAATTTATCAACATTTATTATATTAACCACTAACAAGGTGGTTTTCAAATAAAACTGCTAGCAATTTAATAAAAAAGTTATAGAATAAGATTATATAGAAAAGAGATGATAAATTTATGAATTGAACACTTGATGCTCTAATTGATGGAAAGTTAATTAATAATGGTGAATGATTAGAAATTATTTCACCAATTGATTTAAAGCCATGCGGAAAGGTGCCTGCTTTAAAAGCAAAAGAAATTGATTTAGCTTTTAAAAGTGCTCGCCAACACCAACGTGAATGGGCAAATTTAACCTTATTTGAACGAATTAAATATTTAGAAGACTGAAGTGCCTTATTACTTAAACATAAAGCAGAGTTAGCAAAAATTATGGCTTATGAAGTTGGGAAAAATCTTAAAGATGGTGAAACTGAAGTTTTACGATCAGTTGAGTATATTGAATATACGATTGAAGAAGCCAAAAGAATGCAACCAGAAGCTTTAACTGGTGATGGGTGAAATATTAAAAACAAAATGGGAATCTTTACGAGAGTACCACGGGGTGTTATTTTAGCAATTTCACCATACAATTATCCTGTTAACTTAAGTATCTCTAAAATTGCCCCAAGTTTAGTTGTTGGAAACACAGTTGTTTTTAAACCAGCAACTAATGGTAGTTTAGTTGGACTCTACATGGCAAAATTAGCAATGGAAGCTAATTTTCCCCGTGGTGTTTTTAATGTCGTAACGGGAAGAGGTCGTGATATTGGTGATTTATTAGTTAGTCATCATGAAATTAATTTAATTTCTTTTACAGGTTCAGTCGAAGTTGGAAACCATATTAAAAATATGGCTAAAGGTCGGGAATTAGTTTTAGAATTAGGAGGAAAAGACCCTGCATTAGTATTAGCGGATGCTGATTTACATAAAACAGTTAAAGAAATTATTGGCGGGGCCTTTTCTTACTCAGGGCAGCGTTGTACAGCCATTAAGAGGGTGTTAGTTGATGATACCGTAGCTGATGAGTTAGTAAGACTATTAAAACCAGAGGTTGAAAAATTAACAATGGGTTCACCATTAGATAATCATACTATTATTCCACTAATTGATTTAAATTCCGCTGATTTTGTGCAAGGATTAATTGATGATGCTTTAGCACAAAATGCAAAATTAATCGTTGGTAATAAAAGGGATTGTAATTTAATGGCCGCCACTTTAATTGACCATGTTACAACTGATATGCGTTTAGCATGAGAAGAACCCTTTGGTCCAGTATTACCAATTATTCGTTGTAAAACTGAAGAAGAAATGGTTAAAATTGCTAATAAATCAAATTTTGGTTTACAAGCAAGTATTTTTACTAGAAATATTAACAAAGCCTTTCATTTGGCCCATGAATTAGAAACCGGAACTGTTAATATTAACGGAAAATCCCAACGCGGACCTGATTCCTTCCCATTCTTAGGAATTAAAGAATCCGGCCAAGGGGTCCAAGGAATTAGAGAAACATTAAATTCAGTGACAAGAATTAAAGGTTTAGTAATTAATTACTAAACCTTTTGTTGTATAATAACCTTATAAAGACCACAGAAAGGAAAGAAAAAAATGGCACACCAAGTAATTAATACTGATCAAGCACCAAGTGCAATTGGACCATATTCCCAAGCAATTAAGGCCGGAGATTTTATTTATGTTTCGGGGCAATTACCATTAGTTCCTTCAACAATGGAATTTATTAGTAATGATATTGCTGATCAAACAAAACAATCATTATTAAACATTCAAGCAATCTTAGCCGCTGGGAATGCGACCTTAGAAGATGTTGTTAAAGTTAATATTTTCTTAAAAGATATGAATGATTTTGCGAAAATGAACGAGGTCTATGGTCAATTTTTTAATACGAACAAACCAGCGCGCGCTGCCGTTCAGGTTGGAAAATTGCCCAAAGATGCGTTAGTGGAAATTGAAGCCGTGGCATTTTGCGGTTAAAAATGGTTATTACAATAACCATTTTTTTATTAAATGGATGATTTATCTTTACAAATCATCCTTTTCCCTTATAATATTTTTTATCCACTCTTTTAATTTAAGAACGGATTATTTAGTAATACTAAGCACATCATAATTGGTAATTTAGCAGTTACTAGGAGATAATTTTTTCTAATAATTGGAAATTTTTAGTTTCTTTTGTTAATTTATGATATATTAAAGACATAGAAGTAGGTGATTAATATGGAGCATAAGAATGAAAAAATGTCATTAAAAGAAGAAAAGATTGAACAATCATTAAATGAATTAATGGCAATAATTAAATCATTAGATCAAGATGTGAGTGATTTACAAGAACGTGCTAGTTTAAAAGTATATGCTGCGCAAGAGGATTATGAGGATATTAAAGCAGAAATTGATAAAATTCAAGCAGAAATTAATAAACTAGAATACCAATTTGATCTGAGCGAAATTTCATTTTACTTGATTTTTCTCGATTTAAAATTATCATTTAACATATTAAAAAACAAACTGGAAGTAACAAAATACTTAATTCAAATTTTTAGTAGTCAAAAATAAGAAATTGTTATTTCTTATTTTTTTAACAAGGAGGTCAGGACAATGGATTTAAAAACAACACCATTTTTATTTGAGGATAATCAACAACATTTATTAACAGAATTTCAAAAAGAGAAGGGCTATGTCTTATATTTTTTCCCGAAAGCAGCAACCCCGGGATGTACATTAGAAACCATTGCCTACAATAAACATTACCAAGAGTTTTTGCAAAAAGGTTATAATGTGATTGGTATTTCCCGGGATAATCCCAAAAAACAACATCAGTTTAAATGTGACCATGCGGTTGCGTTTCCAATGCTATGTGATATTGATGAAAAACTTTGTCAGCATTTTGATGTTATGAAACAAAAAAAGATGTTTAACAATACTTTTATGGCAATTGAAAGAAGTACTTTTGTTGTTGACAATGATTTCAACATTCTCCAAGCTTGACGAAAAGTAAAACCCGTTGAGCATCTTGAAGATGTTTTAAAATTTTTGGATAAATAATTGCTGAAAACGATGAAGTTATAAAAAGTATGGTATAATTTTAAGGTTATTTTGTTAAATGTTTAACATATTTTCAAAGGAGGTGAGAAGATTATGGATAGTAAACTAGGATTAACCAAACGTGAACAGATGCTTCGCTATGCGAGACCTTGGGAAGCAATTTGGTATTTTTGTGGACCGATGGTGTTAATTATGGTTATTCAGGGACTATATAACATTATTGATAAAAATATGGCCCAAAGTTTTACTCAGGATGATATTATGATCCGATTTGGCATCACTGCTAAAAATGCTGATAATTTAGTAAATTTAACAACAGGGTATACAATGACTGCTTATTATACAATTTTTTCGTTCGCGATGTTATTTGGGGTTGGTTGTTCAATTGTTTTTTCAATGGAATATGGAAAACGAAATATTGCTGCGATGCGCAAAATTATGGGTAACATGATTGTTTTACAAATTATTACCTCAATTTTTATCAGTACCGTGGTGTTTTTCTTAATGAATGATAATTTTCATTCTTTATTAGTCCGGGTACAGATGAATAGTTCTTTATCATCCGCAATTCAAGAGCACTATGTAACTTTAGCTTGGGAATATTCCCGGATTTTTATCTTTTGTTCACCCTTATTATTTTTATCATTTGCTCTGCCAACCTTTTTACGTACCGAAGGAAAAGTTTTCATTGTTTTATTAATGCAAGTTTTATCAATTCCTGTCAACGTCTTATTTTCGTTTATTTTTGCTAAACTTTGCCACTTACAAATGTCCGGAGTGATGATGGGTAGTATGATGGCATGAACTTTTAACATATGTTTTTCAACCGCCATTATTATCTTTTCTAAAAATTCATATTGTAAATTTGGATTTAAAGATATGAAGTTATCATTTGCCGTTATTAAAAGGGCAATGCCAATTGGGGTTGGTGCGTTTTTTATGAACTTTGCCAATGCCATCCAAATTTTAATTTCGACAATTTTAGTTGTTCATTTACCCGGTCAAGATGATGTTTACTTTACGCTAAATGGTCAACGAGTGCAAGCAACTAGTGTAGGAATCTATATTTGTCAATTAGTCTATACTTCAATTTCACCCTTTATGGTAATCTTTATTTCCGCGGGAATTGGATTGTCCCAGGGAGCAACCGCTATTTGTGCCTATGCTTATGGGGCAAAAAAATACCAACGGATTGAGAAAATTATCTTTCGGGTGGCATTGTTAGAATTAATTTGGTTCTTTATCGTTTTTATCATTATTTTAGCGTTTGCTGATCAAATGATGAAATTATATGAGTTTCCCGCTGAATTAGTTGGTAAATACCGCTGGTATGCAGTTTTAAACTTCTCAACATATTTGTT
Source organism: Spiroplasma sp. DGKH1 (assembly GCF_040940205.1). Lineage (NCBI taxonomy): Bacteria > Bacillati > Mycoplasmatota > Mollicutes > Entomoplasmatales > Spiroplasmataceae > Spiroplasma > Spiroplasma sp. DGKH1. Next base: position 131,645 of record NZ_JASTWG010000001.1, on the reverse strand, counting down.
TGCCGCGGCAACTTATACCGCAATGGCCTTGTATTCATCAATTGGTCGTCCGGTGCAAACAATGATTTCTTCAATGCTCCGATCATTATTAGTAATTGTTCCCTTATCATTAATCGGTTTTGGGGTAAGTAATGCGACGGGAAATAATATTGATTACTTTGTTTTCACGGGGTTAAATGATTTAATTTGTGCGTTAATTTTAGTGCCAATGCTTTATACAACATGGCGCAAAAATAAAGCTAAGTTAATTGATCATCCTGATGATTTTGTCCAACAAGCCAAGGATAACGCGGTTGAAAATGAAGAACAAAATATTATTATTCATAGTGATTCTAAATAATGTCTTAAAACCTTGATTTAAAAGGTTTTTTTATTTATATTATATTTTTTTAAAAAAATAAAAATATAATAGTATATACTTAAATAAAAAATAATGCAAGATTATAAATTAAAAAAATCAATTTTGTAGTATAATATATATAGTAATAATAATACAAAGACAACAGGGTATATCGAGTATAGGTTAATATATGATAGGGGCAAACAGTAATGACAAACAGCAAAGAACAATTTCAACAAGCAATTAATCAAAACTTGGGAACTAATAATAATGGACCAAAGCCTTTTCCTAATGAAAATTTTCAACAAACCGCTGTTCCAAACAAATCACCAGATAATTTTCCCCAGCCTGGACCAGGGAGAAATTTAAACCAAGCGGGATTAAATTCGACATTTAGTCAACCAACAAATAACCTTAATTATCAACAACAACCAAATAATCCTAGTCCAACTGGCAATATGGATAATACTAATTTAATTAATCAATTATGGCAACAAAACCAAGCATTAATGGCGCGGAATAATCAATTATCAGCTGCCCACATGATGAATCCTATCGGGGGTGCACCAAATCCAATGTTTTATGGGGGAGCGCAAGTAGGTTACTATCCCGTTAATAACTCGGAATTAGAAATGGGGTTAGGCCCATTAGGACCATTGAATAATCGTAATTCGCCTGTTTTAAATTCATTAGGATTAACTGGCCAAAATAATATTCAACATAATAAGCCAATTTATCAACCAATTGTTTACCAACCATACATTTTATCACCAGTTGGTAATCACCAACAAAATTATTCATATTATCCAGAAACTCCTAATTATATGAATTTTAATAATCCTTATTTGATGAATAATCCTTACCAACCATATTTTACACCGCCATTAAACCAACCATCATTTTATCAACAACCACCATATAATCCACCACTTGCACCGCCCCTTAATCCACCACCAAGCAGTGAGTATGTAAATAATAGCAATAATAATCAACCACCAGCGCCAGGGACCGATAACCATTATGCAATTATGAACCCAGAAATTATGGCATCCTCAAATTTAAATACCCCTAACCCAAATTTAGGGGTTGATAGTCAATTTACTGATGATGAATTTGCAATGGAAAATATCAATGATGGAATGATGAATACCAATGAGATGGACTTAGATAATAATTTAGATAATTACGGATCAGAATTTGGTAATGACGCCAGTACTTTTGCAGAACCAAGTTATAATGACTCTGCCAATAATGAATTTAACCTAAATAATGATCAGGACTTTGGTTATGATGCTAATAACTTATATGCTGACCAGCAGCCAGCTACTTTAGCCGCTGAGAATGATACCACCCATGAAAAACGAAAACTATCTAAATTTGCAATCTTTATGATCGTCTTTGCGGTGTTATTAGTCTTAGCAATTATTGTGGTTGTTATTCTATATTTTAACTTACCAGTTGTCCAGAATGAGATTAATTCATGATTTGGAATTACTAAAACTTTTAAACCATGGTTTTAAAATATTTTCGTAAGAAAATATTTTTTTATTTTAAATTAAAAAAAAGCCTAGCATGAGAGGAACTAGACTTTTTATAATATTATTATTTGATTTGAAAGGTTTAATTTAAATATGAAAAAATTACTATATTTGTTGTAAGTTTATAATTGTTAATTTAAATTTGCTTGTATTTTGATTAGGTATTAATTTTTTGGGTATGTATTTTGTATTCTTGAGTAAGCTACAGTTTTGACTTAGATTAGAATCTGCACATTTTTTATTTTAAAAAACCAGACAACAAAACCAATAATTACTAATAGGGGGTTATGTTGTGGTGGGGTTAATCTTAAATTATGATGTTTTTTAATAATTTGGTGACTAACTGGTAGCGTTGGTTGTTCTTCTTCTGTTTTAACCTTAATTGTTGCTTGGTTAATTTCTTCGGGAGTACAAATTGCAGTATTAATTATATAAGCTTGTTCATATTCATTATCACTATTTGAGGTGCGGATTGCGCCAAAGATATTGGGCACAAACAAACCAAATGATATTTTAAGTTTACTAATTAATAATTTAAAATATTTTTTCATTAGTTTGATGCCTCTTTTCTTATAGATATGATAACATATTATTTTTAAAATGCCAGCAAAAAATTAATTAATTGTTCGTAATTTCGAGTGATTTTATTTGTTAAATAAGGTAATATTTACTTGTATTGATACTTTCTAACAGGATAAAAAGGAGTGGTAAATTAATGAAACAGTATCTAACAATGGCCCAGTTTATTTTAGATAATGGTTTAGCCAAGCAAGACCGGACTAACACCGGGACAATTTCTTATTTTGGTTATCAAATGCGTTTTAATTTAGCGGAAGGGTTTCCCTTGTTAACAACGAAAAAAGTTCATTTTAAATCAGTAGTCTATGAATTACTATGGTTTATTAAGGGTGATACTAATATTAAATATTTAGTTGACCATAATGTGCGGATTTGAAACGAATGGCCATATGAAAAATATACGAAGACACCAGATTACCAAAATGAAACTTTAGCTGAATTTGTTGAAAAAATTAAAACCGATAATGAATTCGCACAAAAATATGGGGATCTTGGTCCAGTTTATGGAAAACAATGACGTAATTTTGAAGGAGTGGACCAACTAGCAAAGTTAATTGATAATTTAAAAACCAACCCTTATTCACGTCGTCATATTTTAAGTGCTTGAAATCCAAAAGAAGTTGATAATATGGCCTTACCACCTTGTCATACCCTAGTCCAGTTCTATGTTTCTCAAGATAATAAATTAAGTTGCCAATTATACCAACGTAGTGCCGATGTTTTTTTAGGAGTTCCGTTTAATATTGCCAGTTATGCCTTATTAACTTATATGATTGCGCAGGTATGCGGTTTTGAAGTGGGTGATTTTGTTCATAGTTTTGGTGATTGTCATATTTATCAAAACCACCTAACCCAAATTAATGAACAATTAACGAGAACGCCCCGTGCTTTACCAACCTTAAAATTAAACCCGGATGTTAAATCATTATTTGATTTTACTTATGAAGATATTGTCTTAGAAAACTATGATCCATATCCAGCGATTAAAGGCTTGGTGGCAGTATAATGATTAAGTTATTATGAGCAATGGATCAGCATGGGTTAATTGGTAAGGATCACCACTTACCATGGCATATTAAAGCTGAACTTCAACATTTTAAAGCTGAAACTCTTAATAAAACAATTTTATTAGGACGGACTACTTTTGAAGGGATTAACCGGGTGTTACCTAATCGCAAAACAATTGTGGTGACCCATAATCCTAATTATCACTTTGATCATCCCGATGTTCAAATTGTTCATGATTTACAACCAATCATTGCGCAATATCACCAAAATCCTAATAATGAGTTAATAGTGTGTGGGGGTTCAAAGGTATATGAAGAAACGTTACCCGTGGCAGATGAGCTAATTATTAGTTATATTAAGGGTGAATATACTGGTGATACTTATTTTCCCCCTTTTAATCTTGATGATTTTGAATTAAAATTTAACCAAGAGTATGATAAATTTACTGTTAAAAAATATGTGAGAAGGAGAAGATCTTAATGCCAAATATATGAAAAATTATCTTAACATTCCCTCGTTTTTTACGAATGTTAACAAAATCAAAGAGCATGGCCAGAAAAATTAAACGTGATCCCAACATTGTTTCTGAAGAATATCGTTATCACTGGCTCCAGAAACGAACAAAGTATATGTTATGAATTTTTGATATTAAATTAATTGTTCATAACGAAGAAAATTGAATTGATAAGGGTTGTTTGATGGTTGCTAACCACCAGTCAAATATTGATCCCGCGATTATTTTTCGGTTAAATGATTTTAATAAAACTGCTCCTTGTGCTTTTATTGCCAAGAAAGAATTAGCAACTGACAAGCGCTTTAAAAATTTTGTGGCTTTAATTGATGTGTTATTCTTAGACCGTAAGAATCCCCGCCAAGCAATTGAAGTTATTAATGAAGCAAATGAATTAATTCGGGTGCCCCGGACAATGGTTGTCTTTCCAGAAGGAACCCGTAGTCATCAACAAGCAATGGGCGAATTCCAAGCAGGAAGTTTTAAAATCGCCCAAAAAGCACATGCGCCAATTATTCCCGTATCCCTTGTTAATTCATACCAAGTTTTAAATAAAAAAGTTAAACAAAAAGGCAAGAAATATATTCATGTTGTGTTTCATAAACCAATTAAACCAGATACTTTTATGACCAAACCAACCGACTTAATTTCAAACAATGTTAAGCAAATCATTCAAAAAGGAATTGATCAATATAAAGATGTTGACCATAAGAAAGCCTATGAAAAATATCGTGCCGAATTAAAACAAAAAGCCAAAAATGCTTAAGAAATACATAGGAGATGAAAAAGAATGAGACTTTTAGACTTAATTGAAAAGAAAAAAAATGGCCAAGAGCTAACCCAAGAAGAAATTAAATTTATTATTGAAGGATATACTACGGGGGTGATCCCTGACTATCAAATGTCGGCTTTTCTAATGGCAGTTTTTTTCCAATCAATGTCAATTACTGAAATATCATATTTAACTGATGCAATGATTCAATCTGGAGAAGTATATGACTTATCACCAATTAACGGTTTTAAAGTTGACAAGCATTCTTCAGGAGGAGTTGGCGATAAAGTTAGTTTAATCTACGCCCCCTTGGTTGCTAGTTTTGGATTAAAAGTAGCAAAAATGTCGGGTCGTGGTCTGGGCCAAACAGGAGGAACAATTGATAAATTAGAAAGTTTCCCCGGGTTCAAAGTTGAAATTCCGTTTGCGGAATTTGTCCGAATTGTTAATAAAACAAATATTTCAATTATTGCCCAGTCAAGTAATATTGTTCCTGCCGATAAAAAAATTTATGCTCTTCGTGATGTGACAGCCACTGTCAATTCAATTCCCTTAATTGCCGCTAGCATTATGTGTAAAAAAATTGCGACGGGTAGTGATGGGATTGTCTTAGATGTTAAATGTGGGAATGGGGCTTTTATGAAATCAATTTCCGAAGCTAAGCAATTAGCTGAAATTATGGTGGGGATTGGGAAACACTTTGATAAAAAAATTGCGGCGGAAATTACCAATATGAACCAACCGTTAGGTCGTGCTATTGGGAATGCCATTGAAATTTATGAAGTTGTCAAAACGTTGCAAGGTGAAGGTCCTGATGACTTAAATTATATTGTTTGTGAATCAGCCGCCTTGAGTTTATGCCAAGCAGACTTATTCCCTGATTTTGACAGTGCTTTTAAAGCTTGTCAGGATAAACTCCATAATTCATCCGAACCATTAACTTACTTTAAAAACTTTATTCAAGAACAGGGTGGTGATTTATCACTAATTAGTGATTTAAGTTCTCTAGACCAAATGCTAAAAGTTAAAAATAAAGTTGAAATTAAAGCAAAAGAAACTGGTTTTGTCGAAATTGTTGATACTAACGCCTTAGGATTATTATCTGTCCGCTTAGGAGCTGGACGCAATACCAAAGAAGAAGCAATTGACCATCATGCCGGAATTTACTTAAATAAAAAAACGGGTGAATTTGTTAACGAAGGGGAAGTAGTGATGACATTATATACTAATCGCTATGTTACCGAACCAGTTTATGAATGAGCAGCAAGTACTTTTAAAATTACCGACAAAGAACCCAAAGCGTACGAACTAGTATATGAAGTAATTCAATAATTAATTAAGAGAGCTGTGCCCTCTTTTTCTTTGGACTTTAGAACTGAGGGGTGGATTTCGCAATTTTTTATAATTTTGCTTTGAATTATTATAAAATATCATTATGATATATAAAGAGGAAGTAAAGAAGGGAAAGATAATGTTGACAAATAATCCCCGCTATGAAGTAAGTTTAGATAATTTTACTGGTCCGTTGGATTTATTACTACATCTAATTAAAGAAAAAGAAGTTGATCTTTTTAGTATTAGTTTGTTAGAAATAACTGATCAGTTTTTAGCATATTTACATCAATTTGAAAAATTAAACATTGAAATTGCGTCCGAATATTTATTAATGGCTAGTTATTTAATTGAAATTAAAACCAAACTAGTATTGCCAAAAGAAGAAGTTGAAATTGATGAAAACTACGAAAAGGATAACCGTGAAGAATTAATTGCCCGGTTATTAGAATATAAAAAGATTAAAGAAGTGACCCATTATTTTAAAAACCAACACCAAGAATCAAGTAAATATTTATCCAAACCAAAAACTATTATTAAAGGTCAACGCATTCCCGATGAAGAATTACCATTATCCCCTAAAATTAACATTGATAAATTAGCCAATAGTTTTTTGAAAATGTTAGAGCGGATTAATGCGGCGAAACCATTAAATTCCAATATTATTATTACCGAAGTTTCCCCCGAAGAAGTTGCGGTTAAAATTTTAAATATTATTGAAAACACCACGCAGGAATGGTTATTAGAAGATTTATTAGATTATTTTGAACTATCAACCCAAGTGTTTGTTGCTTGTTTTATTGCGATTTTAGACTTAGCTCGTCATCAAAAGATTAGCATTACTCAGCACCAACATTTGGATAACATTTATATTACTTATCTTAACTTAGGAGAGGAGCACCAAGATGAATAATAATGAAAAAATTGCTTTATTAGAAGGGTTACTTTTTATTAGCGGCGATGAAGGAATTGGTCTGACTGAAATTAGTGAAGTTTTAGAATTACCACCTGTGGATTGTCAGCAGTTAATTACAACCTTAACCAAGGAATACCAAACTAATTCTACTCGGGGGTTAATGATTAATAATTTTGCAAATAAATACCGGTTAACAACTAAAAAAGAATATTATCCGTTTTATTTAAAATTATCCCATCCTAAAGTTGAAGCCCGGTTATCCCAAGCAGCTCTCGAAACATTAGCCATCATTGCTTATCGTGGTCCGATTAGCAAGCCAGAAATTGAGGATTTACGGGGCGTTAATTCCGATAATGTCATTTATAAGTTAAAAGCTCGTGAATTAATTGAAGAAGCTGGCAAAAGTGACTTGCCCGGAAAACCACTAAACTATAAAGTTACCGAAGAATTCTTAAAAGCTTTTAACTTAAATTCCCTAGCTGAATTACCGCAATTACAAGAAATTACTAGTGATCAAGAAGAGGACTTATTTAAATAATGGAACGGTTACAAAAAGTAATTGCTAATTATGGTTATGCTTCGCGGCGCAAAGCAGAAGAATTAATTGCCCAGCACCGCGTGAAGGTGAATGGTGAAGTTATTAGAGAAATGGGGTTTAAAGTTAGTCCCCACGATGTTATTATGATTGATAATAAAATCCTGGCAAATAAAAACCAGCAAAAAATCTACATCATGTTAAATAAACCGCGTAATACTGTTAGCACTGTTCGTGATCCTCACCATCGCAAAACGGTACTCTCATACTTACCAGGAATTTCCCAGCGTGTTTATCCCGTTGGACGATTAGATTATGATACGAGTGGATTATTATTAATTACGAATGATGGGGAGTTTGCTAATATTATTACTCATCCAAAACATATTATAGATAAAACTTATCATGTTCTTGTCAAAGGAGTGGTGACAAAAACACAACTACGTGATTTAGCCCGGGGAGTAACAATTGCAGATAATTTTACAACTTCACCCGCCCAAGCGCGGGTGTTAAAATACTCAGAAAAAGATGATACCACCGTGGTAGAACTAATTATTCATGAGGGTAAAAAACACCAAGTTAAACGAATGCTTACAACAGTAGGGAGTGAAGTTCTTAAGTTAAAAAGAGTGGCCATTGGTTTTTTACAGTTAGATGAAAGTTTAAAGCCAGGTGAATGACGATACTTAAAACCCAAAGAAATTAAGCGCTTTTTTGGAATTTTTAATAGTATAAAAAAATAAAACTACTTTTAATCATTTTTAAAATACGATAAAATTAAGCAAATGAGAAAAGAGGGAAGTTATGCGAATTACATTAGCGGGAGTAGTAGGGGTTGGAAAATCAACGATTAGTAAAATGCTTGGCGATAAATATAACTATGTAGTAATGGATGAACCAGTTGAAGAAAATCCATATTTAGATGAATACTATGCTGATCCCAAAAATATGGCGTTTAAAATGCAAGTTTATATGGTGATGGCTCGTAGTAAACAGTTAAAACAAGCTAAAATTGAGCCAAATATTATTTTTGACCGGAGTGTCTTAGAAGATATTATCTTTGTGGATGTTCTTCACGAACTAGGTTATATGAACATGACTGATTACAAAGTTTATCGGGAGTTTTATGATATTGTAGTTTTACAAAGTTTATACCTAGATGAAACCATTAAACCAGAGTTAGTAGTTTACTTACGAATTTCACCGTTTGGGGCCATGAACCGGATTAAGCAACGGGGAAGACCAAGTGAACAAACCGTCAGCCCTGCTTACTGAGAGTTATTAAATAAAAAATATGAAGAATGATACCAACGAAATAAGGATAAGTTTAATTTTTTAGTTATTGATGCGGAAGATAAAACTCCTAATGAAATTGTTGATATTATTTCCGAAAAAATTGATCAGAATCAAAAATAAAAAACTGTAATTATTTACAGTTTTTTAGTAATAAATCCTAGTTTACGCTTGACCTAGTCCTTTTTCTTTTCAGATTTGCATTACTTTTTCTTTGCCTTCAGTTTCAAGAATTGTTTTATATTCTAAGTAACGATCTTGACATTCTTTAATTTCTTTAAGGGCTTGTTCAACACCACTTCAACCATTAATCCGAACTTCTTTTTTTTGTAATGCTTTATATTGCAAGAAGAAATTTTCAATTTCATCGCGCAAATGTTGGGGCACATCTGTTAATGTTTGGTAATGTTTAAATCGGGGATCACTATCCACCACTCCAAATAATTTGGTATCAATTTCGCCATTATCAATCATGTTAATTGTTCCTAACACCCGGACGTTGATTTGACACCCTGGAACAGTTGGATAGGTAATTAATGAAATTACATCTAACGGATCACCATCCCAGTCTAAAGTATTTTCAATAAATCCATATTCCCCGGGATAAAAATTAGCACCATATAATACCCGGTCTAAAATAATACGGCCCGTTTGACTATCATATTCATATTTATTGCTTGATCCTTTAGGAATTTCCACAATTACTGGCAGCACATTATTTTTACTCATCTTAAAATTTCCTTTCTTTTTTATTTTCTTATATTAATATAACATATAAAATTATTAGTTGGATAATATTTTGGAAATTTAACGACTAGTAGGGTTATTTTTAATTTCACTCATTTCTATTTCTTCCTGGGCCTGTTTTATTTCTGTTTTAATTTCGTTAAGTTTTTTCCCATTTTGATTTTTTGCTATTTGCATTTTTTCTTGCCTTGTTGTTAAAACATCCATTTCAATTTGCTCAGTTACTTGCTTTTCTTCAGTTATTTTTAACTTATTAGCAATATCAATTTCATTGAGTTCTTCTAAATTTGGTGATTGTTTTTTTCTGGCTGGTGTTTGTTTCGGTTTTACTCACTTAAAAACATCATCACTAGATGGAAGATTACAAAAATCAAAATCTGCAATTTCAATCCCTTGTTTTTGTTTATTTGGCAAAATCATTTTTTTTATTTTTGTAGGAATTATAGAATTTAAAATAGATGTATTTGCTTTAGCAAAATAAATATTGCGTGGATTAATTTTTAAGCGATATTGTATTGTTTTAATTTTGAAACCAAGTGATTTTATTGCTACATTTAAATCTTCTTCAAAAATTTTTTTAAAATTAGTTATTTCTTGTTGTGATAAATGATCAATAATTTTATCAAAAAGTAAGTTAATTTTAATTTTTTCGGATTCGATTGTTAGTGCAGTTGGTACCATTTCTTTAATTTCGCTTTGAAGTGACTCAATTTTCTTTTGAAATGAATAAAGACTAGCTAATTTTTCTTGTTTTTCTTGACTAGTTTCTCCTAATAAAGGGTCATGAGCATTTTTTGTTAAATCTTCTTGTAGAACATTAATTTCTTTTAAAATATTCTTTAAAATAATATTTAAAAATTTTTGATGAGTTTCTTTTATTGCATTAGTTAGTTCTTGGTTATTTCTAATTTCTAATGATGAAAACTTTATTATAATATTTTGTAATTCTTGTAAGTTGTTAAATTGCATTGGTTGCTGTTCCTTTCATGATTTGTAAAACTTTGATTAATAACTATTCCATTTTCTTTTTAATTAGATATAATTTTAGTGATTAAAAAAGTGAGGAATTTAAGATGAGAGGATTATTGAAAAATAGTTTTCGGTTAGAAACAAAACGAATCGCGGCCATGGCAATTATTGTTGCGTTATATGTGCTATTTTCTTGAATTAGTAAGGTGGCTAATTTAAGTATTTTTTCAGTGGCTCCGTTCTTAAAAATTGAATTTACTGACTTTATCTGTTTATTAGCAGTCCGAATTATTGGAATTGTTTATAGTAGTTTATTAGTAATTAGTGTAAGCTGATTACGAATGGCCTACTTAGGGGATGGTCCAATTGATGTTTTTGCCTTAATGCTGGCCGATTTAATTTTTATTTGGATTTTCTTAGTTGGGGATTTTTATTTCCGCCAAATAATTAATAAATTTGTTAAAGGCAAAAACGAAAAAGGATATGACTATTTAATGACAAGTATTGCTATTATCTTTAGCATTATTTGTACAACATTCTTAATGACATTTTTTAACTGGTTATTTATTTATGATATGTATGCAAAATTTATGAACTATCAACCAAGTGATATTGCTTGGTTTAAAAGTATTTTAGTATCAATTGTGATTCCGTTTAATTTAATTAAGTTTTCAATTAATGGGGTCATTTTTATGGCAATTTATCGGGCAATTGTGTTAATTGAACATCAATTTAAATTAAATTACCAATTAATTCCAGCCAAACCAAAAACTAATGACAATTCAACCTTATATCTTGATTATGATCTTAGTGAAGAATTGTTCTTTTAAAAGTAGTTAATTATTAACTACTTTTTTAATTAAAAATAGTTTTTCAAATTGTTACGTTGCGATTTAAGGGATCTCTATGTTAAATTTAGCTATCAAGACTTAAATTTCCGTTAAAATAGTCAGTCAGAATTCTAGTTTCATATCCTAGTAGAACTAAATATCTCTGAAATAAAAAATACCTAACAAAAAAAGCTTTGTTAGGTATTATATATACTCAAATATTTAATTCTAAAAAAATTATAACATATTTTTTTATTTAAAATGATTAGCAAAATTATTTTTTTTATTTTCTACCCACAAAATATCTACTTAAAATATCCTAATTTTGCTTGAAAAAATGAAAATAATTGTGATAATATAAATAAGGTTATGCCCACGTAGCTCAGTAGGATAGAGCATGCGCCTTCTAAGCGTAGGGTCGTGAGTTCGAATCTCTCCGTGGGTGCCATTTAAATTTAATTGAAAAAGCACAAATTAAATCCTATCCACATTAGTTAAAAATTAATGTAAATAGGGTTTTTAATTTATTTTTTTAATTATATAATTTTAGTAGAAATCCTAGGAGTTTAAGAAGATGGAAAAATCAAATAATTATTATGATGAAATTTTAACGGAACTTGCTGATCTCTTAAAAGAAGGTGATTATGAAGCAGTTTATTGAAAAACTCGCAATGAATTAGAAATGCCCTATATTCCCCAGCAAGTTGAAACAAAATTAGTTGAATTTTTTAAACAAGCAAATGCGGTCTTGAATGAGCAAACTAATCGGAAATTACCAGCAAATTTATCCTTAGCGGAGATTGAAAATATTTTATTAAATTCGATGGATGAAGAAAATCATTTAGTTGCTTTTCATTATTTAAAAAACTATAATGCTCGCCAAATTCTCCCCACAATTAGGAAATATTTAATGAATAATCTTTATCGCAACGGGTCAAAAATTCATTTATTATATGTCTTAAAAGAACAAAATATCGATGAAAATTTCCAAGTAACTAAAACAAATGGCACCTTCATGTTAAATCCCACAAAAATTCAAGATTTTTGTACTCACCACCAGGTTAAAAAAATTCAAAAATTATTAGACCAGTATGTTTATAATGATAATCCTAGTTTATTCAATGTTTGTTTATATATTTTACAAAATTATTATTATGCGCTCTATCCATTTTTTATTGATAATAATGAAGTTGCTGATCTCACTTGCGCAATTATTTATAAAGGTCATTTACTTCAATTTGATGATATCCAAATTGAAACAATTGCTGAACAGTTAAATTGCTCAGTGGCAATTGCGAATAAATATTTAGAATTATTTGAAATTGAACAAGTTCTGTAAAAAATAATAAATTTAGCGGATATAAATTATAGTTTTTGTTATAATGATAAATGTGTTAAAAAGGTAGGTATTAAAGATGAAATTTAAAGCAGAAAAAAATTTAGATAAAGGAATTGGAAAATGAATTGTAACTGTTGATGGTAACGAATGAGCAGAGGTGGTTAAAAAAGCTGAACAAAAGGCAACTAATGAAATTGAAGTCCCTGGTTTTCGTAAGGGAAAAGTCCCTGCTGACTTGGTGAAAAAGCATTTAACCGAAGCAAATATTTTAAATGCAGCACACCGCTTAGTTGTTAATAAAGCTTATCAATTTGCCTTTGCGCAAAAATCAGATGTTGAACCATTTAATTCCCCAACTCCTGCAGTTAAAAAATTAAGCAAAACAGAATATGTTTTAGAATTAGAATTTGATTTAAAACCAGAAATTAAAATTAATAAATACACTGGATTTAATGAGTTAAAAAAAGAAAAAGTAGTTGTTAAAAAAGAAGATATTGATCGAAGCATTGACCAGTTACGTGACAAGTTTGCAATTTTTAAAGCTAAAACAACCCCAATTGCCAAGGGTGATACTGTTATCTTTGATTTTGAGGGATTTATGGATGGAAAACCTTTTAAAGGGGGAAAAGCAAGTGATTTTACGTTAGAAATTGGTAGTGGTCAATTTATTCCTGGCTTTGAAGAAGCCATGATTGGTTTAAAAACTGGTGATCACCATGATATAAATGTTACTTTCCCCGCTGACTATCAAGTGGAAGAATTAAAAGGAAAACCAGCTGTATTTAAACTAAATATTAAAGAAGTTAAGGAAAAAGAACTACCCGAATTAAATGATGAATTAGCAAAAGATGTTAATTTAAAAGGAATTGATACTTTAGCGAAGTTAAAAGAACATGTCGAAAATAATCTACAAGAACAACTAATGAAGCAAGAACAAGACCGTTTTATTGGACTATTATTTAGAGAAATTGCCAAAGATTCAGCCTTATCAATTCCAGAATCAATTATTCGTAAGGAAGCCAACCAGTTAAAACATGAATTTGAACAAAAATTACAAGCGCAACAAATGGACATTAAAACTTACAAAAAAAGAACGGGGTTAACTGAAGAAGACATTAATAATGAATTATTCAAAGATGCTAAAAACCGTTTAGAAAATGGTGTTATTGTTGATGCTGTCAAAGCAGAGCAAAAATTTGATGTTAGTGCCGAAGATATTGATAAAGAATATGATAAATTAGGAAAACAATTTGGAATTGATGGCAAAACTTTAAAAGAAGCCAAATTAGTAACTGAAGACCAAATTAAAGACCAAGTAATTCATGATAAGGTTTTTGAATACTTATATAATAATAATGGTCAATAAAAGAAAACTTTTAAAATTTTAGCACTTATGTATTGCAAGTGCTAATTTTTTTGTTATAATCTTTTTATAGTGGAAATGTATCTTAACTATTGACTTTTATTTTATGATAGTTAACATATATACAAGTAAAAAACATTTATAGGAGGTGTTTAAAAATGGCAGAACCAATTAACCAATCAACAGAAACAACCCAATTAAAGAATGTTCCTGTGTTAGTTACTAGAGGTAGTTATATTTTTCCAGGTTTTGAACAAGTTTTAGAAGTGGGGAGAGATAAGTCAATTTTAGCGGTTAACACAGCGAATAAGGAATTCGATAACCATATTGTGTTAGTTAGTCAAAAAAAACCACTAGAAGATGACCCAAAATTATCAGGGATTTACCGGATTGGAGTCTTAGCAGAGTTAAAAATTCGGAAAGTGTGAGAAGATGGTAGTTTAACAGTTAACTTTAAAGCCGTTGATCGTGTTAAATTGTTAGATTTACGCGAAGGGGAATATTATACTGCTGATATTGATATTTTAAAATCAGTAATTAAATCAGAAGATAAAATTGTAGAAAAAATTACAAGCAATATTAAACAATTAATGGAATTGCAAGATATTTTACCGGAAGATTTATTAGAACAAATCGGTGATTCCGTTGATGGTAATGAAGTTGTTGACACCATTGCCCAATTCTTACCATTTATTCCAGTTGCTAAAAAACAAGATATTTTAGAAGAATTGGATGTTGAAAAAAGATTACAAATTATCTTTGACCATTTAGTTAATAAGCAACAAGTTAGTGATATTGATAACAAAATTAGTAAAAAAATTAAAGAACGTGTTGATGAACAACAACGTGAGTACTATTTACGTGAAAAATTAAAAGCAATTAAAGATGAATTAGGTGAATTCGATGATGCGGCAGACGAAATGAAAGTTTACAAAGAACGACTAGAAAAAGAACCGTTCCCAAAAAACATCAAAGAACGCATTGAACAAGAAATTGCTCGCTATGAATCATTACCACAAGCTTCAAGTGAATCAAATATTATTCGTACTTACATTGACTGAATGATGCAAATTCCATGGTGAGAACGTACCGAAGAAAAAAATGATCTAAAATATGCGAAAGAAATGCTGGATAAATATCACTTTGGATTAGATAAAGTTAAAGAACGGATTATTGAATATTTAGCTGTTAAAACAATGACTAACTCCCTAAAAGGTCAAATTATTTGTTTAGTTGGCCCTCCTGGTGTTGGAAAAACTAGTTTAGCGAAATCAATTGCGGAAGCAACCGGACGGAACTTTGTCAAAGTGGCCCTAGGTGGGGTTAAAGATGAATCAGAAATTAGAGGTCACCGGAAAACATATATTGGGGCAATGCCTGGGCGAATTATTCAATCAATGAAACGGGCAAAAACAATTAACCCCTTATTCTTGTTAGATGAAATTGACAAAATGTCTTCTGACTATCGTGGTGATCCCGCTAGTGCAATGCTAGAGGTTCTTGACCCTGAACAAAATGCAACTTTCTCAGATCATTATATTGAAGAAAACTATGACCTTGGAAATGTTATGTTTATTGCAACAGCCAACTACTATGATAATATTCCCGAAGCATTAATTGACCGGATGGAAATTATTCAATTATCTTCCTATACGGAATTAGAAAAATTCCATATTGCAAAAGATTATTTAGTACCAAAAGTATTAACTAATAATGGTTTAGCTGATGGTCAGTTAATTTTCAATGATGATGCAATTAATGAAATTATTAAGCATTATACAAGAGAAGCAGGAGTTAGACAGTTAGAACGTGATTTAAACGCTGTTGCTCGTAAGTTTATTGTTAAATTCTTAAATAAAGAAATGACAAACTTAACAGTAACTCCGCAGGTAGTTAATGAATTATTGGGAAAACGTCGTTTTGAACATACCGAAGCAGAAAAAGAATCACAAATTGGAGTCGTAACTGGTTTAGCTTATACCCAATTTGGTGGGGACATCTTACCAATTGAAGTTAATACCTTCCTAGGAAAAGGAAACTTTGTGTTAACCGGAAAACTAGGAGATGTGATGAAAGAATCAGCTTCGATTGCGTTAGACTATGTTAAAGCAAATGCTGAAAAATATAGTATTGATCCCAAATTCTTTGAAACCCATGATGTTCATATCCATGTTCCGGAAGGAGCAGTCCCAAAAGATGGCCCTTCAGCGGGAATTACTTTAACAACCGCAATTATTAGTGCATTAAGTAACCGTCCTGTTTCAAAAGACATTGGAATGACGGGGGAAATTACCTTGCGTGGTCAAGTGTTACCAATTGGGGGATTACGAGAAAAATCAATTTCAGCAAAACGAAGTGGTTTAAAAACAATCTTAATCCCAAATAAAAACTTAAAAGACTTAGATGATATTCCAAAAGAAGTGCAGGATACTTTAAAAATTATTCCCGTGGCAACTTATGATGAAGTCTTTAAAAATGTCTTTGGAAAATTAGACTAAACTCACAAAAGAACAAGAAATTGTTCTTTTTTACTTTATCAATAAAAATGAAAAATTTTGGTAAACATCTTGATTTTTAGTGGGAAAGGACTAGAATATAAGTATAAGAGAAGGGAGATGAAGAAGATGTCAGCATCAGATTCACAAATCACAAATTTAGTTAATATGCTAGACGGATACATGGGAAAAGGAGGACACCACTTAAACGTTAACGTTTTAGACCGTGCGGTTTTAAGAGATGCCCAAGCACATCCTGAATTATATCCACAGTTAACAATTCGTGTTTCAGGATACGCCGTTAACTTTGTAAAATTAACTAAAGAACAACAAGAAGATGTTATTTCAAGAACTTTCCACGAAGGAATGTAATAAAAATTAAGCTATTAATTAAATAAAACAATCAACGTGAGGAGTTGATTGTTTTATTTTGAATAATTTAGTCCTATTTTATTTTTTAATAAAAGGGATATAATAATTATGGAAAAGAGGGAGAGCATGTCAAAGGTGACTGGATATTATAGTAGTTTTGAGTCTTTTGGCGCGGTTGATGGACCAGGGTTACGACTAGTTTATTTCTTACAAGGATGTCCGTTAAGATGTAAATATTGTCATAATCCAGAAACACAGGAGGTAAATAAGGAAAAACCAATTTCGGTCGAAGAAATTCTTGATCATTATGAACGAACAAAAGAATTTTATGTCCATGGTGGTTTAACAATGTCGGGGGGAGAACCCTTAATGCAGTTAGACTTTATTATTGAATTATTTACCACCGCCAAAGCGCGCGGGATTCATACGGCGGTTGATACTTCCGTATGTACTTTTAGTACTAATGAAGTAATTTTAAATAAGTGAAAAGAGCTGGTTAAAGTGTGTGACTTATTTATTTGTGATATTAAAGAAATTGATAGTGTTCGGCACAAAGCATTAACCAGATTAGGAAACGAAAATATTTTACAAGGAATTAAGTGGTTAGATGACAATGGGGCAACAACTTGAATTCGTCATGTCTTAGTCCCAGGTTATACTGATACGAGAGAAAATTTATTAGGGATTGGTAATTTTATTAAGGATTTAAAACATATGGAAAAATTTGAAATCCTCCCATATCATAATATGATGATTCCCAAATATAATAATTTAAATCGTAAGTTTGAATTACCAGAGGTTGTCCCACCCACTCGTGAATATTGTCGCGAGTGTCTAAAGATCGTCCAAGAAGGGATGCATCGTAAATAAAAAAATAGATAATTTTATTTTAAAATGGTAATTATTTCCATTTAAAATTGTCAAAATTTACCAAAAAACTATATCAATGTTATAAATATTGTAGTATAACTATATTGATGGAGATATTTTTACAAATTAGGAGGAAAACCAAAAGATGGAAAACAAAAAAATTGAAGCATTAATTACGAAAGTTAGTGCTGCCCAAAAGCAATTTGCAACTTATAATCAAGAGCAAGTTGATAAAATTTTTCATGCTGCTGCAATTGCTGCCAATAAAGCTCGGATCGAATTAGCAATTGATGCTGTTAATGAAACAAACATGGGTATTGTTGAAGACAAAATTATTAAAAACCATTATGCTGCTGAGTATATTCATAATAAATACCGTGATATGAAAACAGTAGGTGTGTACGAAGAAAATTTAGGATTAGGATACCAACTAGTATATGAACCAGTGGGGGTCATTGCGGCTGTTATTCCAACCACAAATCCAACGGCGACGGCAATTTTTAAAACATTAATTGCCTTAAAAACAAGAAACGGGATTATTATTTCGCCCCACCCAGGAGCAAAAAATTGTACCATTAAAGCGGCGAAAGTTGTTTTAGATGCCGCTGTAGCTGCGGGAGCACCCAAAGATATTATTGCGTGGGTGGAAGATGCTCAAATTCAAGATACCACTGATTTAATGGCAGCGGCTGATCTAATCTTAGCCACTGGGGGACCAGGAATGGTTAAATCAGCTTATTCTTCAGGAAAACCAGCCTTAGGAGTGGGAGCTGGAAACTGTCCGGCAATCATTACTGAATTAGCTGATTTAGATGTCGCAACTTCTTCAATTATGCAATCAAATACTTTTGATAACGGGGTTATTTGTGCCACTGAAAACTCAGTAATTGTGTTAGAAAAAGTGTATGACAAAGTTGTCAAGTTATTTGAACAAAAAAATGGTTATGTGATGACCAAAAAAGAAGACTTGGATAAAGTTCGCAAAGCAATGTTTAAAGAAGGAAAATATGGGATTTTAAACCCTGCTTTAGTAGGGCAAACTCCCCAAACAATTGCCAAAATTACCGGGGTAACAATTCCAACCAACACGAGATTAATTTTATGTCCGGCTGAAAAATCAAGTCATGATGAACCATTAGCCCATGAAAAATTATCAACATATGTTGGTTTATATAAAGCAAAAGACTTTAACCATGCGTTAGCAATCGCCAAAGACTTATTAACAATGGGACCAGGGCATACTGCTAGTTTATGAACGGATGAAATTAAAGGGAAAGCCGAGATTGACTTATGACGTGATTCTTTAAACGCCGGAAGAATGGTTGTTAACATGCCATCATCATTAGGAGCCGTTGGTGATATGTACAACTTCCAATTAGCACCCTCATTTACCTTAGGATGTGGAAGCTGAGGGGGAAACTCAACTTCAGTTAACATTGGGCCCCAACATTTATTAAATACTAAAACTGTCGCAGTAAGGAGAGAAAATATGCAATGAATGAGATTACCAGAACGCATTTATCATAAATTTGGATGTTTACCATTTGCGTTACAAGATCTAAAAGAATGAAATTGTAAAAAAGCTTTTATTGTAACTGACCCGGTAATTAACGAATTATACGGCCAAAAAGTTACATCAGTGCTAGAACAATTAGGAATTAAATATGATGTGTTTGCCGATGTTGAACCAAACCCAACGTTTGCCACAACTGAACGGGGAGTTAAATCAATGAAAAACTCGCGTCCCGATGTGGTAATTGCCATTGGGGGAGGAAGTGCGATGGATGCGGCCAAAATGATTTGGTTATTAGAACAACATCCGGATGCTAAATTTGCTGACCTAGCAATGACCTTTAATGATATTCGCAAAAGAGTTGTGAAGTTCCCCACAATGACAAACGGGGTTAAATTAGTATGTATTCCCACAACTTCGGGAACCGGTTCAGAAGTAACACCATTCTCAGTTATTACCGATGATAAAACTCATATTAAATATCCGCTAGCGGATTATGCCTTAACTCCGCACATGGCAATTGTGGACCCTGAGTTAACATTAACCGTGCCGAAAGGGGGAACTAATGCTCCAGCGTTAGATGCAATGACCCACTTGTTTGAAGCTTATGTTTCAGCTTTAGCAACGGATTATACTGACCCTTATTGTTTACAAGGAATTAAAACAATCTTTACTTATTTACCAGATGCTTACCATAACGGTAGCAGTGCTGTTAAAGCACGTAGTAAAATGGCAGATGCCGCAACTCAAGCCGGAATGGCCTTTGCCAATGCGTTCTTAGGACTAGTGCACTCAATGAGTCATAAAATTGGAGGAGAATTTGGTGTTATCCACGGGGCAGCAAACTCAATTTTATTACCATATGTAATTCGTTATAATGCAGCAACTTTATTAGAAGGGGGTAAACAAACTTACTTCTCACAATATACAGTTGCTAATGCGCTAGAACGCTATGCCGAAATTGCTCGTTACTGTGGGATTAAAGGAAGTAGTGATGCGGAATTAGTTGATAACTTAATTAGTAATGTGCAAAAATTATCAAAAGATGTTGAATTAGTTAGTTCATTTAAAGAATATTTTGAAAGATACCAATTAAATGTTAGTGAAAAAGACTTCTTAGCAGCCTTAGACAAAATGTCTCAAGATGCGTTTGATGACCAATGTACACCAGCTAACCCCCGTATTCCATTATTAACTGATATTAAACAAATCTACTTAGATGCCTACCATGGTAATCCCGTGCAGTCATTAAAAAAATAGGAGTTTTTAAAAAAGTCAAAACAAATTTTGACTTTTTTTATTTTGTTATTTATTTTCTGGGTATCTTGTATTTTATAATAAAACGAGTTAAGATAGTTAAGACAATAGCGAGAATGAGATATTACCAAGGAGAGAGATTATGAAAAAGTTACTAACCTTTTTTAGTGCCGTTATTTTGAGCAGTACTCCGGCTAGTTTGCTGAGCGGTTGTCACAATTTTCATGCGGATAACACCATTAAGATTGATAATTTTAATTGCAATCTGACCCCCGTTGAAGTGGCAATTGATCAAAATGCCAATCCGGCAATTACTAATTATGCCATGGGGGTCAATGATAATGCCCATGCTGTTCCCCTTAAAAATATTGTTTATTTAACAGCCCAGGGACAAGTTAACATTTATCGTCAAGAAATTGATGTTGTAAACCACTGGTTAGCTGACCAGTTAAATTTATTAAATAATTTTAAAAATAAGTTAGCTATTCGGAACAACGTTTTTTATTCATTTGTTCCTAATTTTTTACCACCAACCCAATTATCATTCCCAACTAATTTGGCAACGGTTAACACCAATTTAAGGCATTACCGGGGATATTATACTGATGTTGTTTTCTTTAATATTAAGTTTTTACAAGTGGAAGGATTATTACAACCATTACAACCAAGTGATGTGGTCTTAAAATATCAAATTCAAAAAGTTAAAATTACAAATTTAAAATATGGTAATCTTAAAATTCCATCTTGATCAGTAATTCCAGGGGAAATCAAAACAAAATCATTAGCAATTAAGGTATCAGGTTAACAACTTAGTTATTAAAGTTCTAAAATTATGTCGGTAGATTTAATAATAATTATATTTTTTCCTAATTTTTATCTTGTTTAATATAAGAATTAGAATATAATTATACTTAAGGAGGATTTTTATATGGCATTAATTAACAATAAGAAACCGACTTTTGTATCAATTGATTTAGGAACAGCATTTACACTTGTTTACATTTCAGGAAGTGGAATTGTTTATAATGAACCCTCAATTGTTGCTTACAAAATAAAAGAAAATCGAATTATTGCTGTTGGAGCCGAAGCATATAAAATGATCGGAAAAGGTAACAAATCAATTCGAATTGTCCGTCCAATGGTTGACGGAGTTATCACAGATATTAGAGCAACCGAAGCCCAATTAAAATATATTTTTAACCGTTTACATGTCTCAAAACAATTAAAAGGATCAGTAATGTTACTAGCTTGTCCTAGTGTAATTACAGAATTAGAAAAAAATGCCTTGAAAAAAATTGCTACTAACTTAGGAGCTGACCGTGTCTTTGTTGAAGAAGAAGTTAAAATGGCAGCCTTAGGTGGGGGAGTTGATATCTATAAACCTAATGGAAACTTAGTTGTTGATATGGGTGGAGGAACAACTGATGTTGCGGTGTTATCATCTGGAGATATTGTGTTATCAAAATCAGTTAAAGTTGCTGGTAACTACTTAAATGATGAACTTTTAAAATATGTTCGTAGTCAATATGGATTAGAAATTGGAATTAAAACTGCGGAAATGATTAAAATTGAAATTGGTAGTTTAGCAAAATATCCCGATGAACGAAAAATGAAAGTATATGGTCGAGATGTTGTTTCTGGTTTACCACGCGAAATTGAACTAGTTCCCGAAGAAATTCGTGAAGTTCTAAAAGTTCCAATTTCTCGTATTATTGATTTAACAGTTCAAGTTTTAGAAGAAACACCACCCGAATTAGCGGGAGATATTTTTCAAAACGGGATCACCATTTGTGGTGGGGGTGGTTTAATTAAAGGAATTGCCACTTACTTTGAAGATACCTTACAACTACCAGCTAAAATTGGTGAACAACCATTGTTGGCAGTTATTAATGGAACAAAAAAATTTGAATCTGATATTTATGATATTATGCGCCAAGAACATATCAAAAACAAAGAATTAGATTATTAAAAAATAATAATTTAAAAACTATGTTGTTTAATAAAAAAATGAATTCTAAAAGAGAATTCATTTTTTATATCGCGATTATCTATTATTAGAATCGTTGTTTGATAATCAAGACCTGAAACGATTACTAATATTGCTTGCAGTGGTACTAGTGGAAGCTAAGGATGAAAGGGATCCACTTAAATTTTTATTTAGTTTACTAGCATTTACTTTATAATCTTTAATATTATTTAATATCTGCATTACTTTTAATGATAATTTTTTTTCAATTTGTGATGAGGGATTTAGGACATTTAGCATATTTTGATTTAACATCTTACCAATTTCTTTTAGAAGTTGATATTTGCCTGCTGTTATTAAATTTTTAATAATTTCTTGTGAATCATTAAAACTTTGATATTCCTTAAATAAGGGTGTCGAATTAAGTTTTAAATTTATATCTGTAGTATCTTGAATAATTACTGGTTTATTCTTATCGTTCTCTCAATCTTGGGTACTTTTTTTCCCCACTTGATCAAGAACATTTGAATAAGGTTCACACGCTTTTATTATGGTTAATAGTGCATATTTAATAATTTTATTTATAGTTTCATCATCATTAATTTTATTATGAAGATCTATATTTTTAGTTGAAATAATTAGTTGTGCCCAGGCTTTAAAACCATCTATTTTTTTATTTTTAAATTCTTTTTTGTACTTGACATATTCATCATGAAAATCAGTTTTTGTTTTCCATTTCTGCTCAATTTTTCAACTTTCTAATTCTTTTAGATAATTTTCAATAAAATCATCTTTAATGTCAGAACTTATAACATTAGTTCTCAGGTCGCTTATTTCTTGTTCTAATTTTGCTATCTTTTGTATTAAAATTTCTTTGTCTATTTCTTTATTTTTTTCTATTTTATTGTTCATATAATTTCAAACAGATTCAAGCATTATCGTTTGAGTATGGTTAAATGTTCCTGTTCCATCGAAATTAAGCACCGCTTTAAATAAACTATCTTTATTGGAAGCAATGGTTTCTAAATTATCAATAAAGTTCTTCATTACTTCATAATTTTTTTCTAATTCTAGTTTTTCTTCTAGTTCTCTTATTTTTTCGTGTTCTTCATTACTTTTTTGTAGAGCTTCTTGGTGAATTATTTTTTCTTTTTCTAGTTCTGCTTTTAGTTTTGTTATTTCGTTTTGGTGTTGTTCATTACTTTCTTGTAGTATTTCTTGGCGTTTTTTTTGTTGTATTTGTAGTTCTTTTTCTAGTTTTCTTTTTTCTAATTCTAGTTCTGCTTTTAGTTTTGTTATTTCGTTTTGGTGTTGTTCATTACTTTCTTGTAGTATTTCTTGGCGTTTTTTTTGTTGTATTTGTAGTTCTTTTTCTAGTTTTCTTTTTTCTAATTCTAGTTCTGCTTTTAGTTTTGTTATTTCGTTTTGGTGTTGTTCATTACTTTTTTGTAGTGCTTCTTGGCGTTTTTTTTGTTGTATTTGTAGTTCTTTTTCTAGTTTTCTTTTTTCTAATTCTAGTTCTGCTTTTAGTTTTGTTATTTCGTTTTGGTGTTCTTTATTACTTTCTTGTAGTGTTTTTTGGTAAATTGTTTGTTGTATTTCTAGTTCTTCTTTTTGTAATTCTAGTTCTGCTGTTAGTTTTGTTATTTCGTTTTGGTGTTCTTTATTACTTTCTTGTAGTGTTTTTTGGTAAATTGTTTGTTGTATTTCTAGTTCTTCTTTTTGTAATTCTAGTTCTGCTGTTAGTTTTGTTATTTCGTTTTGGTGTTCTTTATTACTTTTTTGTAGTGCTTCGTGGCGTTTTTTTTGTTGTATTTGTAGTTCTTTTTCTAGTTCTCTTATCTTGTTTTCGTGTTCTTCATTACTTTTTTGTAATGTTTCTTGATGATTTTTTTGTTGTATTTGTAGTTCTTTTTCTATTTCTCTTTTTTCTTTTTCTAGTTCTGCTTTTAGTTTTGTTATTTCGTTTTGGTATTGTTCATTACTTTCTTGTAGTATTTCTTGATGATTTTTTTGTTGTATTTGTAGTTCTTTTTCTAGTTCTTTTAGTTTATCAGTTCCAATTTCAACTTCTTTTTTGTATTTTTCTATGACTACTTCTAGTTTTTTGTTTAATAATATATTTAGCTCGTTATTATTTTCATTTAATTTTGCGATTAAACCAAAAATTTGTTGAGCATTTTTTTTACAAAAAAGTTGGACTAATGAATTAATGTCAGAAAATAGGGACATTTCTCCTTTAGAAGCTATTTGGTCATCATCAAGTTTTTCTAATTTTAAGTTATTGGAAATTAATTCATCAATTAAAATCTGGATTGTGTCTAATAGATTAGATGCTATATATTTTTGGCCATTGGAATTTAATGATTCTAGATTAAAGGCCTCCAAATGCATATCAATTTTATTTCAATCAATAAGAAGGTTATGATAGGGGATAGTATCAATATTTTCAAAACCAATTGTTTTTCCCAAATGATTTAAGATGGCATTATCATTATTAAATTCATTTATTTTTAAATTTAACTTGTCGTGGTTTTTGATAACTGTATTTGTTATTTCGTAAAAAATAGCGTTAATATCTTTTAAAATCTCTATTATGATTCGGTCGAAACTATATTGTTCATCATTTTCAATTTCAGTTTTATTTTTTAAAATTATTTCATAAATTGTTTCTTTTTTACTAATAATTTTTTGTTGGATAAACCTTATTTTTTCAATGATTTCATGGCCTTTATTTTTAAAGATTGAATCTTGAATTTTTTCGTTTTGCACGTCAAAAATTTCAGATTTTATTTGATGCAAAATTTCATAAGGGATCATAAATGAATTAGAAAAATTATCTTTTTTAAATATTCCATCAGGATTATTAGTATCATAAAGTTCAGCAAAATATCTTAAATAACTTAATGAATTAATTTTATTTGTACATTCATAGTATTTTTGAATGATGTCATAAGATGGTAATTTGTTTTGAAGACTAGTAGATGACATTTCAAAAGTTGCTGATTCATTATGTTTAGTAATTTTGTCTAAATTTTTAATAATTAAATTTCTAGGGTTAATTGTAGGGGTTTCATTATTTATTAATCCAACTGCCTTCAAAAAATCTATTTCAAAGTATGATATATCAGTTTTAATTTTTTGAAGAATTTTTTTAGCAAAATCACCATTGGTAAATTTAAGCAAATATATTTTGGGACCAAAATAATTAAATAATCTCATAAATTCATGATTGTACTTTGACTTTAATAAATAATGATATTGGTATCATTTATTTTTTGAATCATCATCGTTATTTTCTAATGTACTAGCCTTAGATACTAAAAAATCTTTATAAAAAGCATTTGTTGTCGCAATATGTTCTTCATTATTTTTAAACATATTTTGCAAAAATTGTTCTAAATCAGGATAATCTTTTAATAAAGTTCTTTGTTCTGCTTCAAGATTTTCAATTAATGTTGTATAAAAGGCAGGTTTTTTTAAATTACTCAATCGCAAGGTTAATAATTCATCTTCTTTTTCTTTAAAAGATATATCATTTTTATCAAGAGAGTCATTCTTAATAAAATTATCAATTATAGAATAACCAGTTTGATATCAATGGTGAAAGCTTAATTGATTAGCATTTAAAATATCAAATTCTTTAAAAAATTTTTGAGGTAAACTTCTTTCTTTATAAAATGCATAACGATATTTACTTTGTTTCTGCGAACTATTTTTCTTTTGTATTAGTTTATTCTTATCTTCAAAAAAATTTTGCTGCTCTATAAGTTCCTCAAGTTTATTGTCAAATTCGTTGAATTTTTTTATTCATTTTGGTGGGTTGGTTTGGTCATAGATTGGAATAATTTGGCTAGTATGGTCTTCAATAGATTGAGTAGTTATTGCTAGTTTTGCAATAATATTTTCACATTTTTTTTGATCATTAGGAATTATCAGGTGAATAAGATTTGTATAATTTTTATTACATAGTATTATTGATTCTAATAACTTGTCTTCATTTTTTTGTAATATGTTAAACTGGGACTCAATAGCGAATCGGTTAATATTATTGGTTTCACCCATTTTTATTTTTATTAAAAGATTTTGTAAGATAAAGGTTTGCGTTTTTTGATAATTGATAATAAATTCTTTTAAATTATTTCAATAACAAGTTTCCAAGTGATTAATTAGTTTTTCTATCATTAAATCTTTGGCAGGTGTTTTAAGGATTTGCTGGCAGATATTGTTAATAGTAGCTAAATCAAAGCTTTTAAAATCTTCCAAGTCTATATTTAACGCGGGAATGAATGTTATATAATTAGTTAATAATTCATATTGCTCAGTTATTGATTTTTTATTTTCTAAAATTTGAGTCATTTCTGTTATTTTTTTTATTAATTCATCTTTTTCTGGAATCATTAAATATTTATAGACTTCTGTAATATGATGTTCTTGAATTAGGGCTAGATCAGTAAGATATTGCAAATATCTAACTGATTCAAAAATTTCCTGGTCACTATTTTTAATAAAATCTTCAATTTCAGCAATTTTCTCATTTAGATTTTCATTTTTTATACTAAGATTAGCGATAGTGTTTAATTCATCATTTATCATAGCATTTATTTGCTGATAGTTTTGTAATGAATACTTGTCATCTTTTGCCACCCAAGATTCTAAGTGACTACGTAAGTTAGTAAGGATTTTTTGGCGGATATTAATTGGTCAAAATTTTAAACTTTCAAGTTCAAAATCCATTGTTTCATCAGCAGGGTTATTTTTTGCAGCTTGGTTATCTACCAATTTATATAAGTTTTTGGGAATTGCATCATAATAGTTTTCTTTTAAAAAAAAGTTAAAGTTCTCCACTGCTAATATCATGAGTTGTGTATTTGAAATGTTTCCTTTTAATGCTTCTAATTCAGTTAAATCAAAATGTTCTGTTGGTTCGATTCGATTGACATGTTCTTTCCCAATCATAAATTCAGCCATATCAAAGCGTAGATTTTTTAATCAAGTTGTTAAGGTTTCTATTATTTGTTTCAAAATTATAAGAATATTAGTTAATAAATTAACAATTTTTGAGTTTTTCTTTTGTTTCATTTCTAACTCAAGTTTAATTAGTTTTTTTTGGTAAGATTTAAGATTTGTTAAAGTTTCGTTTAAATCCTCTGCTGTAATATGATAGTTTTTATCTTGTAAAATGTTCTCTATTTTTACAATATCGTTGCTTAGTTTTTCATTTTCTTTTAATTCATCGTTATATCTTTTCATTTCCTTCAAAAATTCATCATAAGCAAAGATAAAATTTTCATTGTCAATAATTTCCGGATGTTCTTGATAAAGGATTATGTTTTCTGTAAAATTCTTAATTTTTTCTTGTTTTACTTCATAATATGTTTTCATGTTAAAGTTTCCTAATTGTCTTTCTATTTTTTCTAAATAAATAAAAAGGCCGTAAAAATATTGCTTACTTTTACGGCCTTTGTGTGCTCTAATATGTTTTCATTTGTTTATAAATGTGAATAATTTATTTATTCGCTACAAGTATATCAAATAATTAAAATAGTAATAAAAAACAAGAGTAATTATATTTAAACAAGTTTGATGTTTGAAGTTAATTAATATTCAATGTCGTAAAAAAGGCTAATTTTATCAGGTTTTTTAAAATACTTCGCATTTTTTACTTGCTTTTTCAATTATTTTTAATTATACTAATTCTTATATAAAGGAATTATTTAATAAATTTAAATAAATGATATGCCAATAAATTAGATATCTAAATTTACTTTAAATTATAATTCATTTTGAGTTTAAAGTAATTTTAGCAATATCCTTTTATTTAAATTAAGAGGACCACGATGCCTTTATCAAGTTTATTATTTAATATCTTTTGAAAAGAAAGGAGTATTTTAAAAAAATGAAAAACTCTGCGAAAACTGAAAATACAACAGTTAGTGGTGAAAAAAAGAAGTTTAGTTTGCAAGAGTTGGTATGATTAGGTTTTAACTATACTTGTGGAATTGCTTTTACTTCGGTTTATGCAACGCTAATGATATCATCGGAAAAACATGATGGGTTATTTTTAGGAATGCACATGATTTGAATCTTTTTAATTGAAGGATTAGTGGCGGGAACTTGTGCCTGAGCTTTTAATAAATTATCGCGTGTACACCCAGCTGGAAACGGGGCCGCTTATATTTATGTGCGTAGTAATTTTGGGAAATTTTGAGGTTGATTTATTTCTTTTTTACAATATACTACCTTACCAATTATTGTTACTTCGCAAATTGTCTCAATGATTAGATTAAACTTTGTAGGATCAGGAACCTTTTTAGATACCAAAGATAGTTTAGGAAATTGAGCTAATTTAACATGAGATGCGGTTGGAGTCTTTGTCTATATGTTAGTTTCATGTACGTTATTTTTAGGAATGAAAATGTTAAAACGCTATTTAAATGCTTCAAGTTATATTAAATGGGGTTCAACCGCATTATTATTTATTGCCTTAATTGCAATGTTTGCCTTAAATGGTACTTCCGCATGAGATTTAAATGCTAGTAGTAAATATACCCAATTAAATCCTAGCAATTTTTCAAGTGCTTTTACCTCGTGTTTCTTTTTCTTCCTTGGATTTGAAACATATGCGACAATTGGGAAAAATGTTAAAAACCCCGAACGAAATATCGGACGTAGTATTATTTGAACAATGTTATTATCAACCATCTTTTATGTGGTG
This sequence comes from Spiroplasma sp. DGKH1, assembly GCF_040940205.1. Lineage (NCBI taxonomy): Bacteria > Bacillati > Mycoplasmatota > Mollicutes > Entomoplasmatales > Spiroplasmataceae > Spiroplasma > Spiroplasma sp. DGKH1. The sequence goes on along the minus strand of NZ_JASTWG010000001.1, from coordinate 102,382 downwards.
GTAACCGTTTTAATGCTAGGAGCGATTGGGGGAGAATTTAGTAATAACCCTAATTTGCAAGTCTTTCGATTATTAGGTGATCACGCTGGAAGTTGACTATATTATATTGGTGTTATTATTATGTTAATTTGTACTGTTTCCTTAAAAGCAAATGCGGCAATGCAAAATGCCTTATATTCAGGGTCAATTTTAGAACCTTTTGCCGTAGAGGGGATTTTTCCAGCTAAATACCAAGAATTAACAAAAGATAACATTCCGTTTCGTGCTTCATTTTTAAACTTAGTAATTACCTTAATTTTTGCCATCATTTGGTTATTTATTCCTGATATTATTCAGGGAGCGACGGGAGGCGACTCGGTCTTCTCCTATGCCGCAATTGTTGGTGAAGCCTCATTAATTATGATTATTATTTATGTTTTTGTAATTGCGACGGCTTTAAAACTAGGATTTACTAAAAAAATGAAAGTAACAATTTGAGAAATGATTGCGTGAATGTTAGTATTTGTTTTCTTAATTTGACAATTTATTCAATTCTTTATTGATTTAGGAAAATCATATGATAGTGCCATTGCCCAGTTAGGGACCAAGGATTCAGCCGCGGGTGTAGCTGCGCTGGTTTCAAATACCATTGAAGTTGCTTACATTCTGGCGATGATACTTTTTGCAATTATTTGATACTTTGTTTATTACATGCCTAAATACAAAGCAAGATTACAAAAAGATCCAACTATTCAACAAGCATTAGATGCGCAATTTGTAGTAGTTGATGATTGACACTATGTAATGAAAGAAATTCAAGATGAATTAGATAACTATTTAGTTCGGAACAAGGCAATTCATCAGAACCAAGATAATGAAAATCTTCAAGATGCGCTTCATATTCGGGAAGAAGCACTTGCCTTAGAAGGCGATTTACGTGAAGAATAATTACCAACTTAGGGAGATAATATAGTTTTATTATCTCGCTCTTTTTTTACTAATTATTAAATAGAAAGGAATTAAAAATGGAAAAAAAAGGATTTTGGACAAAAATGAAATTCTGGTCCAAAACAACAAAACCGGAAAAAAGTAAAATTAGTTTGGCGGAACTAGTTTGAATTGGGTTTAACTACACCTGTGGAATTGCCTTTCCAATGTCATTTATTTCAATATATTACTGACAAACTGGGGGGTTAGGCCTACATATTTTATGAATTATTTTATTAGGGGCCTTAATGGCTTGGGGGAGTGCTTGAGCGTTTGCCAAGTGTAGTAAAGTCTACCATGATACTAATGGTGGGGCTTATGTGTATGTCCGTGGAGTCTTTGGCCGTTTTTGTGGTTGGTTAATTGGTTTTATCCAATATATTACCTTACCTTCAACAATTATTGTTACCATTATTTCCATGTTTCGAACTAATTTAGACCAACTACCAATTTTTGCGTGAGCACCAAAACGATGGGAAAACCTAATTATTGATAGTATTGGAATCTTAATTTATGCTCTCGTTGCTAGTTGTATGTACTTTGGAATGAAAGGTTTTCGCTGATTTGTTAATTTATCGGGAATTATTAAATGAGGCTCAACTATTTTCTTAATTATTTGTGCCATTATTTTAATGGCCCAAAATGGTCATCTTGCTTTTAACGAAGCCGCCCAGGGAACGAAAAATTTATCCTTTACGGTCGATAAGTTTAATAATGCTTTTAGTAGTTTCTTTTATTTCTTTGTTGGTTTTGAAACATTTATTGTCGTCGCCAAAAATGTTAAAAATCCGCAACGAAATTTTGGCCGCGGAATTCTTATTATTTTAGCAATTGCAACAATTTTTTACTTAGTAGTAACCGTCTTTATTATTGGCGCTATTACCGAGGCTGGTATTAACCATAATGGTTGAAGCTCAGGAACAAGTAATTATAATCCAAATAATGTTGTGGCGGGGGTTGCTGGTACCACTGGCATGGTAATTTTAGTCATTTGTACTTTATCATTAAAATTAAACGGTGCCATGCAAAATTCCTTATATTCAGGAGGAATGATTGAACCCTTAGCAAAAGAAGGATATATTAGTGAAAAGCTAGCTGTCTTAGATAAAGAAAATATTGCAATGCGTGCAAGTACTGTTAACTTAATTATTACAATTATTGCTTGTATTATTATGTTAGTAATCCCTGATGCGATTGGTTCGGGCTTTGATTTTGGAACTGTCTTAGGATTTTCAACAAATATTACAATTGTTATTTATATTTTTGTGTTAGCAGCATGTTGTGTGATGGGCTTTCGTCGTCAGTTAAAAATTAAAGTTTGAGAATGAATTTTATTTAGTGTTACTTTTATTTTTTTAACAATCCAGTTTATTATTTTTAATTACCAAATGATTACAACGATGATTAATGAAACTGGGGCCACATTAGCTGCCACTTTGATTGAATTTTTAATGTTCTGGTTCTTTGTTGCGGTGGCGGTGGCGTGGTATTTTATTTATTATATGCCAAAACTACGTGATCGGTTAAAAAATAATCCGACTTTCCAAGCCCAACTAGATGCTGAATTTTTGCCAATGACAGAACAAGAAGCAGCGCAGCACTTACTAAATGAAAGTGCGACGGAATTAAAACAAATTGCAATTATTGAAGAAGAGACGAAAAGTGTTACCACTTAAATTATAAAATTTACCAGGTTTTAAAGTTAGAATCTTGGTAAATTTTATTTACTATTCAGTTTGTTAAGATATAATATTAATAAGAAAAAGGTTAGTATTAACTAGCGGTTAGATTCATCATAGAAACTAAAACTTATGGGAGGTTTATTTTAAATGTCAAATTTATTTGGAAACTCAATGACAATGAATATTATTTTAGTTGTGATTGTGGTAGCAGTTATTATTTTTGCGGTAGTTTCGTCGGTAATGGGGAAAAAAGCCCAAAAATTAGAGCGGGAAAAACGGAAAAAACAGGTAAAAGATAAAATTAAACAATATATTAAAGAAACTGATAACCGTAAAAATTTACGCTTAGAATATGAAAAAGTTATTGCCCGCAAAGGGAAAGAATATAAATACCGTGATATTTTTGATGTAATTGTTGATATTTACGAGGCAAAAACAAATAATTTTTTAGAGCAAAAAGCGTTTGAAATTGAGGGAATTTCAAAAAAAATTAGTAAAAAACAATATGAAACAACATGAACTGTTAACCAAGAAATTGATTTAGAAGAAGCTAAACGCCGTATTAATATTATTGAAAAGAAAGTTAAGTTAACAAAAGAAGAAAAAAAAGCCCAAAAAGAACAAACCAAAAAAGAAATGGAACAACAACGTCAGGAAATGTTGAAAAAACGGGAAGAAGAACGCAATTTACGAAAAGCTGGTAAAAAAACTGCAGGCAGTGGTCATCCCGAAGATAAACCAAAACCAAAAGTTGAAAAATTTGTGCCCCGCAAATAAAAGTAAATTCAAACTTGAATTTATTTTTTTATTTTATTAGTATAATTAATTTAGTTGGAGGTTAATAAAAATGGACACTAAACTTACTTTAAAAAAAGAAGATTATAAACGTTTTAAAAAATGTTTTAAATTATCCTGAGCATTAGCTAACCGGGCAAACTTAAAACAAGTTCAAACATGGGTTAGTGAACAACAACTCTCAGTTTTTTTTGATTTAAAAGATAATATTCATGGGACAAAAATTGATGAAGACAGTTTTTTAAATGATGAAACTGAAGATGAAGAAAATAATGCTGTTGATATTATGAACGAAAACCTCTATGATTTAATGCTCGAAACATCCTGACCAGCTGGAGTAGGTGATGATGATTTGGACACCCAAAAACTAAACAATTACCATGATGATTTAAACCAACTAATTGATCCCGCTGAGGTTATTGAATTTTATCCGGGAGAAACGATTGCCGATGGAAATGAAGTGGGCGCGCGGGCACGCGAATATTTTGCCCGGGATTATAAATGTTTTAATCTTGACCACTATAGTAAGAAAATTGCTTTTGCGAAAACCCAGGAGGTTTTGCAAGATCAATCTTACCAAGTATATTTTGAACCTTCTTTTCAATATAATAATTGTATTACCAAATGTGATATTTTAAAACGTTTAGATGATGGTAGTTTTCATTTAATTGAAGTAAAAGCTTCTACTGGTAAAAAATATGATAAAGATCTTGGTGAGTATGTTGAAAAAGATCTCAAGATTGATCATGCCTATGATATTGCTTACCAATATTATGTTTTAACTGGCTGTGGTTTACGAATTAGTAAAATTTCTGTAATGTTGTTAGACCCGTCATATTATCGGCATGGTGATATTGATTATGACTGTCTTTTTATGTTACAAGATGACTTTAAACAACCCTCGAAACGAATGGCGGGCGTATCATTAATGACATTTGCCCAGCAGTTAACAACTGGTGAGATTACTGACCCCCGGTTAAAAAATGAGCGCGCGATTGAACTTGATTTAGTAGCAATTAAACTAGGATATCAAAAGTCATTAACAGAAATTTATGATTTATTTGTGGGGGCTAGTTGCTGAAACCAAAAACCAGATGATCATTTCCGTTATTATGGTTATTGCCAACATGCAAGTGCCTTGCTCCCCGAACATAATAGTGTGTTTGAGCTTTACCGTGGGATGGGCAAGAAAACCTTACTATTATATGAAGAAAATATTATGATGTTAAAAGATATTCATTTACCATTTAATTTTAAACGTTCTGCTACCTTAAAAAAACCTTTACAATTTAATGAACCCCAAACGCGCCAAATTAAAGTGTTGCAGGATTTAGACCCCGTGATTAATCCCCACCGGGTTGATGAATTATTACAGATTTTTCGTCAGTATCAATATCCTATTTATATGTATGACTTTGAAACAATGAAAGCTGCCGTGCCACGGTTTGATTATTCATATTCTTATCAACAGATCCCTTTTCAATATTCGGTTCATGTTTTAACAGATGATAACTTTGATTATCGAGATGAAAAGACAATGGATCATTATGCTTATTTAGCTGATGGTCTAGAAGACCCCCGGTTAGCATTAGCGACCCAATTAGTTGCTGATTTAACGAAGAATGGGTTGGGAGTTTATGTGGCCTATTATAAAAGTTTTGAGTGCAAAGTTCTTTTTGAACTAGGAGATTATTTGAACTGAAAAATTTCCACCACAGATGACATCTCTTGTAAACAACAATACCAATATCTCCAAACTAAATTATTAGAAATTAGAGCAAAAACAATTGATTTAATGGATTTTTTTAAAGACTTCATGATTTATAAACCAGAATTTTATGGTTCCAAATCAATTAAAAAAACCCAGCCGGCTTTTGATCCCCAGTTTACTTACCAGGAGTTAAAAATTCGAAAAGGGGATATGGCCAGTGAAACCTTCCGTCGGCGCGTTGAAAATAATATTACCTTACCAGTTTGACTAAAATATTTTCGTTCGGCAATGTTAAAATATTGTAATCGTGATACGTTAGCAATGGTGGTAATTTTCCAGCATATTAAAAAATTATTACACCAACACCATTATTTATAGAAAAGGAATGATAAAAATGAAAAAATATCGGGTAATTTTTATGGGAACTCCCATGTTTGCTACAAGTGTTTTAAAAACATTGTTAGAGATGGAAACCGAGTTTACTATTGTTGGGGTGGTATGCCAACCTGACCGGAAAACTGGGCGTAAACAAGAAGTACAGTTTTCACCGGTGAAGCAATTAGCACTAGCGCATAACTTACTAGTTTTTCAACCAGAAAAATTAATTGATGCTTATGAAGAGTTAGCCCAGTTACAACCAGATTTAATTTTAACTTGTGCATATGGCCAATTTATTCCGAGCAAAATTTTAGCCTTGCCAACTATTAATTGTTTAAATGTCCATGCCTCATTATTACCCAAATTACGGGGTGGGGCACCAATTCATAAAGCAATTATATATGGTGAGCATGAAACAGGGATTAGTTTGATGCAAATGGTTAAAAAAATGGATGCTGGCGATGTTTATTATCAAAACAAACTAACCATTAGCTTAACTGATACTGCCAGTTCTTTGCATGATAAATTAATGGTGTTAGCAATTGATATTATTAAACACCATTTAATCCCAACGTTAGAAAATAAATACCAGCCAGTCCCCCAAGATGAAACCAAGGTTACTTTTGCTTATAATATCACCCGCGAGGAAGAACGAATTAATTGGAATCAAATTAAAGAAAATATTTATAACCAAATTCGGGGATTATATGCGTGACCAATTGCCTATACTACTATTAATGATAAAATTTATAAAATTCACGAGGCAAAAATTAGTTGGGATCATTTAACAACTAATGATCAACAGTTAGCAAACGGAACAATTGTTGCTTTAACTAAAGAAGGAATTAAAATTAAAGTAATTAATGGTTATCTTATTCTCCTAAAAATTCAGCGGGAAGGAAAAAAACCAGTTGAAACTAGTGTTTTTTATCATAATCCTTCCTCTGAAATTGCGGTTCATCAACAATTTGTTTAAAAGAAAACAAGCTTTATGTATCGTTTAAAATCAATTCGTTATTTAACAACTCTGGCGCTAGTTACTGCAATCTTGATTATTATTGCCTTTATTAGTCAGTTTATTAAAATTGCAAATGGGAAAAGTATTTTACAATTATCCGATGGGTTATTTTTAGGGTTAACAATCTTTATTCGTGGACCATTAATGTTAATTGTCGGAATTCTTTATGCCGGAATAATTGACTTAATAACTGGCGGGTTAGTTTTCATTCCGGTTTCCATCATTATTCGGATTTTAATGTTTGTCCTTACTTACTTTTTATATCGGATTATTACCAGATATGTTGCTAACTTGTTAAGCAGTTTAATGCTATTATGATATGTTTTATATGCTTATTTATTATTTGGCCCCTCTGCCGCTATTATTGAATTAATTAATGATGCCATTCAAATTGGTGTTTGTTACATTTTTTCTATTATTATTTCTGTGACATTAGAGCGGATTAATATTAAAAGTAATTATCGGATATGGAATGATCAGCAATTTGATATTTATAAAAAAATGGATAATTAAATTATCCATTTTTTATGTTAATTAAATTATTGTGTTATCGATGAAATGATTCATCAGGGCTTGGTGGGGCCGATGGGCTAAGAACTAATTGTTCATTATATTGATTGTCCAATTGGGTTTGAATATCATCTGTTTTTTTCACGTTTTCATTTTTTCGTTGGATTAATTTTTGTTGCTTTTCAGTTAGTTCTTCTGCATTAATCGTATGAGTTTTTTTAGTTTTATTATTAGCTTCAATTTGGTCATAAACTCATTTTACCGGATCATCAGGGATTTTTTTTAATTCTTTAATTGTAATAGCTGCAACTTCACGACCTTCAACTTTTATTACAATTTCATCGTTTTCATTACTATTTGCAAAAATACCATAAATTTTTTCTTGAAATTTTTGATAGCATTTTTTAATTTCATTTTTTTCTTTTTCTTCATATTTATCCAAATCATTATGATATTTTCACAATGCTAAAAAAGCAATATTACTAACTTTTATTTCTTCATTATTTCCAGTAAGTTTATTTTTTATTCTTGTTCATAAACTTTTATTATTGCCTGGTTCATTTTCAAACTCTTTGTCATCTGAATCATCAACAAATCCTTCATCAGAACTTTCTTCAACCTGCTGTGATGGTTGTCTTTCTTTTTCCAATGATGGTGAAGAATTGTCGTCGTCTAACAATTGTTCACCATCCAATAAATCTTCTTGAATTCCTTCATCACTATCTAAAGATAAAATTTCTTCTGGCATAAGAACACCTCCATTTAAAGAAAAATACCATAAAAAATAAACTTTTTTATGGTATTTTAAATACTCTCTTTGTAATTTTTATTCCTACATTAATTAATTGTAAGATACTTAAATTATAGCAATTTCACAAAAAAAGGTTAAAAATAACCTTAATAAAATTCAAACAAAAAAAGTGTTAAAAACAAATAATTTTATTATAGTTTATTATTTTTGGTTTTTTTTGGTTGATTTTGGTTAAATTAGGATATAATAAAATTAGGTGATTAAGAATGATAAAGGATATTAGATGGCATAAAATTTTAGAATTATTAAAAGAGGATCATATCATTTTAGTTAATGATATTATTGAAAAATTAAATCTTTCACCAACTACTGTTCGCCGTGACTTAACGGAAATGGAACAGCAAGGATTAATTAAAAGAACTCATGGGGGAGTTAAGCTAAAAGAAAGCAAAGAATATGGTTTTGAAGAACAAATTAATCAAAAGATTCAGCATAATGCTAAAGAAAAATATTTAATTGCTGATAAGGCTGTTAAGTTAATCAAAGATAAAATGTCAATTTATTTGGATGCTGGTTCTTCAACGTTAGCTTTAATTAAATTAATTGATCCAACCCAAAAAATTATCATTATTACTAATTCAATTTTACACGCTGAATTATTAACTATCGCTGGTTTTCATGATGTTTATTTATTAGGAGGTAAGTATAAGTTATCAACTGGTGCTCTAATCGGTTGAGAAGCAATTAGTACTTTACAAAAATATAATATTGACTTAGCTTTTTTAGGAGTAAATGGAATTGATGACAATGAATTATATACAACTGATCCTGAAGAAGCGATGATTAAAGCTGAAGTTATCAAAAGAGCAAAGCAAGCGTATGTTTTAGCCGACCAAACTAAATTTAATCATAAGTCATTAGTAAAATTTGCGACAACTAATGAAGTTGAAATTATTTCCGCCAATTGAAAGAAAAGTAACTAAAGGAGAGGATATTGAATGACAATTGCTAATTATTTTCATGAGACAACAACAATTATTAAGGGAACTGTCAAAACAAAAACGGCTGTTTTTGAAGAGTTAAGTGCGTTACTAGTTAAAAATAATATTGTAACTAATCAACAACAATTATTACAAGATTTAGAAAAGCGTGAAAAAGAGGGCGTTACTGGTGTTGGCGATGGGATTGCAATTCCCCATTGTTCTAGTTCAGCAGTTAATCAACCAACTATTGCTATTATGACCTTGGCAACAGAAATTGATTGGCAGAGTTTAGATAATAAACCAGTTGATTTAATTTTTATGATTGTTACCCCCGCCCAGGGTGGTAAAGAACATATCCAAGCATTATCTCAACTCGCCATGTTTTTAACTAATAAGGATACCATTAAGCAACTTCGAAGGGCTACATCTTATCAAGAGTTAATTAATGCTTTTCAAACTAAAGAAGCACCAGAGGCAGATAAGTTAGCACCAAATCAACATTATGATGTGATTGGGATTACTGCTTGTCCGACCGGGATTGCCCATACTTATATGGCAAAAGAAAAATTAGAAGAAGCGGCTAAGGCAATGGGATATACCGTTAAAATTGAAACCCAAGGTCGAAGTGGACCAGAATCAGTGTTAACGCCAGAAGATATTGCGAACGCTAAAATTATTATTTTTGCTGCTGACAAGGCAGTTACTAACTTAGGGCGTTTTGCCAATAAAGAAGTTCTGGAAGTGGGGACCAAAGATGCTATTTATGATGGCCAAGCTGTCATTAAACGATATTTAAACCATGATCGCTTAACAACAATTAAAAATAAGGGTGCTAGTGATGAAGTTGGTGAAATCTCTTTAAAACAATTTAAATATGTTTCACGAAACTTATTAGGTGGAGTTTCGCGAATGTTACCATTTGTGGTTGCTGGTGGTATTATTTTAGGAATTGGATTTTTATTAGATTCAGGTTATACGGGTGGTGCTTTTGGAACGAACCGTCCAATTGCCCGCTGATTTAGTGGGTTGGGAAAAATTGCCTTTGCAATGATGATTCCAATTTTAGGGGCCTATGTTGCATATTCAATTGTTGGACCCCAAGGTCTTTTGCCAGGAATGATTGCTGGTTTAGCGGCCACTGCGCCCGAAATGTTATATAGTCCTGGTCAAGACCCCACAAAATGAGTTAATGAGTGGGGAAGTTTATTACCATCGGGACTGCAATATAATTCAGGATTCATCGGGGCGCTAGTTGGGGGATATGCAGCTGCCTTCATTGTGTATGGTTTAACAGTAATCTTTAAAAAAATTCCCCAGTCCTTACGAGGAGTTAAAGATATTGTTTTTATTCCCGTGTTATCAGTTTTAGCAATTGGAGTGGTAATGTTTGCTTTAAACATTCCGCTAGGTTATTTTGCTTATGGTTTAAAATTAGGAGTAACCAAATTAAACGAATATAATGTGTCAGTTATTGTTGGATTAATTTTAGGGTTTATGATGTGTGTTGACTTGGGTGGACCGGTCAATAAAGTAGCTTACACATTAGGAACATTATCAATTAATCCCGATGTTGGACAATCTGGTTTTGTCTATGAACCAACGATTATGGGTTCTGTAATGGCTGCTGGAATGGTCCCTCCGTTAGCAATCGCTTGTTCATGTTTAGTATTTAAAAAAGTATGAACCCCAAAAGACCGTGAGGCATCGCGTGCTAACTGGTTCTTAGCATTGTGTTTTATTACCGAGGGAGCAATTCCTTATGCGGCCAAAGATCCCAAACGGGTATTACCAGCAATGATGGTAGGTGGTGCAATTACAGGGGCCGTGACAATGGCATTCCAAGTTAGTTTAAGTGCTCCACACGGTGGAATCTTTGTTTTTGCACTCTTACGATCAAACTTATTTAGTGGAACTGGTTTACAAATTGGGATGGGAATTGTTTTCTACTTATTAGCAATTATCTTAGGAGCAATTGCCTCAACATGTGTTTTAAGTTTTTGAAGAATGCATGATATTAAAAAAGGAAAATTAAATATTAATCTTTAAGAAAGTTAAGACCCAAATTAAGTTTTGGGTTTTATTTAGGTATAATTGTGAAAGGAGATGAGGTTATTAAAATGATTTATACTTTGACTTTAAACCCCGCTATTGATCGAATTGTTGAAACTGAAACTTTTAACTTAGGAGTAACAAATAAAGCTCTTAATGAATATGAGGTTCTTGGCGGGAAGGGAATTAATGTTTCGGTGATGTTAAAAAATTTAGGATATCAAACAACAGTCTTAGGGTGAATGGGACAGGATAGTAAATTTGAATTTTTAAATTATTTAAAAGCAAAAAATATTGATAGTAATTTTGTGGAAGTTGCTGGAAAGGTTCGGGTAAATTTAAAAATAAAAAACTTAACTACTAAACAAGAAACTGAATTAAATGGTTTAGGTTTTCAAGTTTCCCAATCAGATGTTACAAAAATTATTGAAGCAGTTAAAGCAACTGTGAAAGCTAATGACTGTTTAATTATTTCCGGTTCGGTTCCCCAGGGTTGTCCCCATGATTTGTATGCAACGATTGCTAAGTATTGTGCTGAAAATAATATTATGTTTGTGGTTGATAGTACTAAAGAAATTTTATTATTAACATTACCTTATCATCCGTTTTTAATTAAACCAAATCTAGAAGAACTAAATGAACTCTTTCAAACTAATTATCATTTTAAAAATGAAAAAGATATCATTAATCTTGGTCAGCAGTTAATAACAATGGGTGCACAAAATGTTTTAATTAGTAATGGAAAAGAGGGCAGCATTTTAATTACTGATAAAAATATTTATCAAGTTAATAGTGCTGAGGGACAATTAGTAAATTCGGTAGGAGCTGGTGATTCAATGGTGGGTGCTTTTGTGGGAACTTACTTAAAACACCATTCCTTTGATCAAGCCCTCTTGTATAGTGCAAGTGCGGGAGCAGCAACAGCATTTACCAAAGGAATTGCTGAAATCACAGAAGTTAAAAAATTATTAGGACAAATTAAAATAAATGTAATAAAATAATATTACATTTTTTTATTTTATTTTTTAAAAAGAAAAAATTAATAATATAATTAGAGTAAGGAGAAAAAATAATTATGTTAGATTCAAAAGATTTGGAAATACTAGAAGCCTTAAAAGAAAATTTGGACCAACCTTTTAAGAAAATTAAAAATTTCTTAAATCATATTAAAATATCGCGCGGTGATTTTTATTATCACTTAAATCACATTAATAGTGCCTTAAAACATAAAAATAAGACTTTGAATGTTACTAAAATTACTAAAGAAGAATTTCAAGAAATTTATGAACTAATAACTTCGAAACAAGACATCTTTTTAAATAGTAATGTTGGGGGTTATATTTTAGTTACTTATGTCTTTTTAAACGACTATACTAAACTAAGCACCATTAGTAAGTTACTAAACATTAGTGTGAATAGTGCTTTTAAGTTAATTACTAAAATTAATGAAACAATTCGCGAAAAATACCATTATGATAAAATTTTAATTTCTAACAGTGGTAACGGGTATTTCTTTTGTGGTGATGAATTATCAAAACGGAAATTATTGATTAATCTTAGTATACAAATTAATACAAATAAAAGTAGTAAATTAATTTTAGATTTTATTTTTAACAAGTTTAATTTACCATATGGTCATGAAGACTTTTTAAAAATAAAAAATATTTTATTATCACATAAAAATGATTTATCATTTGTTGAACTCGGGTGAGATACATTATCCTTAATTTTATTTATCACCTTGGTATATCGAAAAAAATTTAGTGAAGGTCAACAGCTATATGCCCAAATGGCAGACCATGAGCAGTTTTATAAACATCAAAAATCATATAGCATTGCTAGCCAAGTTATTGATGAAATTTGTCAAACATTTAATATTGAATTTACTTCTAATCAATTTGAAAAATTATTTTTATCAAATATGTTTTTATCAAAACATGAAATGATTGTTGCTACGAATGACTTTGGTTATGAATACCAAGTCATTACTAATTTTTTGCAACGATTATTTGATCACCTTGAAAAAGAAGGATATACGATCAACCGTCATGATGCCCAACAACGCTTATTTCGGTTTTTAATCTGAACAAAATACCAATGAGAAAATTTATGAACAATTGATGCTACCACAAAATTAAAACAAGATTTTATTAAATCCCGGGTGGAATATAAAACCTTGTTTAAGTTTTTAACTGCCAATTTAAATCATAATATTAAAGAAGTTATTAATAAAGAACTAATTGAAAAACAAATTATTGAGTTTACTATTATCTTCATCCCCTATATTAATACTTTCCCCCAGAAAGATATTATTCGCCAAGAAGCAATTTTGGTTACTGATTTAAAAGGAAGTTTAGCTAATTTATTAAAAGCCAAAGCTACTGAAATGTTTCCCAACTTTTATATTAATAAAATTATTTCGTTAAATAATTATTATAAAAATAAAAATCATTATGATTATTATTTAAAAATTAGTAATGATGTTAATATTGAAAAAGAAAACAAGGGAATTTACTTTTCTTTAAATACTAATTTAGAAGATATGCTTGCTAAAATTAAATTAGAAAGTTTAGCAATGGAAGATTTATTAGATTTTGAAAAAGCAAAAATGATTGTTAATAAAATTCTTGAATCAGATGCTACTAGTGAAGAAAAAGTGCAAGTTCTTTTACAATTATTTTATTTAGCAAAAAAATAAACCGTAAAAATTATGGTTTCTATTTTTCATACAAAAAATAAGTTTATTTTTAATAAAAAAAATTTTGCTTTTCAATGATTTAATTATATTAGGAAGAGATTTATAAAACGAACAGCAAGTCTTTTCTCAGATACATTATTGATTAAAAAATAATTATGATAGGAAAGGAGGTGGGATCCTCATATGGGTACCCCATCAATTGATAAATATAAACTGCAAAAAACTATTTACGAATGCGAAAATTATTTAATCAAGGAAAGAGGTATCTGTATTGAAATATTATAATTTATAAAAGTATTAGAAATGCATGCTATAGTGCATTAAAATAACAAACTTATTCATATATAACATTTATAAATTTACCTTCGAAAATACATATAAATTAATATACCCCATTAAAATAACTTATCATAAGAAATAGCTTATAATAAATAACAGGTGCTGTTAAAAAATAATCATAAGTTTTATATTTTAGTTTTAAATATAATTTATAAAAATTTATTCTTATCTCCATTTTAATATGTCGCTATTTACTCATTCTCGTCTACATTGAATTTGTTTAACTCTTATATAATATTTAAGTTTTTTAACACATCTGTTATTCTCAAAACCCTTATGCTTAATAATAAATTGAACTTTATAAAAAATATCCTCTCACTTATTTAAATTTAAGTTCAAAAAACATGATAATTTTAATAGATCTTTATTCCTCGATAAAGGTCTTTTTTTATTGGTAATAAAAAAAGACTATTAATGGATAGACTTTATACTGTTTCTAGAGTTTGTGATGATTTAACCAGCTCTGAATTTAATAAGGTTGGATCAACCTCAGGATTTGCTTCAGGTTCTGATTTTTGCGTTTTTTTAATTAAATATTCATTAATTGCTCACACAATAACTACAATCATCATTGTTCCTAATAAGAATCAACGGGTAATACCTCCTGGTTCGGCAAAAATTGAATAAATAATATAAGAAGTAAAAGTGGCTAAAATTACCACAGATAATATTGCAAACGGTCAAAACATCCGGGTTTTATCAACAGGGACTTTTTTGCGAATCCGATTAACAATTGCCGCTAAGATTAATAGACCATAAAAGATAAAATCAAGAACGGTAATCGCATTTGACAACTGGTCAATAATATAAAATAAATCACCAGTGGCAAAATAACTGACTAATACCGCAATTAAATATCATACAATTCCAATCATAGTTTGGTAAATTGCTGATCATTTTAACGAAATTGCTTTTTGGAAGAAAAAGAACTTATCTTCGGAAGCGGCATGAATGGCGTTGGCCCCTGTTAAGGTCATTCCATTTAAACTAACCAAGGCCGAAATTACAATTAACCAATAAATTACTCTAGTAAATCAACCAGCTAATGTATTAGCAAACAAGGTAAATAAACTACCATCATTTGTTCCTAAAAAGATTGAGATTGATAATAAAACATAAAAGACAATAATAAATACCATTCCACAAAACAATGCCTTTGGTACTTGCTGCTTATTAGTAACTTCTTTTTGTAAATTTGCCGCATAGATAAAACCGTCAAGCGAGAATAAAATTGGTGCAATTGCAATAAAGAAATTCCCCGCGTGTCAACTTCGCATTGTTGGTTCATTAAATGAGTTATCACTGGCGGGATGAACGAATCCTAAAAATAATCCAATGATTAAGGGGAATAATTTAATTCCTAATCCAATAATTTGAATAATTTTTCCCGAATGACGTGTAAACGCATTGGCAATTCCAAATAAACTCATTACTCCCACACCACCAACCAAGAAGATTGCTAATTTAACATCAGAACTAGGAGTTACTTCTAATGCGGTTAAGATAAAATCAATAATTAAGTACGATAAAATTGAATAAATAATAGGTATATAACCTAAAATATTAAAAATCGCTACTAATGACCCGGTTTTTCGATTAACAAAATGACCAAATCAGTTTGCTAAGGTTCCACTTTTGCCTTTTTTAGTGGATGAAGCGATTTCCATAAAAGCAACAATCATCGCAATTCCTAAAATCCCGACAATGACTCATAAGATAATTGCCATCACTGGATTTTGGGTAATTCCTAACACATGACCTTTCCCGAGGTCATTTTTTGAATAAATTCCAACCCCCACAACAATCCCAATCATTGTCGCAAACACAGTTAAAAACTCAAAAAGTTTTAGATGTTTTCTATTCCTACCCACTAACTAATCACATCCTTTCCTTTCATAATTCATAGTTTTCAAAGTAGTTTAGAATATAATTATATTATAAAATTTAAAATCTGTAATAAAATTAATTTTGGAATTCTTACTGGTTAGGTTTCTTATTAAAATTAATGGTTATTTTAAATAATAATCTTAATACTTTTTAATAATTTTAGGGTAAGATAGATATAGTACAGAAAGAAAAGAGTAGATAAATGAAATTTATTGATGTTGCAACAATTAAATTACAAGCTGGAAAAGGCGGCGATGGAGCGGTCGCTTTTCGCCGTGAATTATATGTTCCCAAAGGTGGCCCTGCTGGAGGTGATGGGGGTAATGGTGGGGACATTATCTTTGTTGGCGATGAAGGAATGAACACGCTATTAGATCTGAAATACCAACGGGAAATTAAAGCCCAAGATGGGGAAAAAGGTGACATTAAAGATATGCATGGTAAGAATGCGCCCCATAAATATGTTAAAGTTCCGTTAGGAACCTTAGTTATCAATAATGCGACAAATCAAATTATTTGTGATATTTTGGAACATAATCAAGAATGTATTGTTGCAAAGGGTGGTAAAGGTGGTCGCGGGAATGCTCGCTTTGCAAACTCCCGAAATAGAGCCCCGACCATTTTTGAAGCCGGTGATCTGGGTGAAAGTCTTGAAGTTCGTTGTGAATTAAAAGTTTTAGCTGATGTTGGATTAGTTGGTCTTCCCAATGCTGGTAAATCAACTTTATTATCAAAAATATCAAAAGCAAAACCCCAAATTGCTGATTATCCCTTTACCACTTTAACTCCCCAGCTAGGGGTTGTTAAGGATAGTAAAAATCGTAGTTTTGTGGTGGCTGATTTACCGGGCCTAATTGAAGGGGCTAGTGCTGGCAAAGGTCTTGGCCATGATTTTCTCCGCCATATTGAACGGTGCAAAATTATTGTCCATGTCATTGACATGTCGGGAAACTATGGAACTGAAAATGTTGTTGATAATTATCATAAAATTCAAAATGAATTAAAATCATATAATTATAAATTAGAACTCCGGAAAGAATTAATTGTTGCTAATAAAATGGATATTGATAATGCTCGTGAAAACTTACAAGAATTTAAAAAACAAATTAAAAATGCTGATATTATTGAAACAAGTGGGTTATTAAACCAAAATTTAGATGTTTTATTAAACCGAATTGGGGATTTTTTAGCCGAAATTAAAGAAAACAAAGCATTATGGCAACTTGGCGAAACCGAAGCACCAAGTGATGCTAGTTATAAACATTATACTTATGAAGAAAAACAAGTTGATGTTCAAGTTATTAATTTAGGAAATGGCCTTTGAAAAGTTGAAGGGGAAAGTGTTTTTAAAGCTTACCATAAAACACCAATTTCAACTTATGATAATTTATTATTATTTAATAAAAAGTTGCAAGATCTTAAAGTTTTTGACATGTTACGTGCCAAAGGAGCCCAACCCGGCGATACAGTTAAGATTTTTGATTATGAATTAGAATGGGATGGTTAAAATGAAAAACTTACAAGATTATTTAGATTATTTAGTTACTTGAATTCGCCAAGAAGTCACCGTCGCTAATTGCCAGGGTGTTATTATTGGCTTATCGGGAGGAATTGACTCTGCTGTTGTTGCATTATTAGGCCAAAAAGCCTTTCCCAACAACCATTTAACAGTGATAATGCCTTGCCATTCTGATCCGGTTGACCAGGAGTATAGTCTGAAACTAGTTAACCACCACCAGTTAACATCCCAAGTTGTTGATTTAACAACTACTTATGATGAATTAGTTAAAAATTTACCATTATCTCCAACTAATAAATTAGCCCTTGCTAATATTAAACCGCGTTTACGAATGACGACACTATATGCTTTGGCGCAAGCTCACCAATATTTGGTATTAGGAACAGATAATGCTGATGAATGACATCTTGGTTATTTTACTAAGTATGGTGATGGGGGTGTTGATTTAGTTCCGATTATTCATTTATTAAAAGGGGAAGTTTGTCAAGCCGCTGAATTATTAGGGGTTTGTCCCGAAATTATTACTCGCAAACCAACCGCCGGATTATGAGCCAACCAAACCGATGAGGATGAATTAGGTTTTAGTTACCACGAACTTGATAATTATTTACAAGGCTTTGAAACAAGTCCAACTATTGAGGAAAAAATTCAAAAATTACACGCCATTTCGGAGCATAAAAGAAAACTAGCCCAGGCTCCTGCCCAACCATTTACTAAATTAAAATATCCTAAAGAAAGTTAACAATAATGATATTTTATTTTTAATGTAAATTTTAAGACATATTATTTATTTAAAAAAAGATTTATTTCTAAATTTAAAAAGTGTTATATATTGTAAAATAAAAGTGTAAATGAAATTATTTACATGATTTTTAGTTGAGCATAAATAATGCCTAAATAAAAAAAGCAATTTTTATTTAGGCATTTTAATTTTTTGAACGGAAGGATGATTTTTATGCCAAGCAAAAAAGTTTTTTTAATGACAAATACTTGAAACATCTTAAATAATAATCAACAAATATTAACCAATGAAATAAATCATGGTCAAAATTCTTCTTTAACACTAGAACCATTGGATGCATTATATAATAAACAGCTTGATTTATTTAATTTAGTGAAAGCAAATAATGATAATGTTGTTACTTCCCAATCTGATTTATCAAAAACCATTATTGCGGAACAAAATAAGTATTATATTTCAAAAAATGCCCTAACAAAACTAATTAAAGAATTAGAACAAATTCAGAGATATTGAAAAACTAACCAAAATTTATCAAGAGCACTCATTAATAATTGTTTTGGCTATTTAGAAATATTACGGAAAGAAACCAATAATTTTAGTAATGAACTTTACTTAATAATCGAAAAATTCTTAACAAGCCTTGGGAATGCCCAAAAAAATGAAAATATGGTGCCGTTATTTGAAAAAGGTTCCCTTGAAATTGAGGATATTTTAATCAATTTAGAATTTAACCACGAAAATGACCAATCTCAAAATTATCAAACGCTTATTTCTGAATTATGTAAGCAAGTTAAAAAGATTAATAATGAAATTAAGATTAATAACAAGAAAAATTCACAAGAAAAAAATTCAGAAATTATAATTCAAATATTTAAACAAAAACTACAAAAACGCCGAAAAATTATAGAACTTAAAAAGTTGTATAAAAAATATAATTCTTGATGTGAAGAAAGATTAAAAAGAATAAAAAATAACGGTAATATCTTAGCAAAGTGAATAAATGACAATAGCATTAAAAATATTCCACAAGTTATAGATAAACTTCATGATCTTTTAGCTATTAATCAAATGGAATTTTATAAATATCAAACCAT
Source organism: Spiroplasma sp. DGKH1 (assembly GCF_040940205.1). Lineage (NCBI taxonomy): Bacteria > Bacillati > Mycoplasmatota > Mollicutes > Entomoplasmatales > Spiroplasmataceae > Spiroplasma > Spiroplasma sp. DGKH1. The sequence continues at coordinate 83,260 of NZ_JASTWG010000001.1, read as the reverse complement.
TCTAAAGCGAATTGCTAATGAACTTATTCGTAGTGAAAAAGAAATTAGATTAGAATTTTTTACAAAAGAAGAGGGTAATATTCAGGGACTAAATGAAGAAATAGCAAAAAATAATGCTGAAATTGACATATTTAAAATTGAGCAAGGGGAGGCAATGAAACTAAAAAATAATTCTTTTGATTTAATTACTTCCCAATGAGCACGTGGTATGTATAGTCCAAGGGTAACTGACGAACTTATTTTATCCAAATTAAAAAATGGCCTTCAAGAGAATGCCACAAGTTCTTCTCCTAATTTACAATTTGATGCTATAAAATTTAATTCAATAGAAGCAGAAGAAGTCAATAATGTTATTAAAGAACATGGTATCCCTCTTGCAACCGCACCAAAAATTATTAGTTTTTTAAAAAAATTGAAAAATAGTTGAATTACCAATGAGTCGCCAAATATTAAAAGAGAAAATAATATTGAAATTCTCCAAGATGAAATAAATGAAAATAATTATAATTTATTCTTTCAAAATTTACAATTATATATTCTATATTTAGCTAAGTATATTAATAATAATCCAGAATTATCACAAAAATTAAATCTAGAAAAATTAAGAAATAATTTAAAAGATTACCAAATATATAATAATCCTTTAAAATCTGAAGAAAAAAATATTAATTATTTAATTTCTGCAAAATTAACACCTGACCAATTGGCTCAAATTAAATGACAACAAGAACTTTTATCAAAAAATAATTATACCTTTAATATTTGAATTAATTTTGATGAAGTATTATTTTATAAATTTAAAGAAGCTTTAAATCATCATATTAAAACTACAACTAGAGAAGAAATTATCAAAAAAAATATCTTTAAAAAAGATTCATATTCTGAACTAGCTCAGAAATATTATGATTCATTAATGGAAGAGTTTAGAAGTACTTTGCAGAACCACGATGATTTATCCCTTAGTGAAAATCTTGCCCAATTTTTAATTAATAAAAATATTTTAACTCCATCAGCAATTACCCAACTAAAAAATGGTCTGCTCCAAGAAAATAAAGAATTACTTAAAAAAATGGGAATTACCGCAAATTTATGTGATCTAAATGATAATCAACAAATTATGCGATTGGAAATTAAGAAATATCTTAATAGAAACATTTTAAAGGGTGGAGCATTTTCAACATTTCAAATTTTAAAATATGTTATTTTGGATCAATATCCTGGGTTTGTACATGATTTAAACACGCAACTTTTAACATTAGTGGATGTTAAAAAAATATTAAAAACTATTAATGATAACCCGCATTATTTTAAAAACATTCCTCTTGAACAACGACAAATATTTGATGATGATTTAAAAGTCATAAACTTTATAAGTTTAAATGATTTTAGTTTAAATCAGATTGAAAAAATTAAACATTTAAAACTTGCCCAGCCAACGTTAAAAATTAATTTTCATACTCATTACCTACTAAAATTAATGTTGGATATCGAAGAAAGGTTAAAAACATCGTTTGCTAAAAAGATTGATATTGTTATAGATGATTATACACAAAATATTCTCCAAGAAAAACGATTAGGTACTAATCCTCATGCAAAAATTACTGCTAAAGATTTAGTAATTAAAAATTATGATGATTTAAGTTTCCTTAACCAAAAATTTGCAATATTAATTAAGAATATTAATAAATATGTAGCACAAGATAAAATAAAAAATATATTTGATAATTGACAAACAAAAATAGTAAATAATCTAGAATTAAATAATTTTCTAGAAAATGTTCTAAAAATTATAGATAAAGATTTATATGATAAGTTTATTAATTATAAAAAAAGTTCTAGTACTCTAATTGAATCTAATATTAAAGATAAAATTAATACATTTATCCGTGGCTTTCCTATGTTAACTGGAATTTTATCTAACAAGCACAGAGAAATTATAGATGGGTTAGGGGTTATCCAAAAAAATGTCCAAAGTACAGTAATTAAATGAAAAAATAGTCAATATGATATTAATGAAATAAGTAAAGAATTAGTAGAAAATAATGTAATTCTTGATGCAGAATTATCAACAAAATTATTAGAATATAATAATTTTGTTGATAATCTAACAAGACTAGGAGTTAATGTTATTGAAATTGATTTCGATAAAATCAATAAATTTATAGAATGAGAATTACCAAAATTTATTGATAATTTAGATGATGCTTTACCTTTATATGAAACAGAATTGCAAACTAATTTTTCAGAAGTATTGTATAAGGTAAGTAACCTTGATGAAATTTATAAATTTAACCCAACTAGTGATAAATTCTTAGCCGCTTTTATGACAATGATTAAAGAATTATTTAATTTTATTCTAACCCTTTTTAATGCTCAAAAAACTAATAGTTTTTGGAAAAATATAATTTCTGACCCTAAACTATTTACTAATTCTTTTGAAGATTTATATGCTAATAAAATTTCACATGGAGAAGTATCCCCCTTTGAATTTTACTATTTAAGTTCAAATAATAGTAATGATAATACTAATAATAATGACCATCTTGCACTATTATTTGCTAAAAGTAATAACAAGTTAATAAAAGAAATTATTCAAGAAATGCTGCATAATTCTTCCCAAACTGAAAATCATCTTATAAAGACAGTTGTCAACAAAATGTTTCATCAGCAGTTTGCAATTCTATCTGATGAACAAGCAAATACAGAAATCTTCAAACCATTGGTTACTTTTACTAGCGAAATTATTAAAACTGATAGTAATATCAAAATAGATGTTCAACAATCTCTAGAATGATTTAATGCTCTTGAGCAACAAGAACTAATGCAAGAAATAACTTCATATAATAACGATGAATTTGAGAGAAAATCAAAACTAATTCAAGGAGAGGTAAATAAATTTATAAATGATCAAAATTTAAACCTTAATGATTATTTAACTAATAATTCTATTTTTGAGGATACTGAGTATGATAAAATAATTGAACAATATGAAATTGGAAAAAAGGAATTAACTGCCAAAATTTTTAATTTGATAAAATGAAGAAAAGAAAAACTAATTGTAGATACTGTTAATTTTTCAACTTGACACAAAAATCATGTAACTAATTCTATGGCAAAAATGGATAAAATAATTGCCCAATTAAAGATCAAAAAAGGTTTTTTAACTCAACTTAAACTTATTAATAATTATTTAGTAACTGATGAGTCACTAAATTTAAAAATAAATGATGGAATTAATGATATTTTTAATTATGCCAAAGATTTTTTGGAAGATAAATTATTTAGTATTGATGTACTGAAAGAGAAACTAACAAAAATTGAAAATAATTATGATGATTGAAACAATAATATGAAGAATCTAAAACATATTTTTAGTGAACAAGATTTTTACCAGTATTTAAGTTCTTTAACTAATACTGAACAACTTTTCCAAAGCATTAAAAAAAGAATTGATGAATTTTCTAAGTTAGAACTAGCAGTTAAAAAAAATATCATGGCAATTAGTCAAAAAATTAAAAATATTGAAAAATGAAAAGAGAATGAAAATCAAGTTCATGAACTACTGAATTTTTTGAAACAAAAAGAAAAATATCTTAATTTAACCGAAGATAACCTTGACGAAATAGTAGTTGATGATTTAGAACAAACAATAAACACTTATAATAAGTTAATTAATTTTTTACTAGTGAATATCTATTTATCAGAAGATGACCAAGAATTTATAGAAAAATGAAAAGATAAATTCTCAAAACTTACGACATATAAAATAATGCTTTCGAATGTGAAAAAGGTTTTTGATGATTATAATAGATTAGCACATTTTTTTGATACTGCTAAGAGAGCATTAATTTCTTGAAATGAAAAAGATGCTAACTTTAAAGATATCTATGAAGAAATGCAACGAGATATTCATTATTGTATGGATAAGTTTGAAGAATTAATTTATGAATTTTCTGAAAAAACCATCCAAAATATAATTTGTAAAAATTATAGAAAATTAGAAATTTTTAATAATAAATTTGAACAATTTTTAGATAAAATGAATAGCAAGATAAGTACAGAACCTAATTTTGCAAAATATTATGATGAACAGTTATATAGTTTATCTGAAGCGTCAGATAAAATCTGAGTTAATAATGTTAAAAAAAATAATAGTTTAATTGGTGATTCTTTTCTAAAAAATGATCGTCTATATCAGGAAATATCCCAGAAATATCCTTATTCTCAATTAATTTTAATAAAAATTTGAAAAGCAGAAAAAATGTATTATGAAGGACTAAAAATTGTCCGCTGAGGTGAAAAACGAGCCCATTATTTAGCTAATATTTATAACCCCATTGCTGAATGGCATAAAGTTATCGAAACATGTATGAAGAATTCCGCGAATGAGAATGCAAAATGAGATAAATATTTTAAAATACAAGATAAAAATAAAGAATTGTTTAAAAAAGCTTCTTTAATTTTAAATTCTATTGGTAGTTTTGAAAATATTTATCAAAATTATTCTCTGCAATTAAAAAAAGAAAGTCTGAATACTAAAGCCGAAAATCTCTCAAGCTCTCTGCAAAGAAATAACAGTGATGAGGAAAGTTTTATTAAATAAAAATAATTATCTTAAGAATTTTGCTTGTCAAATTAATAAAGAATAGCATATAATTAAGACATAGAAAAGAGGATGTCACATGAAATATACTATTAGAGGCAAAAATCTTGAAGTAACTGCAGCAATGCAAGATCATATTAAAACAGTATTTGATAAATTAGAAAAATATAGTCAAGTATCTCCTAATGATATAGTTCAAATGGATATTGAATTTTATAAAGAAAATCAAGTCCACATTAATTGTTCAATTGATATAAAAGGAAAAAATAACTTCTTAAAAGCAGAAGTAACTACCGATGACTTTTATAAAGGTGTTGAACAAGCATCCAAAAAAATGGAAGATCAAATTCGTCGCATTAAAGACAAAACTTATCATGGGAATGGGAAAAAAGTTGAGTCCTTTGCTCATGCGATTGAAGAAGAAGACAATGATTTTATTGAAATCGATGATGATTAATTTTATTTGATTTTTTTAACATTTAATTTATTCAAAAAAAATAAACTAGAATAATTTTATTCATTAAATTATCAATGCTATAATTAAACCATATAAATAAAGATATTTATTTATATAGAAATAATTTAATTGAGCATAGATAATGCCTAATAAAAAGTAATTTTTTATTAGGCATTTTTTAATTTTTTTTATTTTAAGAAAGAAGGCAATCCCGATGGACCATATAAATAAAAATATTAAAGAAATGCAAGACATCATTAGACAAAATAGCAATTTCTTAAATAAGAAAAAAATTATGAAAACAAATCCGCACGCTAATGAAGGATTAACTATTTTAGCTCAAAAATTAATTAATTTTAACGAACATATTGATGAACTTGTTAGTTTTCAACAAGAATTTAACCGGTTTTCCGACGCAACCATCAAAATTAATAAATATAATAATTTATTAACCAAACTACTGGCTAATTTAACTGCGATTGCAGAATTACAAGCAGTTTTTGATAATCCCCCCGCAACTTTTAATGAAGCAAATAGAACAATATTATTAACAAAAATGGATAATTTAATGAAAACAGCGTATGAAAATAATCGCTTATTATTAAGATATAAAGATACTGCTGTTTTGAGTGACTTTTTGGACCATCAATTTTTAGAAGCACAATATCTTACTATTGAAGATTCATTAAATCAAATTATGCAGCGAATTATCACCCCAACCGCCGTACAAAAGGATGCAATTGACGAATTCACAACGGCTGCTGTAGCAACTACGGTAAGTTCTCCAGCAACAGCTAGTGATAGAACAGTAAATGCTGATTTTTCAACGAGTCAAAATAATACTTTTTTAACTACTATTACGCAGTTAAAAAATTTAAAAACAACAATGACTAAGCAAAAACGCTCATTTTTAATTATGCAACAAGAGTTAGAAAAAAAGAAATGAACCCAAGCACCCCAACATCGATTATATTGTCAAACATTACAACTTTATTTAACATTTTTAAAAGAAAATATTTTAGTAACTAATCCCGCGTTAGCAGATGAGTTGAATATCGAAAGAATTGAAACTTATTTATCTTCATATCTAAAATATAATCAGGAGACAACTATTAATGATAAAAATATTAACTATATAATTAGTAAAGAACCTAATGAAGAAGAAGTCCAACAAATTAAACTAGCCACTGTTAAATTACCAGACTACCAGGTTAATGTTTGAATAAATTTTGATTTTGATCATTTTCGTGATCTTATTCAAGACTATGTTATTACAACATTATTAAACAATGATGAAACTACTAATTATTGGGAATTTTCCGAAGTAGTAACTACAAAGTGCCGTCAGTTATGAAATGAATTTAAAACTCAACTTGATACTGTGGATCATCAGCATTCACTTCGTGAAAATGCTTATAGATTTTTGGTGGCAAAAGAAATTAAAACATGGACAGAATTAAAAAAAGATGAGGATATTTTAAAAGCGAGGGTACAAGCAAAGTTACAAACCTCAGATATTAAAGCCAATGTTAAATTTTTAGATGAGGAGACAGAAATTTTAACTCCTCAAATTAATGAGCATCTCCGTCAAACGCTTAAAACATCGCCGAATGAAGCATTTGATATTTTAAAATATGCTGTTTTAAAAAAATATCATGGTTTTTATCATAATTTAGATGCTCACTTATTATCAACAGTTGATGTTAGTAGTTTGGTTCAAAATATTCAAAAATATCGTTGGTACTGACAACAAATTCCTGTTGACTATCAGCAATATTTAGATCAAGACCACGATACGCTTAATTTAGTTAATTGTACAAACTTTAGTAATGATAATATTACTCAAATTGCTGACTTTAAGGCAAAACATTCAATTAAGCAAGTTAATATTTATAATCATTTTGCTCTCCAATTATACCTTTATTTTGAACAAGTAATTGTAACAAAAACTTTTGAAAAATACCAAGCACGAATTGCAAACCATCCTTTTAGTTCACTTCCGAATAGTTTTGTGTCATACGAACAATTTTCAAATTTTGTTAATAAATATGTTGAATTAGAAAAATGGTTAACTAATACTTTAGTCACAAAATATGCAATTTTTGATAATTGAGAAAATATGACAGTAGATTCAGAGTTATATCAGGTAACTAATCAATATCTTACTATATTGGACCCAACATTAGCTAAGGAATTAGAATTTTATCTATTACGCAATAGAACATCTGGGAATTCGGAAATACATTTCGAAGAACTTGCTGATTTGACAGCACGTATTAAAACAAGTATCGCTAGATTTAAAGCAAATTTTGTTCATCATGATGTATATTTACAAGGAATTAACCATTATTTTAGAGATATTAAATTTGGAATTACATTTGAAGTAGAAAAATTAAAACAGAGTTTCTTAGCAATTATTGCAAAATCACCATCAACATTATCTGAACCAGAATTAATTAATCATTTCCAAAATTTCTTAGCTAATCATCCTAGTTTTAAAAATTTAGGCACCGATGAAATGTTTTTTGATTCTGCCAAACTAACGGAATTACAAGAACAATATGAGGCGGGGGTCAAAAAAATTCAAGAGCACGGAATGACCCCAACTCCGATTCCAACCGCAACTTTGCAAGAAGCCTTTGCTCGTTTGCGAACTAATATTATTGATCCAATAATGACCCCAGCCGGACTTTTGCAACAAAAAGTTTGCCGGGAACTGGCAGTCCCTACTTATCCTTTTGAAAAATTGGCTCATAATGAAATTTATAAATATAACCAATCTGACCCGCGTTTTTTTGAAAAATTACAAGCAATGATTAAAGAAATTTATAATTTTTTATTAAAAATAACAAGCAATCCAAAATTAGGGTTATGGTTTGATACCATTAAAAATTACAACTACCAAGATTTTATTAAAACATATCTTGAAGTAATTGATGAAAGTAGACAACCACTTAGTGGGGCGCCATTTGATTTTCAGATGGTCCCAACGGCTGACCAAAAAAGTTATGGTTTACTCTATGTTAAAAATACGAATAATTTTTTAGATGACATTATCCAAGAAATGTTAAAAAATCCCGACTTAGAAGCAACTAACTTAACAACTGTTTTAACTAAAAAATATTATGATTATTTTAAAATTAGTCCGGGGCAAAACCAATATTTAGATAATTTCTTAAAACAGATCCTTGCGATTAATAACATTAATATTGAACAAAAAACCCCAGAAGTTAATTATGCCGATTTGTTTGAAGAGCATAGTAATTGACCAATCGCCGGATTAGACCCGAAAGTAAAAACAAAATATTTAGAAAAATATTATCTGGCTTTTCAACAGTTAATTGCTAAAAGTACTGCGCTATTAACTAAAATTGAAAATGAAGAATTTAAAAAATTATTAATTTTAGTTGAAAATAATTCGGTTCTTGATCAAACTGAATATAATAGAATTTGAACCAATTTTGAAGATATCATAATGGAATTTGAACAGCAAAAATTACAATTATTAAAAATCAAAGCCCGCTTTTATGATAAAGAAGCTGAACAAGCATATGAAAAACTAATTAAACATTATCACACTGTTAAAAATAATTTTTTGGAAGTTAAAAAAATTATTGTTCCTAAATATGAAATTCTCCCTGAAATTAGTAGGGACATTGCTTTAATCCATAAGTTTGGGGATGATCTTCAAGCTGCTAGCAAAAAAGTTCAAGAAATGAGCATTAATTTAGATAGTGAGTATGTTGACTTACGAGCTTCGTATGCTGAACTAGCTACTATTAATGATTCGTTCCAAACTAATTTTACTAAACTTTTTGATAACATCGCTGCTAAACAAACTAGGGATTATTTTACTGCTACTGAACAAGCATTAATTCGGCAAAATACTACCGATTTTGAGACTTTCCAAGAATTATTAACTGCTAAAATGCAAATTTTAGCAAAACGAATTGCAGTTGAAGATTTAGTTAATGCATGTAAAGATCTAAAAAATAGTTTCTTGCCAAGTGCTTCGGATAATGAATTGTCATCTACTGCTAGTAAAGAAAATCTAACTAAAATCTTCAAACGTTTTTCTCAACAATTTAAAAAAGTAGCAAATTTAACTCCTGCCGAATATCAGCAACCACAATATCTTAAATTATTGACAGCTTTAAAATCTGAATATAATGTGTTAAGTTTCCGTGCTAGTACAACAACACTGTTAACTAGTAATGAAGATGATTTCTTATTAGAAGCAGCAAAAACTTGAAAAATTGACCGTTCTTATCAAGGAGAACTAATTGATTTTTCTGATGAGTATCAGAAAAGCCAATATCAACAACTATGTAAACGCGACGGGGAACAAAAAATTGATTTAACTTATCCATTGGCTGCCAAAATCTGGTGAGAATGTCAATTATTTATTCGAATGGATTTATTTCAGGACCGTACTCACGCTGAAATTGAACGTTATCCCTTTTACCAAGATATTTTAAAGTGAATCAAACATCCTAAAATTGGGCAACTTTTAAGTGATTTAGTAAATTACCAAGTCCAAATTAAAGCAAATCAAGCAGAAATTACAAAATTACATACTACGAATGTTTTACGAACACCATTGGCTAATGATATTAAGCAAGAAAATTTAGCTAAACAAATAGAAAATCTCCACAAACAAAATCGAGTTTTAAAAACAAAAGTTTTAGCAACATGGAGTGAATATTTAAAAGTTAAAAATAGTAAAGTAAACCAATTATTGTATAAACGTGCGCTATTAGCATTAAATATGGTTTATGATTTAACAAGTGACCGCGCCCAATACGAAATTTTAGCAAAAAATATTATTAAGGAAAAAACTACAATGTGAACCCAACAAAAAACAAGTAAATCAAGCACTTCACGCCCGGTTGAAGAAAGCATCAGATAACATTAATTACTTAAATAAAAAAACTTTGCATTTAGCAAAGTTTTTCTTGTTATTTAGTACTTGTTACTTTTAAAACACCAACACCCTCAAGAATTCAGATAATACATCCAATAATTGCAATTAATTCAGCAACGAAAATTACTCATGTTGAAGTGCTTGAAGTTGAAGTAACTAACACGCCAATAATTCCCACAACCGCTAAGCCTAAGAAGACAACTCCCGCAATTAATTTTCCAATTTTATGTTTAACAAAAGTTGTCACACAAGTAAATAGAAATGCACTAATTAAGACAATGGCTCCGTGATCAGTGGTACTATTTTTTTGATACATTGCGGTATTAGTATTCGGAACTCCACAAGCATTTAAAATTGCTAATAGGAATAGTCACACACCTGCCACTCAGACCATTACTTTTGGGAAGGTAATACTAACTGAGACACTAGCATATTTTAGTTTTGCCATATATTTTTCTCCTTTTTATTTAATAATCTTTCAATACTTTTATTATATCCTAATAATTAATTTTCCTTGATATTTTTAACTAATTCGTACAATATCATTTTGTTTAATTTCTAAGAAGTTAATCATTCCCGGGGCGAAACAATATATAAAGTAGCACTCAGAAAAGTAATGACTAACTTTTTGGCTAGTAAAATTAGGGATTAAATTAATAACTTGAAAGTTTTTATTACAAAAAACAACATCTAATTTATAAAAGATCCCAAAACTATTAAAAGCATGGGCTTTGCGAATTAGATAACCATTTTTAACATTAATGGCTTTTGGTTGAATAAGATTTTCAAACTTATCACGAAAAGTACGAATTGTTTTAATATTCACATTTTTAATAACGCCATTAACAATTAATAAATTTTCTTCATGAAACTGACGATAATGTTTTTTATGCTTTTGTTCTTTTTTCCGTAACCGGTATAAGAAATTTCCAATTAATCCCATTTTTTCACTCTTTTCTATCATAATCCTTTACTTAACAATTATATAAAAATATAATATAATTAACAAATAGAAAGAGGTGTTTCTGGATGAAATTTGCATTATTTTTAGCGCCTGGTTTTGAAGAAGGCGAAGCAATTATTACAACTGATGTTTTACGACGTGGAGGGTTACAGGTGGAGTTAATTAGTATTACTAATGATTTAGAAGTAAAATCAGCTCATGATGTTATTATTAAAGCTGATAAATTGTTAGCAGATGTTAAATATGAACAATATATTGGTTATATTCTGCCTGGGGGTCGCGTTGGGGTTGAAAATTTAATGAAAAGTGAAATGGTTAAGGACTGGTTAATTCGTGCCAACCAAGAAGAAAAAACCATTGCGGCAGTTTGTGCGGCGCCCCAAATTTTAGGACATCTAGGAATTTTAGATAACCGCGAAGCAACAAGTTATCCAGGGTGCACAAGTGGAATGGAAAAAGCAATTTACAATGATGAAATGGCCGCCATTACCGATGGGCATATTATTACCGGTGCTTCAGTTGGTTCAACCATGAATTTTGCCTTAGCAATTGCCGATAAAATATTAGGAGCGGAAAAAGTTTTAGCTTTACAAAATGAATTAGTAATTCGTGACTAAGAATTACCGAGTTATTATCAGGATTATTTAAAACAAGTTTTTTAAACTTGTTTTTTATTTTGGTGACTTTTTTATTGCTATTTTTTGATTTTTTTCTTTTCAAATCATAAAAAACCCTTTAAAATATAATATAGTATAAATGTCAAATGTTAAGATATTAAGGAGGGACAACATGGCAGGACATTCACAATTTGCTAATATTAAACACCGGAAAGACGCCCAAGATGCTAAACGGGCTAAAATTTTTATTAAAATTGCCAAGGAAATTAGCGTGGCAGTTAAAAAAGGTGGACCAAATATTGAATCTAACCCCGCGCTACGGTTAGTATTAGAAAAAGCGCGGGCAAATAATATGCCCAAGGATAATTATGAAAAGGTGATCAAAAAAGCGGCTGGTGAAACAACAACTGATAATTATGAAGAAGTTCGTTATGAAGGTTATGGTCCCCACGGCGTGGCGGTGATTGTTGATTGTTTAACGGATAATCGTAACCGGACAGCTGCGAATGTTCGTAGTTATTTTACTAAAAAAGGTGGGAGTCTTGGCCAAACCAATTCAGTGGCTTATTTATTTGAACGCAAGGGGATGATTGCCTTTAGCAATGATCACCTTCACGAAGATGAAGTCTTAGAATGATTATTAGAAACGGAAGCGGAAGATTTACAAGTGGAAAATAATAATTTTATTATTACCACAGCTCCCGATAAATTAATGCAGGTGAAAAAGTTCTTGACCGAAGTGAAAAAGATTAATGACTTTGATGTGGTGGAAATTACTATGAATCCCACCCAATTTGTCGAAGTGGACAGCAGTACCAAGGAAAAAGTTGAAGGATTAATTAATTTATTAGAAGAAGATGATGATGTGCAACAAGTCTATCATAATGCCCAATGGGACTAACACAATGCAAAGGATAGGAGATTATCCTTTTTTATCATAATTAAATAATAATATAGAAAAGAGCGGTTAAATGGCACAGCATGTCGTAAATGGAATTACAATTACATATGAGCCCCAAGTGTTACAAGAAATTATTGGGAACCTGGCATTTCCAATGTTAGCTTTTGATTTTGAAGCGTATCACTTTCGGAAAGACTACCAGTTGTATGACCATTTGCAAGATAGTCATTCAAAACCATTTTTAATTGGGACAAGTGTTCTTAGCAGTTTGGTTGATTTACAAACTAAACCTCTTGATGAGTTAATTAACTACCAATATCATTTGAACTGAACAATTAATAATAAAAAGCAACAAAGTCTAAAATCGTTTGCCCATTTTTTAAACCGCCTGGTGCTCCGCAAAAAAATTAAAACCTTTTTAGTCTTGGGAAAAGATTTAGAAATGACAATTTTAAATTATATGGCCAAAAAACAGATGTTTCGCTTTAATCTCGACAATATCAAAATTATTGATATTTATGATTTATACCACAACCAAAATATTTTACGGTTTAGCCATCCCACGGGAGAAGTTATCACAGTGAAACAACCAGATTATGTGTTACAAAATGATGAGTTATACCAAATCTTATTGAAAAATGACAACCATGATAAAGACTACTGGGATAAATTATGACGCACATTAGATGCGTTATATACCTATGATCATAAGCACTTAAATCATAATCTCTATGCCTTTCAAAAAGCGCATCTTCGCGAAATTTTACAAAAAAACCATGATGATTTAGTCAAGATGGTTAACTTACTAAAAATTTTAGTAACTTTTTAAATTTTCGCAAGGAAATCCATTCTCAAAATGTGAAATAACAAACGAGAAGGGATGATTAAAATGTATAGTTATTTAAAAGGTATTATCCGCCAAATTAAGGGCCACCAAATCTTATTAGAAATTAATAATTATGGGTATGAAATTACCTTAATTACCCCCAAAGAAATTAACTTACATGAACAGGATCTTTTCCAGGTCTACACTTGTTTAATTAATAACGAATTTGCTGCTTACCAGTGGTTTGGTTTTTATAATTTAGAGACTAAAAAACTATTTTTAGATTTATTAACAATTCCCACCATTGGTTTAAAAACAGCTTATAATGTTCTAACCCAGGTTGGTGTTGACCAGTTATTAAGTTATGTTAAGGAAAATAACATTGAAACTTTAAGTAAGCTAAAAGGAGTTAAATCCCATACCGCTCGGATTTTAATTATGCATCTGCAAAAAATTTATTTTCGCAAGGAATATAACAATCTCCAAAATAGTGTGATTGATTGTTTAAAGACCCTTGGTTATTCGCTTCCAATTATTTATAAAGCAATTAACGAAAGTGACCATCATTGTGATAATCTTGACCAATATTTAAAACAAGTGCTCCAAAAAGCGAGTTCGTATGTCTACTTATAATTTTCGCCCGCAGACTTTCACCCAATATATCGGTCAAGAACAAATTAAAAAGAATTTAACTCTAGCAATTGCGGCTAGCAAATTAAAGCAAGAACCCCTCGACCACATCATTATTGCGGGAGCCAGTGGGTTAGGAAAAACAAGTTTGGCGTATTTAATTGCCAAGGTGACTAATAGCAAGTTACATGTTTTGCACGGACCAAATTTACAAAAGCCCAGTGATTTAATTAGTTGTTTAACCCAACTGCACGACTATGAAATTGTCTTTATTGATGAAATTCATTCAATTGCTAAAGAAGTTGGGGAAATCTTATACCCGGTGTTAGAAGACAATCAACTAAACTTAGTGATTGGCAAAGATTATAATACGCGTGTTATCAATCTTGCCTTGCCAAAATTTACTCTTATTGGGGCCACGACCTTAGTACACCAATTGCCAAGCCCATTATTAAACCGCTTTCTCCACCATTTTTATCTCAGCCCTTATCAACCAACCGAAATTTGTCAAATTATCACCACGACAATGGAAAAGTACCATCTTATTTTAGATAGTAATGTGGTTGCTTATCTTGCTAGTTTTACGCGCAATAATCCCCGCCAGGCTGTTAACTTGTTAAAACATGTCTATGACTATAGTTTAGTTGTCAATAAAACCAATCTTACTTTAGCGGAAGTACAGGACATTTTAACTAACTTAAATTATGCTCCCGCGGGGTTAAATCGTTTAGAAATTAATTATTTATTAACAATTAACGAACTTTTTGGTACTCAACCGGTTGGCTTGGTTTCTCTCAGCCAAGTTATTAATGAACCGTTGTTAACCATTACTAATGTCATTGAACCGTATTTATTACAACAAGGATTTTTGATAAAAACTCCGCGGGGCCGGGTTTTAACTAGTAATGGTTTAGCAATTATTGCCCAATTACGCGAAAAAACCTGATAAATTTTTAAATATTTTTCAGATTTTACTTAATTTTTCAAAAGAACTAATATATAATAGTAATTGATTTGAAATAAGGTGGATGCTTAATGGAAAATACAGAAAAATTCCGTCGGCAAACAGCCGATTATATCATTAAAATGATCAGATTAAAAACCATTGATTTTAAGTTAGCTAATCCTAATATTAGCGAAGTTGATGTTGCTAATTACTTTCTAAAAGTTATTTTGGCTGATAAAAAAGTAATTGATGTTAGTGACAGCGCCTATTATATCTTTAATATTAAAATGAACCGGATTATTGAATTTATGAATAATGAAAAAATCATTAATCAAGATGTAAAGTTAGATGATTTTAAAGATATGTTTACTAATAAAAAAGGTTAAACCAAGAAACATATGGATAATGATAAGAATATAGAGTGGTGTTATTGTGAAAGAAAAACAACAAGTAAAGACAATAAAAAAACCAGTTAATAGAAAGGTTTTAACAAAATTAATTGTTAGAATTTTTGTCTTATTAATTTTAACGTGTGCCATGATCGTGGGTGCGGTTTTTTCTGGTGAAAATTTTTCTTATTCTTATAAATTAGGAATTGCTTATTCGGGCGGTTATCAAGTTCAAATTAATGTTTTTGATACAACCGTAGAAAACCCCGATGGTTCTCCCAACGGTGATAATAAAAAAGGACTAGATTTATTACGTAACAAGCTTGACCCGTTAAATAATACTAACTTATACTTGCAAACATTAGGGCATAATGGGTTAGAATTAATTGCCGGGAAGGATTTATTTAAGTCGTATGCTGATTTAAAAACTGATATTCAACGCTTAGGAGCCATTTATTTAATGAAAGGGGATGGCACTGACTTACTAGTTAGTGATAAAGAACGAACACCATTAAGTGATGTAATTTCTGGCGCCGAAGCGGGGATTGATAAAACTCGCCACCCAATTATTAACTTAAATATTAAAGACCAGGCGAAATGAGATGCTATTATTAAAAGTTTAACGCCTAGTCAAGGGTCACCCGAACCATTATACATTTGAACGGATCTTGGCCAATTCATTGATGAATTACGCCATGATACGGATAATATTCAAGCGATCGCTACTAATTTTAATGTTAATATTTTACCCAACCTAAACGGCACTGATATTCTTAATGTTCGTAGTATTTTTGATGTTAGTTACAAAGATGAGGGGCAAGGGGGAATTATTGTCTATCGCAACTTACTAGATTTAGCAACTAGTGGAATGAGTCATCCAGAATTAGTGAAACTAATGCAAGAAGATAGTTTTCGCTTTACTACTGTTTCTTTAGATAAACTAGTAATTGATCCCAATGATAAAAAAGCAATTAAAAATCAATACATTGACCCGTTACGAAAATATTTAACTGGTATTGTGAACTATACGCCCCAAATAAAAGATAAGTATAAAAAATACATTATTAACTATAATGCCATTAATAAGGGGACAACTCCCGGTTTAAATTCTAACCAAATTGCAACTTCAACTGATACAGAAGCCCGCACAATTAGTAACTTAGTTAATGGGGGCTTAAGTGGTTTAAAATTTGTTGTGCGTGGTCATACCACAATTCCACCGGTTGTTTCACGTAATATTTTAAATGTTTCAATGATTGTGTTAGGAATTATTGCGGCGGCGATTTGTGTTTATTTATTAATTTACTATCGTTTGTTTGGATTTGTAGCAATTCTAACCTTAGCCTTTACGATTATTTTAACGTTATACTTCTCATCGTTATTAGGAGTCCAAATTTCCCCCGAAAGTATTACTGCGGTTATTATTGCCTTTGGAATCGCCTTAGAAGGAAATCTCTTGCTATTTTCACGCTATAAGCGTGAGCGCTATCAAAATGGTTTACCTTATGAACCGGCGATGAAAATTGCCAATAAACAAACGGTTGCTGTTTTTGTGGATGCCTTAGTTGTCTTATTAGTCTTAGGATTATCATTATTCTGAGCAGGAACTAATAATATTAAATCATTTGCCACTATCTTACTAGTTGCTTTAATAATTTCATTAGTAATGGTCTTTGCCGTGGCTCGGATTATGTACTGGATTATTATTAAACTTCGTTGACAAGAAAAAGTTACGTGGTTAGATATTCCTCGCTTTTCATTGTTAACTTATTTCCAACAAAAAAAACACCCCCACCAAGTGGTGAATGGGGAAGGTCAATTACTAAGTGAAAGTTTCTTTGCCTTACCAACAAGTGATGTTAACGAAACTACCGCCAGTGTGGAAGGCCAACCAAAAAAACCCCACAAGTTACGATTCAAACCAAAATTTTCATTATATAATATTACGAAATATTCGCCAATTGTGGGAATCATCTTAATTATCATTGCCTTAATTATTGGTTTTGCTGGGAAAGCAAATATTGATAGTACAATTAAACCAGGAACTAATATTACTGTTGCTAGTGATATTTGACGTCATCGCGATGATGCGGCAGCGGAAATTCAAGAGATGACCCAAGAATTAAAACATTTACAAGCAACGCGTGGTTATAATTTTAGTTTTAATTTATATGTTATCAAAGCTGATGATATGTCAATGGGTCAACAATTATTAGTTATTAGTACTAATATTTCGGGAAGTAATTTTGCCCGTGAATTGCTCTCATCAATTGCTGGGTATTATGGTTTAACCCCCGAAGACCCGGTCTTTAACTTAGAAAAAACCTCACCAGTGATGGAAACCTATATCTTAAAAACAGCGGGGATTAGTTTAGCAATTGGAATTGCTTGTATCTTTGTTTATACATTATTCCGATTAGACTGAGCACAATTTATTGGAATTTTATGTGCCGCTGTCTTTACCTTAGCAGTTAGTGTTTCAATTGTCGTAATTGCCCATATTCTTTTAACTTTTGAAATGAGTATTGCCTTTATCGCCATCTTTGGTTTTGCGTGAGCAATGGGAGCGATTGTCATGGCGCGAGCAAAACAAAACAAAAAACTGGTTAATATTAAAGAATATGAAACTTTCTTTACATATATGAGTGAGCACCGCGCCCAAGTTCGCCGTTTACGCCGGGCTAAAAAAGTTTACATGCAAGAAGAAATTAAAAAATTAATGGTGGCCAACCCTAATTTAAAACAAAAAGAAGTGAAGAAAGAGTTTGCTGAACATCTTAAAACGCAATGAAAAATTGCCCAAGATTTAGCTGCTAAAAATAAAAAAGAAATTAAATTAATTAACAAAGAATTTCGGAATTATAATTATACCCATAACTTTTTACAAAAAATTGCCAATTTAACAATTAAACAAATGCTTCGTCATTGTTTAACTCTAGGGGCCATCTTTGCAATTATTTTAATTATCTTAGCGGCCTTTTCGGGAAGTGTCTTTGGCTTTAACATTACTGTTTTCATTGGGTTAGCAATTGGAATGTTTAGTGTGTTATTCTTAGCGATCCCGATTTGAGTGGCGTTAGAAAAATACCGGGCATTAAATAAAATCCGGGTTAAAAATTATTTAGACTCGCAACGGGTTGAAATTGATGAACAAATTGTTGCTGGTGTTAATGACTAGCAAAAGGAGAGCAGAACAATGGATTTAAAGAAATATATTATTGATATCCCTGATTTTCCACAGCAAGGAATTATTTTCAAAGATATTACGCCTCTATTAAATAACACCACCGCTTTTAAAACAGTAATTGATGAGATGGTTGCTTATGCGCACGAAGTGGGGGCCACTGTTATTTTAGCGCCAGAAGCCCGTGGATTCTTATTTGGACCGGCAGTTAGTTATGCGGCTAATTTACGATTTATTCCTGTTCGCAAACCCCATAAATTACCCCGCGCTACTGTGAAAGCCGAGTATGCGTTAGAATACGGAACGAATACGTTGGAAATTCATGCAGGAGATTTACAGCCTAATGATAAAGTGTTAATTATTGATGATGTCTTAGCAACGGGGGGAACGGCCAAAGCAATTTGCGAGTTAGTAGCTGACCAACAAGCAGAAGTGGTTGGAATGATGTTTTTAATTAAGTTAACTTTCTTAAATGGTAGTGACCAATTAAAAGATTACCCGCACCGCGCTATTATTGAATATTAATTAATTAAATTATATAATTATAGACGCAAAGATAGAAAAGGATGTGTTTATAATGGATGACCAAATAAAATTTGCCACGGTGTTAGATCAAATTAAATTATATATTAAGGATCAGAACACCTTAGCAGAAATTGAAAAAGCCTACCACTATGCTAGTGAGAAACACCAAGGTCAAACTCGCAAAAGTGGTGCGCCCTATATTATTCATCCCTTATGAACCACCTTTTTTTTAGCGCAGTGAAGGATGGGGCCTAAAACATTAATCGCTGGATTGTTACATGATGTTTTAGAAGACACCCCGGCTACTTTTGAAGAAGTTGAAAAATTATTTGGGAAAGAAATTGCGGATTTAGTAGAAGCTGTTACAAAAGTTAGCTATTTTGCTAAAGAAAACCGTACGCAGATTAAGGCCCAGTATTTACGAAAATTATATTTATCGATGGCCAAGGACATTCGGGTTATTATTATTAAATTAGCTGATCGCTTACATAATTTAAAAACAATTAATTATTTATCGCCAGAAAAACAACAAATTATTGCCAAAGAAAGTTTAGAAATTTATTCAGCCATTGCCCACCGGATTGGGATGAAGGCAGTTAAATCTCAAATTGAAGATTTATCCTTTAAAATTATGAATCCTGCCCAGTATACTAAAATTGTCCACTTGTTAGAATGAAGTAATAAAGAACGTGAATCTAACATGGCTCAAAAAATTACCGAAATTAAAAATATTTTAATTAACGAAAAGGGGATGGATGTTCGCATTTTTGGGCGAAGCAAATCAATTTATTCGATTTACCGGAAAATGAACCAGTTTGGAAAAGACTTTGATGATATTCATGATATTTTAGCGGTACGGATTATAACTCATTCTGTTGATGATTGTTATAAGGTGTTAGGTTATATTCACCAACACTTTACTCCGCTTAATAACCGTTTTAAGGATTATATTGCAACACCGAAAAATAATTTATATCAATCGTTGCACACAACAATTGTTGCTAGTGATGGAACAATTTTTGAAGTGCAAATTCGGACTGAAGAAATGGATGAAATTGCGGAACAAGGGGTGGCGGCCCACTGACGATACAAAGAAGGCGAAAATTATGATGTTGCCAAAAAACAAAAAGATATTGATGAACGACTAGATATCTTTAAACGGATTTTGGATTTAGAAAATATCACGGCCCAAGAACGAGATGAAATTCAACAAGAGGCCTATCGTTCGGACCAACTAATGGAAGAAATCATTCAGAATGATATTTTTTCTTCGTTAGTTTATGTGTTAACTCCGAATGGAAAAGTTGTAACCTTACCGTTTGGTTCAACAGTATTAGATTTTGCCTACAAGATCCACTCGGAAATTGGGGAAAAAACGATTGGAGCCAAAATCAATGGGTTCTTTTCGCCCATCGCCACTGTTTTAAAATCCGGGGATGTTGTTGATATTAAAACATCACCATCTCAGAAACCAAACCATTCATGGCTAGTGATTGCTAAAACTTCATCGGCCCGGCAAAAAATTAAAAAATATTTAAAACGTGAAATTGCCGAAACAACGGGGGATACTAAATCTGCTAATTTAGAAAAGATTAAGCAAGTCAAAGCTAACATTGAAGACTACATTGCCAAAAAAGATTTTAAATGAAAACTCCTTGATTCAGAAGGACAACAAGAGCGTTTAGAAGCGATTAATTATCATAACATTGAAGATTTCTTGTTAGATGTTGCTAATGATGAATATTCAATTGAAGAAGCTGTTAACTTAATTTACCTAGATAATGAAACTAGCCAAAATGAAAAAATCTTAAAAAAATTACAAGATAAACAATATAAAAAAGCCCAGTTAAAAGATGACATTATTGTCCAAGGAATTACCAGCATTAAGGTTGTGATTTCCCAATGTTGTTTACCAATTCCGTATGAAGATATTGTTGGTTATGTTTCAAAAGCCGAGGGAATTAAAGTGCACTTGCGTACCTGCAAAAATATTCAGACTGCCGAAAAACAAGAACGACAAGTGGAAGTTAGTTGAAACGAAAGTGTTTCTAAAAATAAACAATATGATTGTGCCATTAAAATTGAAGCCATTGATCGCCCGGCGTTATTAGTAGATGTAACAAAAATTTTAAGTCATTTAAACGCTGCCATTCAAATGATTAACGCTCATAGTGCGCCATCTTTAATGGCAACTACCATTAAATTAATTATTAAAGTTGCAAATGTTGATAAACTAAATCAGGTGAAGTCTTCTTTATTATCAATACCTGATATCAAAGCAGTGGAAAGAATTATGATGTAAATGACGGAACTTTTAAAGTTAGTGTTAATTTCATTAACTTTTTTTGGTATAATTAAAACAATGGAAAACTTTTGCTTATCAAAAATTATTTTACATAGAACACAATAGGAGGACTTTTAATGGCGTTAACATCTTGATTAAAATTTGGGGCAATTTGAGCAATTTTTGTGATTTTTGCCATTATTGGGATTGCAGTTACACCAAGTTTAAATAATCAAGTGGGTGCAATTAAAAACAATATCATTACTAATTTAAGTATTGAGGGAATGGCAACTAACCCTTTACCAAATATTAAAGCTAGCAGTGCTTATAATCTTTTAAACTTTTTATTATCGTACGCTTCATTCCAAGGAATCTTTGCGTTAGATGGTTTTGGTTTATTTAAATTTTGGGCGTTAGATTTATATATTTTTTTACCAATCTTTGGAATTATTGCGGCGGGGACTGGGTTATTTGTTTTAATATTATTATTAAACGTTAAGACTCCCCATTGAAAATGAAATATCCGCTTAAAAGTTGGAAAACTTTGTTTATGAATTGGTGCTGTTTCTTGTTATATTGCTTTATTCTTAGGATTATTTTTAATATCACTTACGGATAATTCCCACACAGCCAATGGTTATAAAGAAATTTGATATGGAACGAATATTGATGATGGGGTGATTCACTGAACAAACGGACAACCTTATCAACCAAATGTTTTTTCAATTTTTGGGATTATTATGAACCAAGATGGCTTGGATGGTATTTTTAACTTAGCAAACGGGGCCATTAAAGCGGGGACAATTTTCTTAGTATTTTTAACACCAATTAGTTTAATACTATTAGTTATTGGTCTTGCCTTACGAATGGCCATTAGTATCTTAATGCCATCTTCTTCTTCATACCGGGGAAATAATCAGTTCTTAGCATGGCTCCGCTTTATTAACATTTCAACCAAAAAAGAACTTCGCGCTCGTATGCGTTCAAACATTGGAATGATTGTGTTAGGAATTGGGTTTGCTGTTATTATGATCTTTCCTGCTTTTATATCAACGAAAAAGTATGTTACAACAAATTACATTTTATTGGTTATTTCAATTTTACTAATGGCAATTAGTTTAATTCCCATTTACTTTATGTGGTACCGCTTATCACAATTACAACAATTTTCTTATAATTTATTAATGTTTTTGCAAATGCTAATTTGGTTAGTTATTGGGTTAATTTGACAGATCTTAATGTGAACAGAATTTAAAGCATTCTTCCAATTCCCAGCCTATGTTCCTATTATTACAATTTTCTTTTTTGTTAATATTTTAATTATTTCTTTTGCAATGTTAGTGAAAGGATATCGTTCATAGTTAATAAATTGCAGGAATAATTATATTAACCAGGAGGGCTTAAACAATGTTTGATAAATTTTCTTATTATAATTGAGCAAATAATAAGTGAGCACGTCGATGAATGATTGAACCAGAGTATCAGAAAATGCTAAAGTTAAAAGCCCAGGTTCATTATGTTCCCTTATGGCAACCACAAGAAGTTATTGTTGATTTAAACACTCACCATTTGGTTATCCCAACCAACCTGGCTAATCTGGTGCAAAAATACCAGTTACCAAAAACTAACTATTATTTATTTAAATACCATAATATCGCTAATTTATTATTAGAAAGTAATTACATTATTAGCAACTATTCAAAAATGATTGAAGCGAAGTTAACAGATGATTTTGTTTCCTTAAAATGATCACAAACGTATGGCGCATATTTTTTCAAAAAAATCACTGATTATATTTTGAAAGAAGACCAAGCGTTAGAATTTTACCGGGATACTAAAAAACGAGTGCAAAAAA
The DNA here is from genome assembly GCF_040940205.1 of Spiroplasma sp. DGKH1. Taxonomy (NCBI): domain Bacteria; kingdom Bacillati; phylum Mycoplasmatota; class Mollicutes; order Entomoplasmatales; family Spiroplasmataceae; genus Spiroplasma; species Spiroplasma sp. DGKH1. Next base: position 60,155 of record NZ_JASTWG010000001.1, on the reverse strand, counting down.
TTAATTATTTAATTACTAATCCTAAACAAAAACTTTAGGATTTTTTCATTTTTTAGAAAAATATTATTTTATCTTTAAACATTTTAAATGTTAAAATTTTGTTATGTATCATTTATTAATAATAACCTTTTGATATTTTTTTAGGTGCGACAAACTTAAAATACAAAAAGAATAATGAGGAGACAAAAAATGAAAAAAGATAAAGGTAATGAATTTATTAATAATGATTATCAACCAAATTTACCACCACACCAACCCCAGTCGAATAATTCCTCACCAACGGGACAAAACTATTCGCCACCACTTAGCCAAATTAATAACCCGAACTTAGTGCAACCACCATTAGGATTTGCTAATGATAATGAAATAAAAGATAAGATTCCGGGTTTTATTAAACAAAAGATAATTTGAGAAAAATTTCGTGCTAGTTGTTATCTTTTATTTGGTTTGGGAGGAATTTTTATTTTAGCATTCTTTATTACAATTTATTATGTTGCAAAAAGCAAAGGTTATTTTCCTAATTCACAGCAAAAATTATCTGATTTAATGCCTGGGGGAATTAAATTTGCGGAAGCATCTTTTGCCAATATTAAAGTTCAATTAATACCATATCCATATTTACTAATTGCTTTATTAATTTTAGCGGTTGGGATTTTCTTTTATGGTTGTTTTGAATTATCAACTATTCGCGGGGAAGTTAAGAGATATTATCAACAACTTCAAACCGGTCATGAAACTATTCCTAATTTTGTTTTTAGTATTTATAAAAAAAGTATTGTGCGTAAAATTGTTATCAATTGATTAGCAACATTAATTTACTTATTAGGGTTAATTTCCTTAGGGATTTTAATTGCTCTACAACATGCTTATGACATTGGCAAGAAAGAATTTGTGTTAGGATTTTGAAAACTTGGTAATGTTAAAAATTTAAAAACGGAAATTACTGTTACTAGTATTGTTTTATTAGCCACTTTGGGACTCCACGTTTTATCTTTACTATTAGCTAAAAGAACCCGCGGTCAAATTATTAGCTACTATGGTTATGATATTATGCCTTTTGAAGAAATGCGTTATTTAAAACGAAAAACTAATTGAATTTGTTTTTTAATTTTTTTATTAATTATTACTATAATTATTATTGCATTAGTGATATTATTACGTAAACTACACTTAAAAAAAAGTAATAAAACATTTTTATGACCATGACAACGTTAGAAAAGAGATATGAAGGTAAAAAATGAAAATTAGAATCGATCAGTTATTAGTTGATAAAAAATTAGCTCCTTCGCGTGAAAAAGCCAAGGCGCTAATTTTAAGTAATAATGTCTTAGTTAATAATGAACCAATTTTGAAGGCGGGGACATTAGTTGATGATAATGCGGACATTAAAATTCGTGGCAATGAATTAAAATATGTTTCGCGAGCAGGTTATAAATTAGAAAAAGCGCTTCGCACATTTCAAATTCCCGTGGGGGGATTAGTTTGTTTGGACATTGGTGCTTCTACTGGAGGATTTACTGATTGTTTATTACAAAATGATGCCAAAAAAGTGTATGCTGTTGATGTGGGAACCAACCAATTAGTTTGAAAATTACGTAGTGATCAGCGCGTTATTAGTTTAGAAAAAACTAATTTTCGTTATGCAAATAAAGAGCTATTTGCCGATGGCATTGAATTTGCTTGTTGTGATGTTTCTTTTATTTCATTAGATAAAATTATCCCGGTTTTAAAAGATATTTTATTACCAAAGCATTATGCTGTGTTATTAATTAAACCACAATTTGAAACTACCCGCGAAAATGTTAATAAGGGAAAAATTAATCGTCAGGAAATTCATTATGAAGTTATTAAAAAAATTATCGCATTAAGTTTACAAAACAATTTTAGTTTTTTAGATCTTGATTATTCACCAATCACTGGCAATAAAAAAGCAAACATTGAATTTATTTGTTTATTGCAACAAACATCAGCACCAATTAATAACATAACTGATCAAAAAGTGCAGGAGATTATTGCAACTGCTTGAAATAATTTATAAAATAAAAATATTAGAATTTAAATTCTGATAAAATATTAAAAACAAGTTATAATACAATTATAGAAAAGGAAAGTGAACAAAATGGCTATAAAAACTATGCAAGGTGATGTTTATACATTACTTCCTAAAAACCATATAAAAGTGGGGGATAAATTAATTTTTAAAGCGGACACCACAAAATTTGAAGATTTTAATTTGACTGATGTTAAGAAAAAATACAAAGTAATTTCCGCAATTCCGAGCATTGACACTAGTGTGTGTATGTTACAAACTCGCGAGTTTAATAATAAGCTAGTTAGCAAATATCCTGATGTGCAGTTAATTACAATATCACGTGATCTACCGTTTGCCTTAACCAGAGGTTGCGAATCTTTTTTAAATCCAAATCATATTTTATTATCTGATACTAACTATCGAGATTTTGGCAATAAAACTAATTTATATTTTGATTTTAATAACTTATTAGCTCGTAGTGTCATTGTTTTAAATGAAAATAATGAGATTATTTATTTACAAATTGTAAACCCTGTTAGTTCGGAACCAAATTACCAAGAGGTTTATACATTTTTAGACAAATTATAAAAATTGAAATGATATTTTAAATTACTAAAATATCATTTTTTATTAAAGGAGGCTTTTACTATTAATAATTTTTTAGGTTATAAAAGTATTAAATCAGATTTAAAAGACTTAAATCTGAAGTTTAAAATTGCAATTATCATTATTGCTTTGCTAACATTAGTGCTATCATTTATTGATTTTAATTATTTTTTCAATAATTCTTCCTCATGATTTGTAATTAGTGGGGCAATTGCTAATCATACGCAGGTATGAAAAATTGTTTTATTATCGCTAAGTGGAATTGCTAGTTTTACGGGGATTATTTGTATCTTTTTAATTGCTTTTGGGCGCTTATCAAATTTTTTCTGGGGAACGATTAATGTAATTATTTATGGATTATTTGCCTTTGCCTGAGGTTATATTGGGGCTGCTCAATTAAACATCTTTTTCTTTTTACCTTTTCAAATTATTGGTTGGTACCACTGGCAAAAACGAATCGGGGCTGGCGAAACTGAAGTTAAAATCCGGGAATGACGATGATACTATGTCCTTGTGGGGGCCATTATTATTGGGATCATAATTTCTGTCATTTTTTATTTTGAAATTCCCTGGTTATCAAAGCTAATTACTGGTCAGTATGACTATGATAATCAATTAGCACCCCATTTGTTAGACACTTTAAATACTGGTTTAAGCATTATTGCAATGCTTTTAATGATTGGTGGTTTACGAGAACAGTGAATATTTTGAATTTTCGTTAATCTTACCCAAATTATTATGTACAGTGGGATTACCGGTTTTATTAATATTAACATGATTATTTTGTGAACAATTAATTTAATTAATGCCGTTGTAGGTTTATTACGATGGTATAAAGTTATTTTATAAATTTTATAAATAAAATTAAAAAACCCTCCTTGCGAGGTTTATAATATAAATAAGGACACCAAACTATGAAACAACTAATTTTTGGTGTCCTTTTTATATTTAAAGCGAAAGGAGGGATGACTAATGAGTTTAATAATGACAAAAAATGAGCAAAAGTTTCGTTATGCAAAACCCTGAATTGCTATTTTATATTTTTGTTTACCAACTGTTTTAATTATGGTAATTCAAGGAGCTTATAATATTATTGATAAAGAATTAGCACTAGCATATGCTACTCCTGATTTAATGTATGATCCGTGGTATGTTAACCAATATAATATTATTAATCATCTTTACGGAGTAGAAGCTGTGACAATGATTCCTTATAATGAGATGCGTTCTTTTATTAATGTTGCAACCCAATATTCAATGCAAGTAAATAATTTAATTCTAGCGTTTAGTATTATGATTGGATTAGGATGTGCAATGAATTTTTCCATTGCCTATGGGCAACGTAATAACCAAAAAATGAAGGAGATTGCGGGGAATGGTTTTGCCACTACGACTATTTTTTCAATTATGGTTGCTTTCGTAATTTTTTGCATAATTTTTCCCCAGTGGCATGCTATTTTAATTACGAGCCAAATGGGATCATATTATAATCCAATTACAGAACAGTTATGTTGAAGCTATTTATATCCACTTTTATTATCAACACCTTTAATGTTTTTAAGTTATTGGTTTTTATCAATGCTTCGCAGTGAAGGAAAAATGAACTGGGTTATGATGTCAATTGTCACTTCTGTTTTAATAAATTGTGCCGGAAGCATTTTCTTTATGAAAGTTTGTCACTTAGAAATGGTTGGTTCAATGTTAGGAACTGTGCTTTCTTATTTTGTCCAATTTGGGTGGGGAATAATACTAATTTTTTGTTTTAAGCATAGTAATGCTCGTTTTAATAAACATGATTTATTTTTTATAAAATGAAATAATGTTGCTAATTTTATGAAAGCGGGACTGCCTAATTTTATTATTAGCTTATCATTTATGTTAACTTCTTATGTTGCAACTAGTTTAGCAGTGTTACTACCTAATCAAAAGTATGAAAACAATATTGCTATTCTTCAACAATTAATTGCAGCTATTAACCCATGGATAACTTTTATAATTTCTGTTGGGTTTGGTTTAACGCAGGGGGCTCGTTCAATTATTGCTTATAACTATGGGGCAAAAAAATATAATCGGATTTGACAAGTGCTAAAACGGGTTAGTTTAGTTTTAATAATCTGGTTTTGTTTAATTTTTATTTTAATTATGATTTTTGCCGGTGATATGATTAAGTTGTTTGCTTTTCCTGCCCAAGATGCGGGACAATACCATTGATGAGTTGTCATATATTTTATGGCTTATCCAACATGTTCATTAACTTTTATATGTTTAACTTTCTTTCAAGGAATTAATAAATCAATGATGGCGACTTTTACTAATAGTTTACGCTCAGTAGTAATTGCTTTACCATGCTTAGCAATTGGTTATGGAATAAGTATTGCAACTGGTAATCCAATTTGATTCTTTATTTTAATTGGTTTAACAGACTTTATTTGTGCTGGAATTTTAATTCCCATTTTATGATATTATTGAAGAAAATACCATCATCAGCTAATTGACACCCCAGATAATTTTAATTTGGAGGATGTTGTGTTTGTTAAAAAAGTTACGAATGTTTAATTTATAAAATCTTATTTTTGATATAGAAAAAATGTCTAAAATTAATAGAAATTTTTTAAAAAAAATAAGTTTTTTAAATATAAAAGAGTTAAAATAAAGATGTAAATAGGTAACACATTAAAGTTAATAATTTTTATTGATTTGGTTATTTAAACTAACTAAATCATTTTTACCTATTTACAAATGAAAAATGGTAACCAAGACCATACTTTTAAAAATAATATGATTCATTATTTGTAATTTTATTCAAGCAAGTAAAAACCATTCCACCTTAATTTTGCTAATTCTTTATTTGCTAAACATAAATTATAATCAAAATTAATTTGCCATAAATATTATTTAGAATCAAGTTCATTCTTATTGTAACACCAATGCAACATAGTTAGTTTAAAGATGACCCTGTTAGAGTTAGAATTAATATTGTTAAATAATATTATTGAAGATAAAAGTATCCTTGGCTATTAATTTTTCTAAGTTATAAAATAATATTTTTAAGTATTATGTAAATATAATTGATGAAAATATTAATTTAATAATATGACAAGCTCATTTGGATATTCTATTTTATTAATGTGACTCTTAATAAAGTTTTAATCATCCAGAAAAGATTTTTCTTCTTAGAACTTTTTATAATTTTCCCATTTCCTTTTCTAATTTAATTAAGAATAAATGATCAAAAAAAGTATTTTTAATTTATAAAACGTTTATTAAAACATGGACGTTTTTTTTTTTTTTTTAAAATTACTTTAATTAAATAATTATTATCTTTTTGGGTATCAAAACTATGCTTGTTTTTTTGTTAAAAATAGTTATAATCATAAAATAGGTTTATTTACATTAATAGCAAGGAACATAAGGATACCGGAAGAAATGAAAAAAGTCTTTAGAAATCTTGGGAATGTTATTATTTTAACTGATACTGCTAGTTTTGTATTAGGATTTGTGGGTTCAGTATGTGGAATTATTAGCTTACTATCCCTAGAACCTTTTTGAAATAATACAATTTTATCTTATGATATTACGATTGGGGCAATTTTTTTTGACATAGCTAGTATGTTATTTGTTTTAATTGCTTTTATTGTTGGGACTAAGCATCTACAAGTTAAGCAAGATAACCATGCAACAGTTAAAATTTTGAAGTTAGAAAAAACTTCACTGCAACTAGATTTTTTTAGTTTCTTTATTGGTTTAATTGGTTTAATTTTTGAAATTCTTAGTTTAGTATCCTTAACTGTTTTATGAAAAAATGTTCGCTTTTCTTATTTCGCTACTATTTTAGCAGTCATCTTTGATATTAGTAGTGGTTTATTAGCCGTGATTGCTTTAAAAGTATTTTTTCTAGTTCGCAAAGCAAGTAATGTGCCTGTTCAAAAATAAAATTTTAATAAATAATTTTTTATTGAGGTGCTAAAGACTAAACAAGAAAATGTTAACTATGATGTTAATCTTAATTCCGAATGACGAACCTTCGGAAAACCGGGTCGGTCGCTATACTTTATGCAAAAAATATTATATAATTAATATAATAGTTTTAGATATAAAGAGGAGATTTTTATGGCAAAAAATTATAAATTAACAGAGCCAGAAATAAGAAAGATATGAGATAATACTCATCCAGCCGGCGGACGAAACAATACTTTATTTCGTAAAGATATTGCTGGAGCTTTTATTAAAATCACTGAATTTAATAAGGAGACAGAATTTGGGTGAGTAATTGATTTATTAGTTCCTGTCGAAAAGGGCGGCGAAGTTGAGGTTAATAATTGTTTAGCAATGCATTGAAAAAATGCCAAAGCACGTAAGGGAACATTAAATGATTGAAAAGCAGCAGTGCATGGTGAAATTAAATCGGGTAATAAAAAAGAATTTCAACAACCACTAAATGTTAAAAGCAATAAAATTATTAAAGCTAAAGATATGAAGATCAAGGAAGTATCAGCAATTTGAGCTAAAAATAAAAACTCTTAATTAATTAAGAGTTTTTATTTATTAATTATTATAGAGTAACCAATTAGTTCCTGTTTCGTCAACAATCAGTCAGTTATTATTTGTTAACGAAAGAATTGGAATATTTAAAGTTTGCTTTGTTAAACTTGTTGGTTTTAAATCTTGCAAATTACTAATATCAAGATAAGTAAGAGTACCTGCCATTTGGTTAATTAAAATTCCATTTTGATCAACTTTAACGATTTGAGTAACATTTTGATATTGGTGATAAGGAATTAAGAGGGGATGATTTAAATCACTAAAATCAAGATATGTTAAGGTTAAATTATTTGGTGTTACAAAAAAGATTTGCTGATTATTAATTGCAATAAAAGAATTACTTAATAAACTTAATCCTTTCAGATGCAAAGCAGTTAATTTAGGATGCGAATTATTAATTTTTAAATATCACATATTACTATCGAGATCACTAATAATAAAAGTATTATTGGTTAATGGTAAAATATTATTTATTTCATTAATATTATTCACTTTAATTTTTAGTGGTGTTAAAACTGGTTGTTGTGGATTACTAAAATTTAAATAGGATAATTCCTGTTCCTTAGACGTTAGTAAGATTTCATGGTTACTAATTGCTTTAATAGCTGAAATATTATTGATTCCGACCTTAACAGAATTATAAACTGGTTGTTGGGGATTTTGAACATCAGCGATCAATATTTGTGATTTATTATTTATTTCAGCATTAATGATAAGTTGTGTTGAAGATAATACTTCAAGGTTATAAATGTTATTTTTAAAATTTAGATTTTTTATAACGGGATGGTTAATATCAGTTAAATCAAAATATTGCAAGGCACTTGGGAATACCCCAATTTGGTAACCAATTAAAATGTTATCAATTGGGGAAACAAATTGATACATTCCAAGATTTTTAAAGAGTAACTTACTAATAGGGTTAGTTGGATTTGTTAAGTCCAAATAATATAAATCTTTGTTGTTTCCAATTTTGTAAGTAACTACTTTACGAGCACTAATTTTTGTTTTGCTAAAACTAAATTTTTCCAATTTTGTTCAATGCTGGTTAAATGCCTTCTCTGAATGATGATAATTGGAAGGCTGGTTTTTAAAAGTTGGGCTGATAGTTATTACGCCACTAATACTTAACGCCACTAATAAATTAATTAATTTTTTCATTATGTTTTCCGCTTCCTTTCCGAAGAAAAGTCTTTCTTCATTTTCATTATAAAATAAAAAAAGTTATTAATTAATAACCTTTTTAAACTTTTAATAGTTATTAATAATATTTTATTAGTAACCATAATGTTGTTGAAAGCGATTTATATATACAGGTGCTAGTCCCCGCAGAGCAATTGGCACTACGATTTGGGTTAGCGGATAGGTAAATAAGAACATATGAATGAAGTTATAAACAAAAGCATATAATCATCCGGCATAACCTTTTCAAATTGCATCCGGGTATAACACGTTTCAGACAGCAACTGCTGATAAAATTTGTCAAAAGTAAATAATTAGCATAATTGTGATACACATAATTAAATAGTTAATATAAGTAATATATTTTTTATCATTTGTAACTTTGAATCGCATTCATCCTGCTAAGCAGGGAGTTGTCATTGGTAAAAAATAATCTAGGATAAATGATCATGGTGAAATTATAAATCCTGATTGAATAAATAAAATTGCTAATAATGAACTAACAGCCCCACAAATTCATCCTGCTAAACTTGAATGAATAAAAGCTAAGATAATTAACGGAATATATTTTAAAGCAACCCCACCACCATTTGGCAATTGGGGTAAGAGATAACTTTCAATATAGTTTAGGGCTAAAGTAATTCCCACAAATAACGCAATGATAACATAATCAAAGGTATACCATTTTCTAATTCCAAATAATTGTCAAAATTTTTTTTGTTTAGTTTTATCTTTAAAAATGGTATCTTGCGGTTTTAATTCTTGGCTATAAATTGTAATATTTAAAACTAAATTTAAAATATTTAAACTAAAGATACTTAGTAAAATAAACTGCATTTTATAGTTTAAATATTCTTCGTATTTACAAATTCAACAACTCACTGCGTATAAAATCGCAAAAATTAATCCAAAACTACAAAAACAAATTAAAAATAACCGCATGTTTTGTAAATTTTCATCGTTGTTAATATGTAATAAATTACTTAATAACGTTGCATTTAAACTAGCTGTTAAAATTAGAAAAACTAAATACAAAACAATGGGAATTATACAAATGATTTTCCCGGTCCACAAAATTATTTTTTGTTTCTTGGCATCATAAAAATTTTCAACGGTTTGCTCCATAAAAAAACTCCTTACACAATAATTACATAGTAATTAACATGAGAAAGAGAACAAAATAATAGAATATAAAATTAATTCATCATAATTTGAACTCCCTACGCTAGTATTAACTAGATCAGGTTCGAAGAGTATTTCTCAAGTTTATAAATAATAAACTACCTCTGTCAATTACTAAAATATCTTAACATATCCTTTGAAAATAATAAATAATATTATTAACTAAAAAAAAAAAAAAAACAATAATTAGAATAATTTATGATAATTTTATAAGTAAGGGACAAATAAGTGAATAATAAGGAGATAGCGAGACTTATGAATTATGATAACTTAATTAATAAATTAGAAAATTTAAAAAATAATGAAAATAAATTTTCTTTTATCAGTGAATTTATTATTAATCATTTGAATAAAATTAATAATTATAATATTAACCAATTAGCAAAGGCAACTTTTTCTTCGCCGGCCACCATTATTCGAATGTGTAAAGAAATTGGCCTTCAAGGTTATAAAGAATTAATTATTATTTTAACATCTTTTAATACTAATAAGCACCCAAATAATCATAACCTCGACAATACTTTGACTAAAATTAAAACTAATTTAGAGGCAACTAATGCCTTATTAAATTATGAAATTATTCAAAAATTTGTTGACTATGTGAATAATAATAAAACAATCTTATTATTTGCCTATGGTGAATCAGCTTTATGAATGGAAAGCTTTTACTCACGACTATTACGGTTGGGTATTAAAACTTATTTTAATAAAGACCATGAAAACAATTTAATTTTTAGTCAAATTATTGACCAGGATTTTGTTGTCTTAGCATTATCATTATCGGGAGAAACCAAAAGTGTTTTAAATTTAGTTAAGCAAGCCAAAAAGAACCATGCTGTTATTTTTACAATTAGTAAATATTTACAAAACCACTTAAAAAAACTAAGAGATTATAATTTAAATCTTAGTTATAATCCGAATGATAATTATTTAATTACAAAGTCCACACGTTATGCAATGTTATATGTGCTAGATTTAATTTATGAGCAAATTATTGCTTCAAGAGAAGAATACTATACTAATATTTTACAAAATACCTTTTTGAAAAAATAAAAAAAGTTTCATTTTTAAAAATAAATAATGAAACTTTTTTTGTTTTATTTAGTTTTAAACTTATTATAGGGAAAAGAGGTGATCATCTTTAATGGGTGTGGATAAAAGTACTGCCCAAATGGTGGTTAAAAAATTAATGACAGCAGACCAATATAAAATAGCTAGTAATACATATGATATTTTTGAAAATCATATTTTAGCCTTTCTTCACCGTTTTTACCACCAGCAAGAATTGGAATTTGATTTGACACCAGAGATTAGGGCACAAATTAAACCAGAATTTATCAAAGCAGCAACAGAGTTTTTAAATGATTTATTGAAGTTATTAAGTGAAAAAGATTTTGAAATTAGTGAGAAAGAAATTTTTTTAGTGGCAACACATTTAGCAAATTGGGAGGAGGTTTAAAAATGACAAAACCACTAGTAGTTATTGGCCACCGAATGGGTCAAGGATTTAATGTGAAAGCGGGGGTTGAAGCCGCGGGAGGAACTGCAATTGTTATTGAAGGGATGCTAGCTGATATGAAGTTAGGGCAAGTAATGAATGAAGTTCAAGCTGATTTAGGAATTAGTTTTTGTGGCTCTGGGGGAGCTGGGGCCATTACCGCTGCTAATGAATTTGATTATGAAGCAGTTGATCATTTACGATCAGTTGACGAGGGAGTTAGTGCAATTAAACAAGGCATCCAAGTATTAGGATTTGGATTTATGGACACGGAAGAGTTAGGTGAAAAATTAACCACCGCTTGATTAGAGGTTCATCAAAATGAATAATCCCGAAGATAAAATTCAATCATCCCAACCCTCTTTAATAAATACTTATCAACAAGAAGACAAATCAATTTTAAAAATTGAAGAAACCGATTTAATCGTAACCGGAAAAGGTCTTAAAATTCGTGAAGCATATAATAATGCTTTTGAAGAAATGAAAAAATTAGCATATAAGAAATTTAATAATTTTATTATTCATTTAGAACCATTAGATGTTGTTGAGTTATCTGATAATAGTGAATTAAAATCACAACGGTTTTTAGGAACTTTTTTTCCCCACAAAAAACTTAAGTATGAAATTAAATTGAAAATTATTGTGCGGGCAAAATATCTTGAAATATTTTAGGAGGTTACCAAGATGAGTTTAGGTGTTGCTATTATTATTGCAATTATTATTGGGGCATTGGTCGGTTTATCAATTGGAATTGGAACCGCCCGAATGTTTCATGCCCCAGAAAAACAAGCACTAGGGGCTTTCCGAACATTGGGAGAAATTAATGCTTGTAATGGTGATCCAGTTTCGCACTTTGCATTTGGATTAGGATTTTTTTTAACTCAACTGCTTCCGCAATTGGAACGGGGGCGTTGACCCAAGATGTTATTCATCGAATTATTCCTAACTGAGGAATTGCTTTGGCAAAAGTATGTACGCGAAAAAAAGATACCTTTCAAGTGATGCGCTCCCCATTAATGGTTGGTGCTGGTTCAATGATCATTGGGATTGTTGTGATGCCAATCATGATTACAATTTATAGTTATATTCCCCGCCAATTATCTGCCATTGCCAGTGGAATTTTATCTCCCGCGGCAAATTATTTGTTTAATTATATTATGCCCGTGTTATTTTTAATTGCCGCTTTAGATGCAGGAAAGAAAATTGGTCTTCCAGCAATTATTTTTGGGGTATTATCCCAATTTATTTCCGGGAATGCTATTCCTGGTATTGTGTTAGGAATCTTAGTTGGTTCATCATGGGATCAAAAAGGAATTTTATCTGTTCAATTTTGAGTTTTGTTTGTGTTAACCATTGTGTTATTTATTTTGATTGCTTATTTTCGTAATATCACCTGAAATGATATTATTCATTTAAAACCTGTTAAAGCTTCGGGGATAAAAATGTTAGGGGACTTGGTCCAACTTGGACATGTTAATATTGATTATAATTTAACGTCTCACCCCGGGATTATAGAAGAGGTGCAATAATGAAGAGAGATCTAAATAATTCAAACAGATTACAAACAATGATTAATAAAACAGATAAAATTAAAAAACAATTATTAATTTATGAAACCCAAATTACTACTCATCAAAATAAACTACAAGATGAGAGAGATTTTAATAAACGATTAGTTATTCGTAATGCAATTAAAAGTTTGAAAAAAAATATTCGCCAGTTGAAAGCTAAAACTTTATCCGAAGCTGAAATTTTAAAAACAGAATATGAGTTTCAACAAGAAAATGTTCTTAATGCTCAAAAAAACTTGGAAAAGGTGACTAAGCATTACCAAAAAATTAGTGCTAAGTGATCACAAGCAGAAACTTTAGTTAAGGATGCAAAAGCATATATTAAAGATTACAAACAAAATTATTCAGAAATTAAATCAAAAAAGAAAATTATTCAGCAATATAAAATTTTGTGTCGAAAAAATGAAAAACTAAAATTATTATTAAATAATTTGACAACAAAAGAAACAATCTTAACTGAAAAACAATCCGAAGTTACATTTGAACAAGAGACATTTTTAACAGAACATGTCAATGTTATTAAAAACGAATATGATGAGTTATTAAATAATGCCGAACCATTAAACTCGGGGATTAGCAAAGAATTATTATTAACCAAGTTACAAGAAATTGATAAGATTAATAATAAAAAAATTGCGCAGTATAATGCAAGAATTAAAAAATATCAAGTTAAAATTGAAAAAATTACTAACCGTAAAATTAATTTACAACATACTCTTGATCATAATTTAACAATTATTACTACTTTGGAAAGCGAAAACATTATTGTTGGCCAAAAACTTTCTCAATATGCTAAGAGTAAAAAAGTTTTACTTGATAATGTTAAATTAAAATGAGAGTTTAAAAAAACTAACCTCTATTATCATAAAGTAGAACATCAGTTTCAAAAAGCAAATGATAAGTTAGAATTGTTAGCACAAAAAATTAATTTATTAGCAAATGTGGCTGGCCAAAATCTGGAAAGTATTAATAGTAAGGAATCAAATTTTTTGCGCGGATTTAATCGTCTTGAAAGAATCTTACTGAAAGACTGGTTCTTTATTATCATTACAATGATGCTAAGTGCTGGGGTAGTATTATCAACATATTTATTTGTGCAAAAAGGAATCGGAGCTTTAAATGAAATTTTTGTAGTCGCCATGTTAAAAAATGGGTTAGTGACTGGCGACTATACGGCCGCAATGGGCTTTGCGGTTGGATTTTTAATTGCCCGTATTTTAGAAGGGCCATTAGTTGGAATACTAGATGTTGGTGGTTCAATTTTAACTGGAGTTGGAATTGGAGTTCCCGCAGTATTTCTAGCCTCAAATAAGTTAGCCTTTGTAATGCATAACCCATTCTTAGCTCTACTATTAGGAGCGGTGATTGGAATGATTATTGGGGTGGTCATTATTTTAATTCGCATCTTAAAACCAAAAGAAGCCAAAGGACTCGGAACAGATATTATGATTGGTGCTGGGAATGCTACTGGAAAATTCTTAGGACCGTTAGTAATTTTTTCGGCCGCTACTTTTAATCCCTTAGCGGGGATTGGTGCTGGTATTGGTGCGGGGATTTTCATGTGAATTAAAAAACCACTAGTTGGGGGAGCAATTTTGGGTGCCATGATTTTAGGAATGGTTCCGGCATTTTCATAGGAGGTGAAGAGAATTAAACGAGTATTTTATAATGTTCTGGATCTTGATGACCAGCCCATTTATATTAGTACAAACGATAACACCATTATTGCCATTGGCAAGATGACAAGTTTTGATATAAAGCAATATGCTAATTTTGAACAGTATAACTTTTTTAATAAAGCATATGTGAGTTCGGGGTGAATTGATATTCATACCCATTGTTATGAAAAACAATCATTATATACGGATGACCCTGATGAGATTGGGGTTCGTCAAGGTGTAACAACTGTTATTGATGCTGGCAGTGTTGGCGCTGATGCTGTTGATGATTTTTATCATTGTAAAGATAAGTATCAAACAAAAGTTTATTGTTGATTAAATGTTGCGAAGATTGGAATTCCTTTTCAAGGGGAATTACTGGATCTTAATAATATTGATGAGAAATTAATTTCGCAAAAGCTTCATCAATATCCTGATTTTATTGTTGGGTTAAAAGTAAGAATGTCAAAGAGTGTTGTTGGGGTTAATGAACTTCAACCACTTATTAAAACAATTAAGATTCAGCAGAATAATAATTTAGTACCAGTAATGATTCACATTGGGAATGGACCACCAAATATTAATGATATTTTGGCATTAACAGGTAACAATGTCATTATTACTCATGCTTATAATGGCAAGTCAAATCGAATTTTTCAAAAAGATCCTTTAACAATTGGGTATTTAAATGCTGCATTACAGCGGGGACTAAAATTAGATGTTGGTCATGGTAGTGAAAGTTTTAGTTTTGCTCCTTTTAAATGAGCTCTAGCCCATAAGTATGTTCCTGATTTTATTAGTAGTGATATTTACCAAAAAAATCGTTGGGATGGGCCAGTATATTCATTAGCAAATGTATTAAGTAAAATGCTATACTTTGGACTATCTTTAAAAGAAATCATTGCCAAAGTTACAATTGACCCAGCAACCTTTTTAGGATTTTCCCATTGTGGAAAGTTAGCAGTTAATTACCAGGCTGATCTGACATTTTTTGAAATTAACCAAGTTGACATATTAGCTACTGAAGGAATGCAACAAAAACAAGGACAAACCATCAAATTAACAAAAGAAATTAAACCGGTGATGTGTGTTGTTAAAACGAACATCATCCACTTAGGGGAGAGAAAATATGGAAAAAATAAATAGTTTTTATCAAAAATTAAATTTAAAAAAAGTAATTAATGCCGCTGGAAAAATGTCTATTATTGGGGTTTCAACCATTTCCAAAGCAGTTGGACAATCAATGATTACTGCCGGCCAAGACTATGTGGTGATGAAAGATTTAGTTACCCAGGCAAGTCGTTATTTAGCAAAACTATTACAAGTAGAAGATGTTCACATTGTTAATTGTGCAGCTGGGGGAATTGCTATTAGTGTCGCCGGGATGATTGCCCAAGATAATTATGCTTTGCAGTTAAATGTCTTGCAAAATCACGAACTACCCAATGAAATTATTTTACCCAAAGGTCATAATATTAATTTTGGAGGAGCAATTGAAACAATGGTAAATTTAGGGGGTGGTGTTGTGAAGGAAGCTGGTTATGCCAATATGTGTTATTCACAGCATTTAACAAGTTTAATAAACTCCCGCAGTGCAGCAGTTTTATATATTAAATCTCATCATTGTGTTCAAAAATCAATCATATCACCCCAAGAAGCAATCACTACTGCGCACCAGCATAATTTACCAATTATCATTGATTGTGCGGCCGAAGAAGATTTAATCAAATATTATCACCAGGGGGCAGATGTTGTTATTTATAGTGGGACCAAAGCATTATCGGGACCAACCGCGGGATTAATTATTGGAAAGCAAAAATACTTAAATTATATCCGTGCTCAAAGTGGTGGAATTGCGCGGGCTATGAAAATTGGTAAAGAAAATATTGCAGGGTTAGTACAAGCTGTCGAAGAGTATTTAGTTCGAAAACCAGATGTGTCAGACCAAATTAAACTCTTAGAACAGTTACAAGTAATGATTGATAATTTACCAGGAATTAAAAGTATTATTGAGCAAGATGAAGCGGGCCGTGAATTATATCGTCTTAAAATTATAATTGACCCTGCCATTACTAATTTTCAGGCAAATGATTTAATCCATTATTTTGAAAATAATGATCCTATTTTAATTACCAGAAATAATTATGCAAATAAAAATATTATTTATATCGACCCCCGTGCCTTGGCACTTGAAGATATCAAAATTATTGGGGGATTAATTCAAGAATATGTTAAAAAGGAGGGACAATAAATGTTATTTATTAAAGATCGGGTTTGTATTAATGTTTTAGCAAAAGATATTAATAATGCCCAGGATATTAAAACAGCAGGGCAAGGTCATGTCCTAATTGGTATTTTAGCAAAAGATTTTTTAAATTCCGAAGCAGCTATTAATTATGTCAATAATTTTCACCAAGTAATTGGTGATGTTGCTAGTATTGGATTAGGTAGTGGTGATCCTACTCAGTGCTACCGGGTAGTTGATATTGCAAAACAAGTCTTACCCCGTCATATTAACCAAGTATTTCCTGTTGTTGGTTATACAAGAGGAAGTGTAGCTCGTGAGAATACAATTATTAACTGCTTAATTTCGCCAACCGGAAAACCGGGTTATGTTAAAATATCAACTGGGCCATTAAGTAGCAATCACGAACCCGCAATTGTGCCAGTTTCAACCGCCATGGCAATGGCTAAAGAAATGCAAGCGTCATCAATTAAATTTTTTCCAATGAATGGTTTACAACATCGTGCGGAATATAAAATTGTGGCTGAAGCTTGTGCCCAGGCCGACTTATGACTGGAGCCAACGGGGGGGATCGATTTTGAAAATTATCAAGAAATTCTGCAAATTGCCTTAGATGCTAAGGTACAAAAGATTATTCCGCATATTTATTCAGCAATTATTGATAAAACGACGGGGTTAACAAGACCAGATGATGTTGCAAAAATAATTGACATCACAAAAAGAATCTTAAGTTAAAGACTGGGTTTCCAGTTTTTTTATTTTTCTATTTTAAATTTTGGCAATTTATATCAAATCTTGAAAATGATTTTAATTTTTATTAGACCCTAATTGTGTTAAAATAAGTAGCATATTACAATCCAAACAGCACGCACAAAATTTAAGATAGGAGGACACAATAATAATGGCTAAAATATTAGTAATTATGGAAGCTCCCGCCAAAGCTAAAAAAGTCCAAAGTTTTTTAGGAAAAGATTATATTGTTTGAGCAACGGGTGGGCATTTACGAGAATTAAAAACTGATGGTGATTATTATTTGGGAATTGATTTAGAAACTATGAAGCCAAGATATCAACCAATTCCCGACCGGGTTGAGATTATTAACAAATTAAAAGAGTTTGCAAACAATGCTGAACAAGTTTATTTAGCAACTGACCCGGATCGCGAAGGAGAAGCTATTGCTTATAGTTTACAAGAACTTTTACGGTGCAAATCAAAGAGCTATCGTTTAATTTTTAATGAAATTACCAAACCAGCAGTGATGAATGCAATTGCTAATAAAACAAAAGTTGATATGAATCTTGTTAAAGCCCAAGAAACACGAAGAATCTTAGATAGATTATTAGGTTTTCGATTGTCTAATTTATTAAAAGTAAAAATTGATTCTAAATCAGCTGGTCGAGTGCAATCTGTGGCTTTAAAATTAATTGTTAAACGTTATTTTGAACATCAGAATTTTAAACCAGTTGAATATTGAAATCTTTTTGGACTTCATCGCCAAGATCAGTTTGAGCTAACAAAAATTAATAATAATAAAGTTGAAAAAACAATTTCTTCTCAACAAATGGTCAATGATATTATTGCTGATCTTACTCCTACTAGTAAAATTACGAATATTGTCCAGAAGCCATCAAAAAGTAAGGGGATTAGTCCCTTAATTACATCAACAGTTTTACAAAAAGCAAATAGTAAATATGATTATCCAACGGAAACGGCAACTAAAATCTTACAGACCTTATATGAACAAGGAATAATTTCTTATCCTCGTACTGATTCAACTCGGTTAAATGATGATTTTATTCGAACTGCCCAAGATTATTTAACTAATAAATTTGGACCAGAATATCTATTAACAACAACTAAAAAACAAAAAAGTAAGTTAAATGTCCAAGATGCTCATGAGGCCATCCGCCCAACTAATTTAAACCATGATTTAATTTGGGCCAAAGAACATTTACCAAAAGAACAATATAATATTTATAAATTAATTTGAGAATACACCTTAGGATCATTAATGGCCCCCGCCCAAATTGATCGGACAATAGTTACTATTCTTAATAAAGATAAGTATGAATTTACTTTAGCAACCGGAATTATTTCTTTTATGGGAGTTAAAAAATTATTAGATGATAAAGAAGAAGATGAGGAAGATTTATTAACTAGTAAGAATACTTATCAACTTGGCAGTGAAATTAAATTTGATGAAATTTTGCCAAAACAATCATTTACGAAACCAGAACCACTATTTACGGAAGCAAGTTTAATTAAAGTTTTAGAAGAACTTGGGGTGGGCCGTCCAGCAACTTATGCTACCATTTTTAAAATTTTACGAACTCGTGAATATGTTACTTTAAATAAAAAAGCATATGAACCAACTACGCAAGGGATTAAAACTATTGACTATTTAGAAAAAGCATATCAAAGCATTATTGATGAGTATTATACTGCTAATATGGAAAAGGTATTAGACCAAATTGCCGAAGGAAAATTAGATTCTAAAGATTATTTAATCGATTTTTGGTTAGAGTTTAATAAAAAAATTAAACAATTATTTCGTGATCGCTTTTAATTACTAGTTTTCAACAAAATATTGGTGATTTACTTTTAAATTTAAAGAGAGTATAATTTTGGTTATGTTAGCATTTACAAAGCAGAGGCTATTTACTATGAAAAAACTCAAAGACAAAATTGTTTGATCTGATATTTTAAGTTTTATTTTTGGTTTTTTTGGAATTATGTTTGGGAGTTTAAGCGCAATTTCATTAGAACCATTTTGAAATCCAAACGAAAAAGTTAGAGATACACACTCTTTTATTTTTACCTTATTATCAATCTTTTTTGATAGTTTAAGTGTTTTAAGTGCTTTTGTTGCTTACCGGTCAGGAACCAAATTATATAGTTTACAAAAAACAACAATGCAAAATAAAAACAGTTTTCGTTATCAATATGAACGTTGAGCCTTTCGGTTTGACTTGTTAAGTTTTATCTTTGGAATTGGGGGCTTAATTTTTGGGGTGGTTAGTTTAATTACCTTATTTCCTTTAACTTTTAATGAATATGTTTCTTGGTGGGGAACCATTACCTCAGTATGTTTTGATACAATTTCTTGTTTCTTAGTAGTTTGTGCCCTATGTTTCTTCCGGCAAAGTATGAAAGTAACTAACTAAAGCCTTTGGGCGAGAACATTTCCTAAAATTTTAAAATTATTATATAATTTAAAAGAATTAATGAAAATGAGGATCAGAATATGGCACGAAAAAAGAAAACTCCACCAACCGAAGATTTAGCAATTAATTTAGAAAATCATCTGAGTTATGATGATGAGATTGAATCAGTAAGTGGTGTTCAACTAACTGATGAATTAGTAGAAGACCACCCCCCCCAAGAACGACTAGTTGTTGAAGATAGCACCGAAGATAGCGAAATTTCTTCGCCAAGCAGCTTGCCAGAAGGTAATATCCACGCAATTTTGCAAAATGCTCGTTCAAAAATTAATGAGTTAAAAAATGAACCTGGTTTAAATGAACATGACAATTTAATTGAACGGTTAGAAAACTTAAAAAAACTTCGTGATAGTTCCCAAACCCAACCCAATGAATTTCAACAATTATTAAATCGGATTAAGGAACGTAATTTTAATGACCGAATGGATTATATTATGAACCGGATTAAAACCTCGCACCGTGATGATGATAAGTTAACTTTAAATGCGGATGATGAAGAAATTGTGATTAACGGGAGCGATGATGATTTTGACGAAGAAGTAGTAATTTTGCCATCGGGAGAAAAGGTGTTCCAAAAGAAAAAAAATTCTTCACCTAAGAAAACTACCCCCATGGCTGATGCTAACCAGGAAGATTTCTTAAAGAATGAAAATGATAATATTACAATTACCTTATCAATTGCCCAATTTCGTAAGATTTTAAAAGATACTGTTGAAGATGTTTTAAAAGAATTAGGGATTAAAAATAATAATGAATAACTAAAAATATTGAAAAAAACATTACATTTTGGTAGTGTTTTTTTATTATTAAGATAAAATAAATTAGTAATGATAATAACAAGGGAGAAAAAAACATAATGAAAATAGCATTATTTGGTGGAAGTTTTGATCCATTTCATAGTGATCATTTAAAAATGATAAAATTAGTTAAGGAACATTGTGATATTCAAGAAGTTTGAATTATTCCTACTAATCAAAACCCCTTTAAAACACGAAAATTATCCCCAATTGTTGATCGCTTAAATATGATTAAACTTGCCATTCAAGGATTAGACTATGTTAAAATTAATGATTTAGAATTAAAGAATAATGCACCTAGTATCACTTATCAAACTGTGAAGACTTTGTATGAACAAAATCCCACTAACCAATTTTATTTTATGATTGGTTCTGACCAATTAGCTAGTTTAGATAAGTGAAATAATATTAATGAATTAGTAAAACTGCAAACTTTTATTATTTTTGAACGTAATCATCAAGATGTTACCCCCGAGATTTTAACTAAATACCAGGCTATTAGTGTTCCTTTTAAAAATAATACGCATTTATCAAGTACCCTGGTTCGGGAAGGGAAAAATTTAGATTTACAATTACCAGCTATTAATAATTACATTAATGATCACTTATTATATTTAGAAGAACGAATTCGGGACCAAATGGATGAAAAACGCTATCTTCATTGTTTAAATGTTGGTAAAAAAGCTCAAGAATTAGCCATCATTCACCATTTAGATGACCATAAAGCTTTAATTGCGGGAACTTTTCATGATGTTACCAAACGTTGAAGTGAAGAACGACAACGTGATATGCTAATAAAATATTGCCCAGAAACTTTAACTGAGCCAGTACCGACTTGGCATTCTTATACTGGGTTTTTACATTTAAAATATGATTTGTTATTTACCGATGAAGAAATTTTGAATGCTGTGAAATGACATACGGTCGGTCATCCTGAAATGACCCCCTTTGAAATGTTAATTTTTATTGCTGATAAAATTAGTGATGAGCGTAATTATCCGGGGGTTGAAGAATTACGAGCATTAGCTACCAAGGATTTAACTTTAACTTTTAAGGAGATGTTAAAACGTCAGTATGAAATCGCTAGTCAAAAACATGGGGTCGATAATTTAGGAACTAATATTTTAAAAACATACCAAGTTTGAATTACTGAGCAATAGAGGAGAACAAGAAAATGAATTTAGTAATTGGTGCCATGCAAGAAGAGTTGCAAGTATTATTAGATACTATTAAACCAAGTGAAATTATTAAATATGATCATATTAAATTATTTCAAAAGGGAACATGATTGTTTGCCATTTCCCAAATTGGACAAGTTAATGCGGCGATTGCTTTGACAACCTTAATTAATGACTATGCTATTAAAAAGATATATAATATTGGAACGGTTGGTAGTTTAAAACCTGAGTATAAAATTTTTGAATTATTAATTGTTGAAAAAGCACTATATACTTATGCCGATGCTAGTGAATTTGGTTATCAAAAAGGTCAAATCCCCCAAGAACCACCATTTTTTACCAGTGACCCCCAATTAATTAGCCAAATTACCAAAGATGATGAAAATCTCCACAAAGTGGTGTTAGGAACAAGTGATATTTTTATTGACCAACAACATCATTTTGAATATCTCCAAGCAAATTTTAATAATTTAATTGATATTGTGGATATGGAGGGGACTGCTTTTTTCCAAACAGCATATAAATTTAACATCCCAATCCTATCAATCAAAGTTATTAGTGATTATCTCCATAATCCCACTGCTTCAACTAGCCAATTTAAAGAAAATTTAAAATATGCTAGTATTATTATCAAAGATTTTATTTTACAATTAATGCAGATTTAGGGGGAATGAGGAAAGAGTTATTCAACATTATTATATTTTTGACGATTTTAATTAACTATCTTGCTAAATAAGCAATCTTTTTATATAATTAAAACAATAATATTAATTTATTTAAGACTTTATTACAATATTACCATAGCAACATAATATTAAATTACTACCGATGACTTTATAAAATAGAACTAATTATTTTTGGAGGCAATATGGGAAATTTATTTGTTGATGGTTATCAAGGTTTATGTTCACGCTGTTGTAATAATGTTAAAAAAGTTCTTATTAATCTACGCTTAAATAATCCAAGTTTTAATTTGCAAAATTTAAAATTAATTAATTTTAATGCGCCAATTTTAAAACAACAACCAAAGAATTTTGGAGAACCATTGGCTATTTTTTATTGTGATAAAATCATTTGTGGGTTATTTATAATTAAGAACCATGCACAGCATATTGCCAATAATATTTCCCACCCGTTAAAAGTTCCACATCAACCGATTAATAATTCCAAAGAATCTCATCGTGATCCGGTTTTAAAACCTCCATCATTAACAGTCTCTTCTAAATTTAATAAGATAGATTTTGGTTCTAATCCAATTTCTCCGAAAAAACAATATAAAAAATGAGTTGTTATTTGAATCTTAGTGGTAATTTTAATTTTAGCCGCCAGTGGCGGGATTGTATGGTGACTTTTCTTCCAACCGACAAAGATTGGGATTACCAACAATCCGGTGATTACTTTGCAAGAATATAGTACTTTTCAACAAGAGGTCTGGGGAATTACAAGTGATCGCCAGAATAATTTATATGTCCTAACCAAAGATAGTAAAATTTGAAAAAATAATAAGACAAATAAATTTAATACCTTTCTAGATATTAATAATATTGGAGCGTTGGGAATTAATCAAGATGATAAATTATTTATTGTTAACCATACTACCAATAATAATCTTGATGAAATTTGAAATTATGATTTGCAAGACTTAACCCATAAAACAAAAGTTTCTAATTTTGCTGATAAAGTTATCAATTTTGTCTTAACAAAAAATAAAAATATTTATTTAAGTGACCTTGGTCATAAAGTTTGAACAATTAATCCTAATAATTCTTCGCTAGACTTAGTAACCCAATTTAGTGATACCTTTGGGATTAATTATATTGTTGTTGATGATAATGCCAATGTCTATATTGCTTCGGGACAAGGAAACTTATTTAAAAAAGGTCCGGGTACACAACCGCAAGCCTTGGGAACCTTAACTGGAATTAGTGCTTTAAATATTGATGCAAATAATCATCTATATGTGGCAACCAATAGTAAAGAATTATATGTTGGTGATACAAATGCTAATTTTAAACCCTTGGCCAAGTTAAGTGAAAATATTAATTTAATTGTGCTTGATCATCAAAACCATTGGTATGGAGCATCCGCCCAAGGTAATATTTGAATGGGTGATTTAAGTGGAACAGTTACTAAAATTGCTAGTTTAAATTATCCCGATCCGCAAATATTTATTGATCAAAAGAATAATGTTTATGTGTATAGTAAAAGTACAAATAAAATTTGGCATAATGTTGTGGAAAAATAATTTTTTAAGTATAATTAAATACATAATAATTGAGTACTTAAAGTACCTAACATTTTTTTGTTAGGTATTTTTTTATTTAATTATTATTTTATTAGAAAGGAAAAGAAAAATGTCAAATCCATCGACAACACCATTAGCAACATTTTTACAATTAAAATATAAGTTTGATAGTTATGCCAAACTAATTAATAATTTTACTACTCGCGAAGACAAAACTATTGGGGATAGGCTCTTTGAAAACCAGAAACCTGAAGCATGAATTAAATGAAAAAATAAAATGGCGGAAGCAAGAACGAAAAAAGGTTCATCAACAAATGCAAACTGAAAAATTACTTTTCAAAAAGAGTTTTATCAAAAAATTATCGCTGTTGAAAATAAATATGATTCCCCCAGGGGATTACAAAAATATCAACAAGTTTGTAACCTTAAATTAACTAAAAATTTGGAACTATTTTTGGATAATTTTTTTAGTATATTTGATGAATTATTGAGTACGCTCCAAATGTATAAGAATATTTCAAATGTTATTTTTACCCACGAAATGTTTGATAATCTTAAAAAAGATTTATGAGAAAATAAAATTCAATTAACTGAGAAAGCTTTAGGATTAATGGAATTTATTTATGAGGAAATAGTAAATGAACCCAATTTATTTCAATCTGATAAATATCATAAAAAAATACAATCGCTTAGTGATGCAATGAAAAACTGCTGCATGAAAATAAAAAAATACCAAGATACTTATAAAATTAATATTGAGGATAATAATTTAGAAAATTTATATGAACAATTTTATCATCAATTTAAACAACTAAAAGCTGCAAAAAAATCAGCAGAGAATTTAGCAAAGAATAGAACAATTGTTTTAAGTATTCAAGATTTATTAAAGGATTCTCAAAATAGTCGTTAAAAACAATACTGTTTAATTGATTTAAACAGTATTTTATTTTTTGATATGCTATAATTCAATTGACTTTAAGAAATGATATTAATTAGGAAGGATAACATTAATGCGAAAACTTACTTCAACTGAAATTAGACAATTATGGTTGGATTTTTTTAAATCAAAAGACCACTATGAATTAAAACCTGCTTCGTTAATTCCTGTTGATGATCCCTCATTACTATGAATTAATTCAGGTGTAGCGACATTAAAACCTTATTTTGATGGGCGCAAAACCCCCCCGGCCAAAAGATTAACTAACTCTCAAAAATCAATTCGAACTAATGATATTGAAAATGTTGGTCATACTGCTCGTCATCATACCTTATTTGAAATGTTGGGCAATTTTTCAATTGGCGATTATTTTAAAAAAGAAGCAATTGAATTTGCATGAGAGTTTTTAACTTCGTCTCAATGAATTGGTTTTGACCCGGCAAAATTGTATATTACCATTTATGAAGAGGATGACGAAGCTTATCATATTTGAAAAGATATTATTGGTTTAAGTGATGACAGAATTATTAGGGGTGGTAAAGATACTAATTTTTGAGAAATTGGGGAAGGACCCTGTGGACCAAATACTGAAATTTTTTATGACCGCGGAGAAAAATATGATCCCCAACATGTTGGACTGCGGTTATTAAAAGAAGATATTGAAAATGATCGTTATTTAGAAGTATGAAATATTGTCTTTTCACAATTTAATAATAATGGCGATGGTACTTATAGTGAATTACCCCGGAAAAATATTGATACGGGGGCAGGTTTGGAACGAATTACTTCTATTATTCAAGAAACTCCAACTAATTTTGAAACTGACTTATTTTTACCAATTATTAAGGCTACTGAAAAAATTATTAATAATAAATATCAATATGATCCTAGTGATTTTTGAAAAGAACCAAGTGAACAAACAAAAATTAATACCGCTTTTAAAGTAATTGCTGATCATATTCGTGCGGCAACTTTTGCGATTGCTGATGGTGTTTTTCCTAGTAACAAGGATCGTGGTTATGTTATTCGGCGTTTAATCCGCCGAGCTAGTTTATATGGGAAAAAACTAGGAATTAACCAGCCATTTTTATATTTATTAGTGACAGAAGTTATTAATGCGATGGTTCCATTTTATGATTATTTAATTGCTAAACAAGAAATTATTATCCAGGCGATTAAAGATGAAGAAGTTAAGTTTTTAAATACTTTGGAACAAGGAAGTAAACTATTTAATGAATTAAAAGAAAAATATGGTGAAATTAGTAAAGAAAATGCTTTTAAATTATTTGAAAGTTATGGTTTTCCAATTGAATTAATTGAAGAAGAAGCGGCAGATAATAATATTAAAGTTGATAGTGCTGGGTTCTACCAATTGTTAGAACGGGCAAAAGATTTATCCCGTACGAATCGCAAAAATATTAAAGCAATGCATTTGCAAAATGAACTATTTACTAAATTAGATGTTGTTAGTGAATTTGTTGGTTATGAAGTTGAAGAAGTTAAAAATGCTAAAGTTGTTTTTATGTTTGCCCATAACCAAGAAGTAACCGAGTTAACTGATCAGGAAGGATATTTAATTTTAGATCGCACGCCCTTTTATGCTGAAAAGGGGGGGCAAGCAGCCGACCACGGAATTATTACGAGTGCTACGGCAACCATCCAAGTTGTTGATGTGCAGCAAGGTCCTAATAAGCAAAATATTCACCATGTTATTGTTAATGGCACAATTAAATTAGGCGCTGAAGTAAACGCTTCAATTGATAAGGACAAACGTTTTTACACCCGGAAAAATCACTCGGGGACCCATTTATTACATGCAGCGTTACGAGAAGTTTTAGGAACTCATGCTATGCAAACTGGTTCTTATAATGATGAAGAACGGTTAAGAATTGATATTACTCATAACCAAAATATTACTAATGAAGAAATTACCAAAGTTGAAGCTTCAGTTACCCAGGCTATTAAAGCAGCAATTCCTTGTGAAGTTATTTATACTAATATGGATGAAGCTCTTAATAAATATCATGCGTTAGCCTTCTTTACCGAAAAATATGATGAAATTGTGCGAATCGTGCGTTTTGGAACTTATTCTTGTGAATTATGTGGAGGAACCCATGTTGCTAACTCCCAAGAAGTGGAGGATTTAATGGTAACCGGGGTTGAATCAAAAGGAGCCGGAACTTATCGTGTTCATGCCATTACTAGTCACAAAACAATTGCGGCTTATTTAAATGATGAATTTTTAAAAATAAAAAATGAGGTTATGGTATTAATTGATAAGTATAACCAAGGTAAAGACAACTTACCAGATGAAAACTTAGAAAGGTTATGAAATCAAATTAATGATTTAGCTATTTCAAAAGAGCACTTAAAACAACTAAAAGATTTAATTTTAGAATTTAAAGAACAATATAAGCAATGAAATAAAAAATATGCTAATTTCCGCATGCAAGTACAACTAACCCAATATCAAGATTTACCAGTTACGACAATAAATAATATTAATGTGCTTTATCATCGTTTTAATGTTGAAATTGATGTAGCAACTTTAAAAGCCTTGGTTGATAACTATAAAACAAAATATAATAACCTTCTCGTATTTTTTGTAGATTTCCATCACCAGGATGATTACAAATTAGTCGTGGGAGTTTCTAAAGATCTGCAAACCCAATATCAAGCGGGGAATATTGTCAAAAAATTAAATCCACTGATTGAAGGTAATGGTGGGGGTAATCCGAGCGTTGCTCAATCAGGATTTAAAAATAAAGCAATGATGTTAACCATTATGGAAAACTTATTTACCTATCTTGATGAATAATTATTATTTAGCTCTTGATGTTGGTAGTAAAACAATTGGACTAGCAAGTTCACACGGAGTTATTGCCACTGCCCGGGGAGTACTTCGTTTTCCCGAGGAGGATTTTCAACAGGCAGCAAGTCAGGTTGTTAATTTAATTACCACAGAAAAATTTAGTCATTTAATTGTTGGTTATCCTAAAAATATGAATAATACCATTGGTCCTCGGGCAAAAATGGTTGAAGAATTTATTGCAATTTTAAAAACAAAACTAGGCAATTTGGTAATTCCCATTATTTTAGTTGATGAACGGTTAACAACCCACCAATCCCATCAAATTATGTTAGAGGCTAATTTATCACGTGCTAAGCGTAAGCAAAAAAAAGATAGTTTAGCGGCCCAATTAATTTTAGAAACTTATTTAAGTAAGCAAAAATAGCATCTTATCAAAGATGCTATTTTAGTTTAAAATAATTTATTGAATTTCCTTTTTTTTTTTTTTTGTATAATTAACTTAGTCTGTTGGTAATGTTATTGATAAGACTATGAAAAAATAGCGATGTAAAAATTATTAAGCGGAAAATTAAGATAATATTGTGCACTAATATTTAAAATAAAATTAATATCATTTCTGATATTACAAAAGTTTAGGAGTAGGCAAATGAAAAAAAGTTATCTTAAATATGCTTTCTATGTCTGATTTACAATTGTTCCGCTGTTATGTGTTTTCTTAGATTTAATTTTTTCAACTATCCAACCAGATCCCCAATATGGTGATTATACAACTAATTTTGATTTTTCGATCATTAACCAGTCGATTTACTTATCTGTGTGAATTTCATTAGCAACATTTACATATGGTTTGCTTAATTGAATTAATATCCACACTAAAAATATGCCAAGTTGAATTACTGGAAAAAATAATTTAACGCGAGTTACCGCTTTAAATGTTTTAGCTTTTATTTTATATAATGTAACTTTATTAGTTTCAAGTAATGTTGTCGGGTTTAATACTTGGTATAAGATTATCAAATCTGTCATTGAACATATGGTGACCCCGTTGTTAATTATTGGGTTTTATTTTATTTTTGCTACCCCCATCATTAATAGCAAAGATTATTTTAAAAAATATAGTTGGTATAACATGATCCACTTAGCAATTTATTTATTTTATGTTTTGTTAAGAGCTGTAATGCTAATATCATTTCCGCCACAAAATCAGGAAGTATTTACCCCATTTCCATATGAACAATTAGACCCCCGGGTGGTTGGTTACCCATTAGTCATTTTAGGAGTGGGCGCATTATTTGTGGGAATTATTGCTCTTGCCACTGGTTTAAATTATTTAAGTAATTTACGAAATTCTCGTACCCGTCAGCCAGCAGTTCCTCGCAAACCCAAAAAGTTATTGAATAATTATGAAGAAGAAGACTAAAGTAAATTTACATTTACTTTTTTATTTTTATCTTGCTAAATGATGATAATTTACTAAAAATAGGAGTATACTTATATTAATCATTTAAGTAAGGCTATCAATTAATAAATAATAGCAATATATTATACAAGTTTTTATACTAAAATCAATCAAAAAATGATATAATTTAAAAGAATGAATTAAAATGGTCAATGGGGGCAGCACAGATGAGTAATTCAAAGACAAAGGGGAAAAAAGGACCTAATAATAATTTAGGACTTAACCGCACACAACTAGAATTATTAAAAAAACGGGAATTAACAGATCCTAAAGAATTATTTCCTAACCGGGAAATTAAAGGCTATCGTAGTGAAGAGCAAGATTCGGCGCCGAAAGCTGTTGCGAAAGCAAAAAATAATCCTTTTAACAGTGATATCTTAGGATTATCCGCAACCCAAAAAACACTCTTAGATAAGCGAAATACTTCACCAGCGGAGCTTTGAAAAAATAACACAATTAATAATGTTGAAAAAGAAGAACCAGTTGTTATTAATAGTCCTTCGGAATTAGGGTTAAACGCCACACAAAAAAAATTACTAAGTCAACGTGATGTCCAACGGGGACCTAATAATGACGATTTAATTTTAGCGGATGAAATTATTGAAACTAACGAAGAAAACAAGTTGCAGTTATTTAATGAAAAAGTAAAAGAAAATTCACGAACATGAGGGTTAAATAAAACCCAATTAGAATTACTAAAACGTCGTAATAGTAAAGAATCAGGAGCTAATTTATATAATAATGCTCCCCGAGAAGGCTATCGCCCGGAAAATGACTTAACAAAAGTGCAAAATACTAAACCAAAATCAATTGAAGAAATTCGCGACCAGTTAAACTTAAGTAAATCACAATTAAATTTATTATCAAAACGAAACTCAAATGCTGGGGAATGAAAAAAATATATGGACTCGGTCGCCAAAAAACAAGCAATTAATAAACCCAAACCACGCAAAAATCCGGACCATATTTTGCAACACCGCAAACGCTTAAAAAATTCCGTGCAAGAATGAGGGTTAGGTCGTAAAGTTAATGTTGGTGACAAAGTTATTAAAAATTATATTCCTGATGAACAACCAGTTGTTAAGTTATTATCAACAGAATTCTTTTTGCCAACGGATATTACTAGTCAGATTAATCCCTTAGCACAGTCAGCAAAGGTTGTTGAACCAAAAACACCACCCCAACCAAAGCCGTCTTCACGACCGGTCGTGGTAAAACCAGCGCCCATCGTGAATGATGAACAACCAGAACCTGTTAAAAAAACTAAACCAAAACGAAAAAAAGTTTTAAAAGAAGAAATTTATATTTCTGATATTGATCCTAAAAAGCGACCAAATCTTAAAAAATTAAAATATGGTGAAAATTTTTTTAACCTTAGCGAGGAAAATGAAAAAAAGGCGAGCGCTAAAATTGATACTAAACTCCAAAATAAAAAGCAAACCGTTGCTGAGGAAAAATTAATTTTACAATCTCGTAAAAAATTAAAAGATTATGGTATTAATTATTACGATGAATCTAAACGTCCAAATTTAGAGTTTGATTTAACCGCCATTAAATATACAACGGCTGGTTATCATCCTAATGAGTTAAAAGCAATCGAACGACGCAGAGCATCAATTTTAGCAGAAAAACAATATAAAGAAAAATTAATTAGTAAAAATATCAAAAAAGAACAAAAGTTACAAAAAAAATTAAGTCGAAAACATAAAAAACCACCAGTTGACCACCCATTGCCACAAATTTTAGTAGCAAAATATGAAAACAAAAACCAAGACTAAAATAAACTCTTATTAACATAGCCTTGGTCAGCAAAGGAGTTGACTAGGATGAAACATCCCCATGATGAAGATACACAAACATTAATTAGTAAATATTTTGACGAAGTAATTACTTCGAGTGATATTGATCCAACAAAACGTCCGGGAGTTGCTTTAGAATGAGCAAAAGAAAAAGAATTATGAGCAAAACAAATGGATGAGCAAACCCAACGGGAGTTATTACTAGCGTTAAAAAAAGCGGAAGATAAAAAATTGCATTCTTCCAAATTATCGCAGCAAGCAAAATTACACCAAATTCAACAATTTCGCTTACAAGAATTAGCTAAGCGTGCTGAATATTTAGAACAGTTAACGAAAACAGCCGGAAAATTACCAAAAGTAAACAAAAAAATGTTAAATGCTGATGTAAAGATTGATGATGAATTAAAAACCACACCACAAATTGATTTAGCAAAAATTGCTGATGAACATGGTAATAATGATAACTATGGGACAGTCTTAATGCGGGAAATTGCGCGTTCCTTATATGATGAACATCAAATGTATAATCGTCCCCCAGTTCCCCCATCACCAGTAGTTGTTAATAAACCCCCGAAAATAAAAAAAATTCGGGTTCGCCATCGCAAAGGCCCAAAATCAAAATGGTAACAGGGATAATTTATCATCCTTTTATTTTCACAATTATGAATTAAAAAATTATAAAATAATATTATAAATAAAATATCTTAAAAATCAAGTTTTTATTAAAAAGTATTTAAAAAGTTTTGAAAATTTTATATAATTATATGGAGACATACAGAATAGGCAGATATTCAAGATAGGGGTAAAACAAATGGCAAAAGACAAGATGAATGAAGAATCAATTGTAACATCAAGAGTTAGTTATGGAAATATTATTAATCCAGATCGGAACACTGATGAATTAGTCGAGAAAAAAATCACACCATCAACAATTAAAGTTTTATTAGGACAAATGGACAAGGACAGTGAAGAGTATAAAGCTTTATTAAAACAATATCAACAAGAAGTTGGTAGTGTTAAAAAACCGGGGGTAATTCGTTTAAATGATAAAAGTCATTGGGAAAAGGCACGTAATAAAAGTCAGTTCATTAATCGTGATTATCGAGAACTAACTGAAAAATCAGACCCACCTGCTGCAACACCAGCTGCTGAACCAGTAGTTACAAAGCCAGTTGTACAAAAAGCTGCTAAACCAAAAGCAGCACCAAAAACTAAAGCACCAACTCCCAAAACTTCACCAGCAAAACCAGCCGCCAACAAAAAAGCAACGGTCAAAAAAACAAAAACAGCACAACCAAAAGTTAAAACACCAAAAGCAGTTAAACCAACTGCTCTTGAAAAAACTACTGCTAAACCAATTGCAAATAAAAAACCAGTTAATCTAATTAAACCACCAGTTGATGATAATGAAATTTTGAAACCAGGTGATGTTTACTCATCATGAAGTAGTCTTGATACTAGCAGTGTTAAAAACAAGTTAAATTCTAATGTTCCTTTATCAAATGAACCAGTTAAAAAACCAATTATTCGTCGCCATGAGTTAGAAGAAACAACAGAAATCAAAAGAGAATTACGCCCAGTTTTTTCTGAACAAATTACCCAAATTAAACGAAACGGATTATCTGTGGTTGATTTTGTTATTAATCCCGATGAAAAAATTGAAATTGAAAAAAATGATGAAGAAATTCTGGTTCGCTTAATTACCCAAAAGAAATCCGAGTTGGCCCCGGGGGAATTCTTGCCCAAAGCACCAACCCCACCCAAACCAACCCCAGTTAAAATTATTCGTAGTGAAACCGATGATTTATCAATTGAAGAACGTGTTATTTTACGTTTAGAAACAAAAGGGAAATTCCAAAAGCTTACTCCCGAGGAGCAAGAACAGTTAAATTCTTTACGCCAGCAATTAGCGGCTAAAAATAACCGTTCAAAAAATCAATTTGCAGAAATTAGTAATGATGATCAAATCTTGTCACCCTCAGTGGATGAGGAATGAGAACATGAACAAGCCCAAATTGCGAAAGACCGCTATAAAAAAGCTAATTATAATCATCAATTTGATGAAACTAAAAAACCAAATCTTGATCAACGCTTAGCTTATGAACAACGGATGACACAATATTTAATGAATGTTAAGATGCAATATGAACAAGGTTATAACCGGCAACTATCCCAAGAACTAGCGGATTTTAACCGGGCAATCAATTTATCAAAAGCAATTAAAACAACTGATCCCGAATTGCAAGAACGAATTTTAGCAAACCGGGATGAATCCACAGCAATCTTGCGTCGTCATGTTATGTTATTAAACCAGAAACAACATATTGAAATTCGGTTATTAAATAAGCAATTGCTAAAAAATAAAACAACCAAAGCTAATATTGAAGATTTTATTAAAAAACAAAAAGAATTTCAAGATTTATTACGAATCCGCGAAGAAATTAAGGAAAATCGTGATTTATTAATCACTTCCTTACGAACTCAAGCAAAATTAACCCAAGAAGCACGTGCTAAAAAATAACAAAAAGTTATTGCCAAGCAGTGCTTTTTTAATTTTTGTGCAAAATCTTGGTAGATTTAAGATAAATTTTCAAGAACTTTCAAGAAAAATTATGATATTTTTTTATACTTTTTTAAAAAATTAGGTATAATTAAAGTGAATTTGGGGGGCTGACATTGGAACAGAGTGAAATTAAAAATGGTTATTTATATGTTTTAAAAAATGGTCAAATTATTTCAATTCATCGGGGAAGCAAAAGTAAATTATTATTTAATAACCAAGAAACTAATCATAATTATTTAGCATATCCAATTTATACAGAAGATCAACTAGGGGATTTTTTGGTCAAAAAAAATGAATGTTTGTTATTATCAAATGTTAAGTTAGAAGGTAAATTATTATACTTACATTCAACTGATGTTAATATTATTCCGGCTAGTGAGATTGATCATCCCTTAATTGTTAATAATACCCATATTAGAGTAGTTGATCAAAGTTTTCCGGTCCAAGAAGAATTAACCCGTGAGTATAATGATGATTTATTGCAACGCTTATTAGATGAAGAAGAAGCTGAATTTTCCCAAAAGAAAAAACCACTTTTTAAAATTATTCGTAAAAATGATAAATAATAGGTTCACAGAACCTTTTTTCTTTGCGAATTCTGAAACCAGGAGGATTTAAGTTAGGGGTCTTTTTTGATATAATTACCATAAGAAAGTAATTTACATGAACAGGAGCAATGATGGTCTTTGAAAGCAACAAAAAAATTAACTAAGATTCGAACAAAATTATCATTGCCACCGCTCACATGAAAAGAAGAGTTTCGCAGGCAAAACTATTCGCCACTTGATCGGGTTATGAAAAAATATTTACAACAAGTTAATTATTTATGGTATTTTAAAAATGTAGCGTTTTATGATGAAAAATACCATTTAACTTATTTTTTTGACCGGATTGTTTTAACCCGCAAAAATTTATATTTTCTGAAGTATAAAAAGTTAACAGCCCCCTTAACAGTTGACATTCACCAACCATATTGAAATTTTAATAATAAAACAATTACCTCACCAATTGTTACTCAACAATTTATGATTAACCGGGTTTTAAAATTATTAAACGCCAAACAATTCTTGGCCGTTTGCACAATTAACTTTTTAATTATTGATACTCATTATGAATTAACTTTTAATAATTGGGGACAGAATCATAACATTCGGCACTTAAATTTAACCAACCATTCGTGGTTTGATGTGATTCAACAAATTGAGCAAATTGATGAGCAAACTTATGATAAAATATCAGATGAGAGTATCTTATATTTACATCACCAGTTGACCGCCCATGCCAATGCTGTTAATAAAAAATATGATCGTCATTTTTGATATAGTTTATATCATTTTATATAGAAGGAGCTAGTAATGACTCAACGTGAAATTCGGATTGATATTATTAATTTATTATATCGACATTTTGTGTTAAATAATACAATTAGTCAAACAAAACAGGAAGCATTTGATTTTTCCCAAAGTGTTCGTACTGAAGCGGAAATTAACAAAGTTATTGAAATTCTTGACCATTTAGACCAAATTATCGCGGATATTAGCCATAACTTAAAACCAGGGTGAGTATTTGAACGGTTAAGTAATTATCATAAAGCTGTCTTAGTATATAGTGTCTATGAAATTAAAGAATTACACACTTCCCGGGCAATTGTCATTAATGAAGCCTTGGAAATTGTTAAAAAATATGGGGAAGATGAAGATTATAGTTATCTTAATAAAGTTCTTGACCAAGTATAAAACCGCTAGCAGGTTTTTTTATTATGTTATAGTTTAGTTATTTAATTAATGGTTATTTTTGGATTTCTCCCCAAATTTTTGAAATTTAGTTATTTATCTTATCACTTTTTTTTTTTTTTTTAAATATAATCATTTTTAAGGCCCAAGAAAGATATAAAAGGAGACATATAAAAATGAAAAAGTTATTGTCCATTTTTAGTGTGGCAAGTTTATTAACAACTTCAACTATAAGTGTAATCGCTTGTAAAAATCAAAAAGCAAATACAAGGACAGGATATTTTGATAGTGAATTAAATAAGATTGATCCTGTAATCCGCAATGAAATTAAATATACAAGTAGCATTGCAAAAATTTTAATTGCTGCTCGCCATGAAAATATGAACACCTATGCTTTTCCAGCGTTACAATATTTTTTAAATAGTTTAACAAGTAACTTACAAGGTACTTTTACAACAAAGAGCGGTCAACAAGTTAAAATTAATGATTATGTTACTGAATATAAGAAACTAAATAACATGTTTTGAAGACCTAACCATGGCCCTGATTATTATGGTGAAAATAATCGTTATAATATTATGAGTACCATGGTACAGATGGATGATTTTTCAAAATGAAATGTTGACAATTGAACTGCTGATAGTGTGGTTGCCAATCCCAACACTGCTTGGGCATTGTATGATACTGGGGCATATGCCAATATTTTATCGCAACATTCAAAAACAATTACTAATTATATTCAGAATACCAAAGATTGATTTTATTATTATGGAGATCCCGAAAGTCCCGGTGTTTCAAATTTAGTTTTTGATAATGCTGTTGGTAGTCCACCAACCCCTAATAACCTTACTTATTTTGATAAAAATAAAGACCAAGAAACAGTTAAGTATGGTCAAGCAATCGCTAACCAAACTTCTAGTTTATATGATTTATTTGGGACTCAATATTTTAATTTAGCAATGACTGGTTTAAACAGTTTTGGTGTTGGTGCTGAGTTACCAGCATTATATAATCTTACTAAATTATTACCGGTGGTAAAAACTGACCAGGCGGGAGAAAAAAGTTTAGGATTAATTTTAGCTGCTCCCTTAGCAGTAATGAGTATTTTTGCTATTAAAGATTGGTATCATCTCGATTCATCCGAACCAACAATTAACAGTACTAGTCCGCTCGCAAAAATCTTTGGTGAAAACTTAATTAATACTTTAAAAGTGCAATATCAGGATAATAGTGGCCATCCTCAGAATGTAAATCTATATAATTTGTTAAAACAAATTCAAGGAGAAATTTATCGTTATTTTTTGAAACCAGGAGATCAACAAAAACAATCACTAGCTTTAATCACTAATCAAGATTTTTTTATTAAATGATATGCAATTTTAAATCAGTGGTTTACAAAGGCTCTGAGCACCCTAGGACCTAATTTTAATGAGCAAAATTTTAATGCAACAATGTCGTTAGGAATCTATCAAGAATTACAACAATTTCAAAATTCTGAAATCTTTAAAAAATTACCGCTAGCAACGGAAGCCAGTGGATTATTACGGATAGTTACCCAAATGCTAAAAGAACCGGGCTTTGATTTGTATAAATTGTTAAGAGGGATTGGTAGTCTTGCTAATTGGTTTTACCGGTGGGATGATACAACCCATGATTTTGTTATTAACCAAGAAAATGTTCAACATATAGAAAAGGTATATAATGAAGGACCAACAATGGCAGATTATCAAGTTAATTTAGGACAAGTTAATCCGCATAGTAAATATGGACAATTTGTCTTAAACGAATTAGGATTTTTACCAAGCGAAAATAAGTATCATCCTGGGTCATTTTTAGAAATGCTAAATATTTGAGCCCATGGTGATCAAACTAATTCTGATGCTGATTTAATGCATCAATTTATTAGTGAAACTACTAGTTTTGATACCGGATTTTTAGGGAAATTAGTGAAAAATGTTAATCAAACAATGGCTAATGATTGGTTCGATAATATTTTTTTAGATAAAAAATGAAATATTACTGCGGAAGGAACTGGGGTCGATGGTAAAAAATTAGGAAAAATAGTTGATGATAATGGTAGTTTAGTTGGTGTCCGTTACCAATTAGATTATTATGGTCCTAAAGACCAGTCGGTTGATTTAAACCATCATACAGCATCAATTGATTATACTGAAGCTGCATATGCCAAAATTTCTGACTGGTCAAAACAATATAACCCCTTATGAGATCTAACAAAAAATAAATATAATGCGCCCCCTGTTGGTCAACGATGAACAACAACAGATTGGCAAGCATATGATGGGGATGGCAATCAGTATTTAAATAATAGTGAACAGATCAAATATAGTTATGTGGTAGAGTTTGATAATGAAGCCCGATTAATTAAAAATTATCCTGATCGAGATAATCAAAACCAAAATGGTTATCGTCTTGGTGATTTTGCTTGATATTATAATAATAGACGTTATTATTAAAAGACTAATTAAAAGAATATTATTAAATGCTTAATAATATTCTTTTTTATTAAAATTATTGAAAAACCATCTAAATAATTATAATTTAAAGAAAAAAAATATATAATGATTAGAGAAAATGTAAGGTGAGAATCATGGCAAGTAATATTTTTAAAGTTTCTGAAATTAATGCTTATATCAAGAATATTATAGAACAAGATCATAATTTAGTTAATATTTCTGTCCAGGGTGAGATTTCCAACATTACCAATCATTCTTCAGGTCATATTTATTTTACAATTAAGGATGAAAAGTCCCAACTCCGAGCAATTATGTTTTCTTTTAATGCTAAAAATCTAAAATTTAAGTTAAAAGAAGGGTTAAAAATTATTGCCATTGGAACGGTCAAACTATACGAACCACAAGGAACATATAGTTTGCAAGTTGTCAATATTAGCTTAGATGGGATTGGTGATTTATTTTTACAATATGAACAATTAAAACAGACCTTAGAACAAAAAGGGTGGTTTGCCCAGGCAATTAAAAAACCAATTCCTAAATTTCCCCGTAATATTGGGGTTATTACTGCTCCAACTGGTGCTGCCATTCGTGATATTATTACCACTATTCATCGCCGTTTTCCCCAAACTAATATTTATTTGTTCCCTTGTTTAGTACAGGGAAAAGAGGCTAAATATGACATTAAAGCAAAAATTACAGCAGCCCAAAATTTTAACGTGCCATTGGATACTTTGATTGTTGGTCGCGGTGGGGGAAGTATTGAAGATTTGTGAGCTTTCAATGAATTTGAAGTAGCCGAGGCAATTTACCAATGTCCAATCCCAATAATTTCTTCGGTTGGCCATGAAATTGATTTTACAATTGCTGATTTTGTTGCTGATTTACGCGCACCAACCCCAACCGCCGCCGCTGAGTTAGCAACTCCTGACCAAAAGGAATTACTAACTTATCTGCACCAACAGTATAAAACTTTAATTACTTTAATTAAAAATAAAGTTGATAATTACCAAGTTACTTTAAATAATTTAAAAAATAACTACTGGCTAACAACTCCCCAGGCCTTATATGAAAAACGATTTCATAATTACCAAGTTTTAAGACATAAGTTTAACCAAATCACTGATAATTTTATTAATTATAATCTTAACCAAGTTAGTTATTATTATCAGCAACTATTAACAATCATTCAAAATTCTTTACTAACCTTGACGCACCACAAAAATAATTTAATTGCTAAGTTAGATTTATTAAGCCCCTTAAAAACTTTAACCCGGGGTTATAGTGTGACATATGATAGTAAGCAAAAGATTTTATTATCAACATCGCAAGTTCAGAATAATGATAAAATAATAACAAGGTTAAGTGATGGGCTTGTTTATTCACAAGTTACTGATATTAAAGAGGAGGGGAAATAATGGAACCTAAAAAATCATTTGAAGACATTTTAACAGAATTAAAAAACATTGTTAATGAATTAGAAAAAAATGAATTACCAATCGATCAGGCAATTAATGCTTTTGAAACCGGAATTCAGTTGACAAAACAAGCAGAAATTAAGCTGCAAGATATCAAAGATAAAGTGACTAAAATTGTTAATGATAATAAAACAACAGATTTTAAAGTTGACGACGAATAATGGGGCAAATTTTTGAACACCAAGGGTGAGTTAAAAGAAACAATCGTAAAATTATTAAAAAACTATTAGAATTAAATTTAAATCGGGCAGTTTTTAAATATTTTACAACTTTTGATAGGAAAGATATTATCATTAAGAATTATGTTTATTTATTGCGGTTAAATAATCGAGTTGAGAAAGATTATTTTGATAGTATTATTCTGATTAAGCTAATTTTAATCTACTATCATATGCATTATATTAAACGTCAAAAGGTCCAAAAGCAGGGCAAAGAAATTTTACAAGCAATTAATAAATTAGCAGAACAGCTTATTCTTCACCGTTTAAATATTAATTATGAAACAGAATTGTTTACCACAATTGATCATCATCACCACCGGGTAAAACCATATTATCCATATCATCTTTTATATGCCGAAATTGCCAATGTTTTTTACCAGCCCTTTTTAGATCATCCCCAGGGGGAACTGTATTATGAATATGGGTATTTATTAGTAATGCTAATTAATTTAAATGTTATTAAAAAAATGTTAAATGATACTAAAAATGTTGAAGTTTATAAAGTTAAATTATTAGTAACTTCCCAGTGTCATTATGCCATTGCTGATATTACCCCCGTTTATTTTAATTATTTTATTCAATATAATAATTATTTTTTGCAGAAATATTAATTAGAAAGGATAAGAAGGAAATGAAATTAAAAGATTATCATAATCATTATGATTTGAAAACTTTACGCACCAAAGAACTATCTGAACTTGCGGAAGATTTACGCACCACCATTATTACAACTGTCAAGAAAAATGGTGGTCACTTAGCAAGTAACTTAGGAACCGTTGAATTAACCATTAGCTTATTAAAATCATTTGATATTGATAATAATGATTTAATTTTATTTGATACTGGTCACCAAACATATCCTTATAAAATTTTAACTGATCGCAAGGAACAATTTAGCACAATTCGCTTGCCGCACGGTCTCAGTGCTTTTCAATCACCCCAGGAAAGTAAGTATGATTATCTAGCCAATGGCCATGCGGGAACGGCATTATCAACTGCCATTGCTTATAGTTATAACCCCCAGTATCAAAACGTTGTTTGTATTATTGGGGATGCCGCATTTACTAATGGCTTAACTTTTGAAGCGTTAAATCACTTAGGAACAATTGCCAACAAAGTTATTATTATTTTAAATGATAATGAAATGAGTATTTCTAAAAACATTAGTATTTTACATACCACAATTAGTAAATTTCGTGCTAGTTGGTTTTATAAAATGATGGCAAAAATTTCAAAGGTTACGCGTTATATTCCACCTTTTACCTTACTATATTTATGCCATTTACTAGTTGAAAAATTAATCCACCGCTTTGCCATCCCCGGGCTATTTGCTGGTTTTAATTTAGACTATATTGGAAAAATTGATGGTCATAACTTTCGGAAGTTAACCCGGGCGTTAAAAAATGCCAAAAAAACAAAGGGAAGTGTTCTGGTCCATGTTAATACCAAAAAAGGAAAGGGCTATCCAGAAGAAAATCCAACTAGTTCAGAAAGTTGTCATTCTTATAGTTTAGTCACCAAACCAGAAAGTGAATGAAGCTATTATGTGGCTCACCATCTCCAAAAAGTTTTTCGGAACCAAAAATTTTACTTAATTTCCGCAGCGATGCAATCTTCTTTATATTTAGAAGAGTTTATGAATGAAAATAAAGATTATTGTATTGATGTGGGGATTGCTGAAGAACACGGGGTTACGTTAGCCAGCGGGTTTGCCCTTGACCACCACAAAGTTATTGTTAGCATGTATTCAACATTTTTACAACGAGCTTATGATGAAATTTTACATGATGTTGTTCGCAACCACTTACCGGTAATTTTTCTAATTGACCGCGCTAGTTTAAGTTTAGCGGATGGGGTAAGTCACCATGGGGTCTATGATATTAGTTTTTTAAATAGTATGGGGGGTTTTGCCATTATTGCGCAACCAGCTAATGATACGGATTTTAACCAAATGTTACAGTTAGCATTAGCTAATGACCGCGACCCATTTTTTATTCGCTATCCGAAAATGGGAATTACTTACAATGATAATCCTGCTCCGTTTACGATTGGGGAATGAGAATATTACTTATCTTCTCCAACCGCACAGTATCTTATTATCACCTATGGGAATAATGTTGAACATTTTAAAAAGTTGATTATTAATCACCAATTAACAGCCAAAGTTAACCTAGTTAATGCTCGTTTTATAAATCCAATTGATGAAAAGATGATGCAAGAAATAATTGCCCACCAGTATCAGCAAATTATTATTTATGAAGAGGTTGTTAAACAAGGAGGTTTATTTAGTAATATTATTAATGCCTTTCCTAATCTTGACTTAAGAAATATTAAACATTATGCTTATGAACATGGTTTATTAACTAAAAATCCGTTGCATCCTGGGGATGTGATCAAAGAAAATTTCGGAAATCTTTAACAATCTGGTTGCTTTATTTTATAATTAAGGTTTAATTAAGGTAATATGAATAAGAATAAAGGAGTAGGAACAATGCAAAAATTTATCAATATTAAATTAGATCGCAATGCAATTTTAAATAAGTATTTAACGCAGCACAATGTTGAAGCAATTTTATTTCATTCTCCCGTTAACCGCTTATGGTTTTCTAAATTTGCTTCTTCGGAAGGGTACTTATTATATACTAAAGATGAGTCGATTTTATTTTTAGATGGTCGTTATATCACAGCGGGAAAAGAACATGCCAAAAATGTGTCCCGAGTCGAACTAATGGTAACCAATAATGCTAATGGTTTTTTTGGAACCCTAAGTGAAGTTCTTCACAAACACCAGGTTAAAAACCTTGCTTTTGAAAGTGATTTTTTAGTTTATAGTCACTACCAAATGATTGATAAAGCGTTAGGGGATGTTACTTTAAAACCCGTTGATTTTACAGAATTACGAACAATTAAAGATAATGAGGAAGTTAACTTAATCAAAAAAGCCTGTGCAATTGGGGACGCAGCCATTGCCAATGTTATTAAAAAAATTAAGGTGGGGATGACTGAACGGGAAGTTGAACAAATTATTTTAAACACCTTTATTGAAATGGGGGCTGAACAACCTAGTTTTGAAACAATTGTTGCTTCGGGAATCCGTGGAGCATTACCCCATGGGAAAGCTTCCGACAAAGTTATTAATAATAATGAATTAGTCACAATTGATTTTGGTTGTATTTACCAAGGATATTGTTCAGATACCACTCGCACAATTGGTTTAGGACAACCTAGTGCAAAAATGCTAGAAATTTATGATATTGTTTATCAAGCCCAAAAATTAGGAATTGCCGCTGTTAAACCAGGGGTAACTACCAAAGAAATTGATGATATTTGTCGTAATTATATTATTGCAAAAGGTTATGGTGAATATTTTACCCATTCAACTGGTCATGGGCTAGGAATTGAAGTCCATGAGTTTCCCCGGGTGTCACCATTTTGTAATGTTCCCCTAAAACCAGGAATGGTAATTACTGTGGAACCAGGGATTTACATTCCCGACCTGGGTGGGGTGCGGATTGAAGATGATATTCTAGTTACCGAAGATGGTCATCAGCTCTTAACCGAAGCACAGCGAGAATTAATTTTAGTTTAAAAATGAAAAAGTTTTTTATTAGTAAAGCCTTTTTATTGACAACTTTCTTTTTGACAATTGCTAGTTTTATTATTGCGTTAATTTTACTAGGAATTGGGGGAAGTCAATTATTATCGTTAACCGCTGATCCCAATTATGTTTTACAACAATGACATCATAATATTGTTTATGAAGTAAAGTTTTCAGACCCCTTTGCCTTATTAGCAACTGGTTTCCAGGCAATTTTTCATTTGCAAATTAGTGAAACTGTTAATGGTGGTATTGTCTTACCGCCTTATACCAATCAAGCAATTTTGGAATACCAAGTGGGAACAATTTTTATGTTAATTATTGGTCCAAGCTGCGCAGGAATCTTTATGATTCTCTTACTAAGCAAAGTACTTGCCCAAAAACCATTGCCACAGGGAACCATCGTTGAAAAAATAACAGCCACTTCATCTCTTGATAATAAACATGCTGACCTTATTACAGAACATGATCAGTTACTGAGTGCCTTAAAAGATAATATGAACCAGGTGCAAGATTATTTAATTAAATTACATGGTGATATTAAAGCATTAAAAAAATATACTGGGTTAAAAACTCCCAAACGGATTCCGACCACGCATAGTGAACCGGGTAATGATAAGTTAGAATTAGAAAATAATCTTCAACAATTAGATGAGTTAAAAACAAAATTACAATCGAAAGAAACAAATCCAACTGGAAATCAGCGTTCGGTTGAAAATGAACAGTCACTCCAACGACCAACGACTTTGATTCAACCAGCAGATTATATTATGCCAAAACGGGATGAAAAATATGTTGAATCATTTCCAACGAACCAATTTTTAGAACCAGAAAATACTTTATCATTATCTTCAATTTTTGATCGAAAAAAAATTAAAGCGGAGTTAGAAGAAAAACCACCAACTATCGCAGAGAATAGCCCGACGGTGGAATTAACCTTTGATGATAACGACCAAGCAGAAACTAGTGTGGGGTTAAATGTTAATCGTTTTGATTTCAATAATGCTGAGGATTCGAATGCTACTCAGATGGTAACCCATTATGCGGTTGGTGATTTTATTTTTGATAATGGCATTGAACATAAAATTATTGATGTTAAGAAAACAACCCTTAATAATACCACAATGTATGAGCTAACAATTAAAGATCGTATTAACGGCACTGTTAAAACAATCTTAAAAAAAGATTAAGTTTCTTCAATAAAAAAATCTATCATTTCGATAGATTTTTATTTTCGCGTATTTAGGAATTTATTATTAAAATTATAAAATGTAATTTGATCATGGAATATTAGTGTAGGCATGTTGAGCAATGGCATCATAGTAAGCAAATTCACCATTAATAGTAATTGTTACTGGTGATTCTTCATGGATCACATATGTTACTTGGATGATCATTTGAACTTGTCATAATGTTCCAGTGTGGGTTGTTCCAGCAAAATCAACAAATGATTTTACAAAGTTCGATGTAAAGTTTTGGGGAGTAATTACAGCAATTTTAGCATGACTAACATCTGGTTTGGGTTGATACATCATAAAATCGGCAGTGACTTCGTTTTTAACAGCATTAATAACAGTT
Source organism: Spiroplasma sp. DGKH1 (assembly GCF_040940205.1). Classification (NCBI taxonomy): domain Bacteria; kingdom Bacillati; phylum Mycoplasmatota; class Mollicutes; order Entomoplasmatales; family Spiroplasmataceae; genus Spiroplasma; species Spiroplasma sp. DGKH1. The sequence goes on along the minus strand of NZ_JASTWG010000001.1, from coordinate 15,552 downwards.
TGGTTAAATGCTGGAATTTCTCCCAAGTTTTTATTTACAACATTGTGATGGTTAATAGGAGCCAAAGCCCCACTTGTTCCTCCAACAATTGCGGCAGAACTAATTAATGATAATAAGATTTTCATGATAAAAACCTCCTTTAAGTTAAAATATGCTTTTTAATAGTTTTTTCTATTATTAAGTGAAAGTAAATAATTTATTTACCCTCACTCTCATTATATGCTTGTGATTTTTGGAATGTTAGAGTTTTTCTTATTAGTTATAAACTTTTAAAAGGTTTAAAAAATAAAAAAAATTTATTAAAATCATTAATTTGCGAAAAATTTCTTTAATTTATAATATTTTATTAATATAATAATAAGGATGGCTTTTAGAGTCAGCATTTAAAGTTATATTAATAAATATTTACAAATTCCAAAGGAGAATCATATATGAAGAAAATAATTATTAAAGATGATTTTTGAGCAATCTTTCCAACCGCCAAAATTGGGGTAGTAATTGCCCATAATATTGATAATCATATTTATGACACCGCTCAGTACCAAGCGTTGTTGAATGCTGCGCAACAAAACGCTCAACAATATATTAGCGCGGAAGAGTTTATGGCTAACCCAGTAATTAGAACTTGACGAGAAGCTTATCAACAATTTAAAACTAAAAAGGGTGCTCGTTCTTCCATTGAGGCTTTGTTAAAACGAGTTAAAAACAATAATGAAATTAGAACCATTAATCCACTAGTTGATATTTATAATTCAGTTTCGTTAAAATATGGGATGCCGTGTGGTGGGGAAGATATTAGCAAAATTGTGGGGGATATGTTATTAACCAAAGCCATCGGAACTGAAGATTTTATTACCTTAGGTTCAGAGCAAAAAGAACTACCTTATGAGGGAGAAATTGTTTATAAAGATGAGATTGGGGCAATTTGTCGTTGTCTCAATTGACGAGAATCAACTCGCACAATGTTAACAGAACAAGCAATTGATGCTGTATTGTGTATTGAATTTTTAGAATTTGACCGGGAAACTGATTTTGAAAATGCTTTATCTGAATTACAAACCTTGATTGCTACTAATTTAAGAGGTAGTTGTGAAATTAAAATTTTGGACCGTAATAACCCGTGTACAAATCTTGAAAATTAAAGTTTTAAAATAAGAAAATCCGTTATTTTAACGTTAATAATTTACTTAACCTTTATTCCAATAGCAAAAATTAGATAGAATAAAAAATTAGGTACCTCCTAATATTAAAAAAACGTCTATAAATATGGGCGTTTTTTTAATATTCTACAAAAGTCAAGTAGGAGGTTAAAAATGAGTTTCGTAGCTGCTCAAAAATTTGAAAGAAGAACAGTTGTTACTTTAACAGAGGTAGGCGATGTTGCAAGAATAAGAGTTTCCAATATGCCATATAAAGTATGGAATGAACCATCTGTAATTAAAGTTGAAAAAGCTGTTATGTGAAAAGATGAATATAACAATTGAATTGAATTAAAACCAGCTGTCTATGTACCAATTTCATATGCATGAAATAAATTTAGTAGATCAAAAGTTAGTGATTCTGTAGTTTTAGATACACCATCTAAAATTGATAAAGATGAAAAGTTTTCAAAATCAGTTTCAAGTCTTAATAGATCTAGACAGAATATTCAAGATTTTGTATATCTAAATTTTAGACCAAATGATTATTTTATTACGTTAACTTTTAAGGAAAATTTAACAGATATTAAAACTGCAAATGAATATTTTAATAAGTTTAACATGAGATTTAATAAATATTTAAAAACTAGAAATGCTGAATATAAGTGGTTACTAGTTTATGAATATCAAGAACGTGGAGCAGTTCATTTTCATATTCTATTGAAAAACACTGTCGATATGGATTTAGAAAAACTTACAACTAAAAAAATTAAAGATGGTAAATTTATGAAATATCAGACAATCTTTAATTCAAAAGTTCTTGAAAAATTATGACCACATGGTTTTAATACCTGTATTAGAATTACTCAACGTGATATTGAAGAATCAGACACAATAGGAAAAATAGCTTCTTATATGGGAAAATACATTACTAAAATGTTTTATGAAAATCCTTATTCTGCTACTAAAGGTAAAACATTTAAAATGAAAAATTTAACGGATTATAAATGTCGTTTATTTAGAAGAAGCAAAAATTTATTAAAACCTAAAAAAACTAGGTTAGTAATAAATAAGGAAATAAACTTAGATGACGTAACTAAAGAATTATTTCAAAAAGTAGAATATCGTGGCAAGAAAAAACTTATTGAAGTGCGTAATCAGGATAATACTAAAAAAGCAATTGGTGAAACTCAAACTAATCGATACAAAAGTGACTCTGCCAGACTTTTGTTCAACTATTTAGTTGATATGCAGAGAATTCAGGCGAAAGGAACAACAGTAAATGAATTAGATGATATTCATTTCAAAATTAAAGGATTTGTTAAAAATCCAATAGTTTCTTTTTCTAAAGATATGAAATTTAACTTAGCATTAGCTAAAAAACTTTATCAAAGAGCAGGGGGTATGTTGAGCAAAAAGTATGCTGTGGCACATCACTACAAAAAGTTGAAACAACATGTGCGGAACAAACTTGATACTACCAGCATAACTCTTACCATTTAGTTCAAAAAGTATAGAAAGGAATTAGATATATGAGCGATAATCAACCAACTTTTCAAAAACTGCATATTGAAAAGAGAACAACAAAAGTTGCTGATTCATTTTGTGAAGTATGTCCTACTGTCGATTTTGATCAATCATTACCGCAATATGCAATTATCACTAGTTTTAACTGTATTGTACTTTGTCAAAAACATTTTGATTTTTTAAGGCAATTAATTAATGAACTTGGATCCTTAGGAAGGAGCACATAATTATGTGAGTCATTATAATTCAAAATATTGAAACATCAGAATATATAGGATATTACACAAATAAAAAAGGACGTATTTATTCATATTCAAATCGTGCTGCTGCAGAAGAACATTTAAGTTGATTGTTAAAACACAAGAACAATTTTAGATTATTAAAAGCTAATGAAAAATTAATAGTAGAAAAAATAAAAGGGAATGATCTATATGATAGAAAATAATAAAACTGATTTAAAGAGTGAACTGCAATTTTTGATGGATCAAGTAGTCAATGAAATAATATCTTTAGTTAAATACGAATCAATAATTATTCGGAAAATTGGTGAAATAGGAACTGAAAATGAATATGTGGCTATAATTCCATCAGTCTCTTTTACAACCAAAAAGAAAAGTTTATGCAAAAAAATTAGTGAAATTAATAATATCAAAAAGCAATTAATATTACTTGCTAAGAATGGAGGAAATTAATTATGTTATGTAAAAATGAATTATCAGAAAAAATATTATTATCATTAAAAATTAACAAATCATACAAAGCTGTCTTAAATGAAATATTAAAAAATATAGATAGTAATTTAATTAGTAAAAATTTAGTGTCAGAGCCATTATTGACTACTAAAGTAGAACTAAATATCCAAGAATTGGGATTAATATTAAACTTATTAAATCAACATTCTTCTAACAACTCAAGCAGTAAAGAGTGCAAAGATTTATAATGAAAAATTATGAAGCTATTAAATATAACAAGATTAACAAGTTAAAAGAATGAATAAAATTAAAGAAATTTAATTTAGTTATCAAAACCTGAAAATTATTAATTGAAAGTTTTAATTCTTTAAAAGAAGCTGAGAATTCATTAAAAATAAAAGTTTTAGAAAATAATTATATGTATGAAGAATTCAATGAAATAGAAAAATTATTAATTAAACATAAAATTTTAGTTACTTCTGAAATAAATAATTTTGGACAACTTAAATTTAATTTTATGGATAATGACAAGTTATTTAGTGAGATAGAAACTATTCAAATTTCAAATTATAAAGAGATTTATTTCTAGGAAAATATTTTACTAATTATAGAAAGAGGAAATTTATGGCAAATACAGAATTTAGGATAGTTTCATCTGAACCAAAAATTAGAGATAAAGATCATGTAGAAACTCCAAAATGAGTTGTGCAAGATATGTATAAAAGAATTAATATTAGTACTTATCGAAATATATGATTACCCTTTAATCATTTAGAATCGGAATTTAGACAAGAAGCTTTAAACAATAATTTATCAAATTTTCAAGCAACACATATTTTTGATGATTTGCAAAATGATTTTTTTACTACAAAACCACCTAAAAATTGTGATCTTATTATTTCAAATCCACCATTTAGTATTCAAAATCAAATACTAGAAAGATTATTTAAACTAGATATTCCATTTGCAATGCTATTGCCTTTAAGAACATTAGAAACAACACCTAGAGGTAACTTATTTGAAAAACATAATAGTAATATTCAGATACTAATTTTTAAAAAGAGAATTAAGTTTAAAGGTTGTGCCAGTTCATTCAATCAAGGATGTCTTTGAGTTACATATAAATTAAATTTACCTGGAGCACAATTACAATGAATTTAATTAATAAAAAAATTAAAGTTCTAGAAATTTTTGGGGGAATAGGTGCACCACGTAAAGCTTTAGAAAATTTAGGATATGACATTAAATCAACAGATTATATTGAAGTATTAGATTATGCAACAATTGCTTATAATCGTTTGTTTAAAAATAAATATTCACCACAAGATGTTCGTAAATGAAATACTCAAATTGATTTATTAGTTCATGGTTCACCTTGCCAAGATTGAAACAATGCTGGAAAAAAGAATATTGAATCCGGTAGAAGTTTATTATTTTTAGAAACTATTAGGATAATTGAAAAAGAATTAATGCATAAACCTAAGTATATAGTTTGAGAAAATGTCAAAGGTTTATTACAAAAATGCAAACATAAATATGGTTATTGTATATCATGCGATGATTTTAAGGGGGTATTAAATCATAAAGATTACTCATGTTATGAAAAAGATTTAAATTGTTCTAATTATATTAATGATATTTTAGAAAGTAACGGAACTAAAAAAGCTTGTCATTGATATTTTTTTAATTATTATCTATGAAAATTAGAAAATTTGGGATATACAAATACTTATAAAGTTTTAAATTCAAAAGATTTTGGAATTCCTCAAAATCGTGAGCGTGTATTTGTAGTATCAATTTTAAATTCAACAAATAAAAAATTCATATGAGAGAATGTTAAAGAAAATGAAATGATTCCTTTATCATATTTTTTAGAAAAAGGGCATCTTTGAAAGGTAGAATCTAAATTTAAAGAATATAGTAATTTTTATACAATTCCACGAGCAACAGATAATAAACTGGTTAATGGAGCATATAATCGAATTTGAAAAATAAATTCATATGTAGGAACAATAAATGTAACTGTACCAATTAAAATTGGATTTATTGATTCTCAAAATATTTTACATTGACGAGAATTATCAGAACAAGAATTTTGAAAACTAATGGGTTTTACTGAAAGAGATTTTAAAAAAGTTAGAAAATCATTAAAAGATTTTTTAGACCAAAATGTAGATAAATCATATTATATCAAACAACCCTCAATGGCGAAAGCAATTCAAGAAGGCAAGATAAAAATTGTAGATAGCATTGCTCAATGTGTTACTACTAAACAAGTACGTTGAAACAATGCGGGAGTTGTTAAAATTCCAATTACAACTTTTAATAAAGATAATTATATTGTTAATAGTGAAAATGGTGAAATACCTACAATTATGGCATCTTCCAAAATTAAAATAGCAATTCCAATAAATAAAAATACTTTTAATAATCAAGGAAAAACACAAATCCCTATTATGAATCATACTCAAGTTAGTACATTTACTGATACAAGTAATAAAAAAGCAATTTTGCCTACAATAACTACTGCTTATGGTTGACCAGGGCAATTAGCAATTCCAATAAAAACTTATAAAGTTAATGATGATTATAATTATACTTTAGCTGATGGTTCACCTAGAAAAGCAGGAAAAATAAGAGAAAAGGAAGGAAACATTATTATTCCTTTATCAACTGTTCATCAAAATAACATAGTTGCTATGCCTGATGGCAATATTAATACTTTAACTTTATCCATAAAACAAAAAGTACTAGTTGATGCAAATGAATATTTGGGTGATGATATTCCAATATTTGAAATAGAAGGTAAATATTGTTATTTAAGAGTTTTAACAGAGCAAGAATGTTGAAGATTAATGGGATTTAATGAACTAGATATTGAGGAAGTTAAAGAATTACCTAAAACAGCATTATATCAACTTGCAGGTAATTCAATTGTAGTTCCAGTTTTAGAAGCCATTTTTAAAGAGCTATTAAAAACTATTTAAATAAGAAGGAGAAAAATAAATGAAAGATTTAATAAAACCAATTATTACATATTATGGTGATAAACAAATAATTCAGGCGATAGAAGAAATGGCTGAATTACAAAAAGAACTGTGTAAAAACTTAAAAGGAAAGACCAACAAAGAATTAATAAAAGAAGAATTAGCAGATTGCTTTCTGATACTAGAACAATTAAAAGTATATTATAATTTTAATAATCAAGAAATTCAGGACATAATGATGCTTAAATTAAATAGGACTGTGAGTGTAATTAATAGTCAAATTTGTAATAGTTTTTGTATAGAAGAACAAAATAAAAATCAAATCACTTCTTTTGGAAAAACAATAAGTGGAATTGGTATAAAGAGGAATGAACATTTAAAAAAAATAAAATCTAAATTTGAGAAATAAATTCATTTTTAAATAAAAATGAATTTTTAATTAGTTTTTTATCTGGTACATGTTTAATTTTTCAAAGTTCTTGAAAAGTTTGCATTTCATTAATAAAAGCATATAGATATTTATCAAATTTACTTAAAAAAATATTATTTCTTAATATATTTTTAATTGATTTTGTGAAAACGATTAATTAAATTATGTTTAATAAATTATTTTTTATTCTGATATTGATGTTTTTCTATATTCATCAATAAATTTAAAACAATAAAAATATAATATTGAGTATATGACTCTAATACCTCTAAATCTTTTAATAAAATGTTTAAAACGAGAATGTAATTGATCTATTGTGTAGCAGTATTTTTTTATTTGCTGGTTTTGAAGTTGATTTTATCTGGTATTGTTCAATGTTATTTAACAGAGCACGAATTAAAAATGGAAAATGGCAATCTGAACAGTTATCCCGATTTAGTTATTTACAAAAATGATAATTCCTGTCAAGTAATTGAATTAGAACGAACACGGAAAGCACCTGATAGATTTATCAAAAAACTTGACAACTTACAAGAATACTACAAGCAAGGAATTTGCGTTCACTGAATTACACCAAACCTTACCCTAAGCAAATGAATTCAAAAGCAAATCAACAACTACGCATGAGAAGAATTAAACACCTACGAAATTTGAAAAGAATAATTATAATTAATGACTATTAATTCTAATACAGTATCAACCAAAGCTCTTTTTTTAGCCATTTTAACACCTTTATTAAAATCTTTTCACTAGTACAATACAGAAATTATTACTCTACATAAAATTTGTCTAAAAAAGTCTTGACATTAAAATATATCAAAAAAAGTTAATAATCAAAATTTAATTATGTTAAAATCTAAGTTAACTATAATTTTATTTAAAAATTAATAAATACATTAATTTTAATATATAATTAGAAAGTAATTATTAATTTTAAGTATGTATATAATCTTAATTGTTATAAGGAGCAAAAGTGATTAATAAGGAGATAATAATATGATTGAACAAATTAAAATTATAAATAAGCAAAAAATATATAAAAATAAACAAGCAAATATTCAGTTACTGAAATTTATACTTTGCTTATTTGTTGTTTTCCATCATTATTTTTTATATTTTTTATGATTTAAACCATTATTAAATGTTTCTGTTAGTATTTTTGCAATGATTACTGGTTATTTTTTATGTAATAAAAATACAAAATATAAAATGATTGAATTTTTGCCAACATTATTATTTTTATGAATTTTTAATATTATTTTAAATCTTCTTTTTTCATCTTTGTCAAAAAATAATTGAATTGAAATTTTATTAACGGGTAATAATTGAGCATGATGATATTTAAGTGCAATTTCGATTATTTATTTATTAGCTCCTTTTTTAAATTTATTAATATTAATTATCAAGAAAAAAATAATAATAGTTATATTACTAATATATTTAACTTTTCAAATCTATTCTTTTTTCTTTGGCCAAAAATTTCTTTGAATAATTCCATTATTTTATTGCTATTTAATTGGCGCTTTTGTTAGTTTATATGGCAAAGAATATTTACAAAATAATAAAATAATAGTAACATTCGTGACAATAATATTTTTTTTATTATCGTTTTGAATTAATTTTTTAAATATTTTTGTGTTTCCTAAATCGTTATATTTAACTTATTCACCATTAACAATTTTTTGTGCAACATCTTTTTTTTGTTTATTTTTATCTTTTAATATTAAGTCTAACAATTTTATTATTTTTTTAGGAGACTTATCACTTTTTATTTTTGCTTATCATATGTTTTTTTATTTTTTAATGAAAAATATTTCATCAGTTACAAAAATTGATAATTTTATTTTAATATCATCTGCGCTTTTATTAACTTTTTTTTGATCATTATTTTTATATTATATTTTTAATATATATATAAAATATATTAAATTAATTATAAATAAAATAATTAATTGTAAATTTGTAATTAAATATATTTATTGAATAAATTTTATTTTTATATTTATTATGTTTTGTTTTTATATTATTTATTTTATTTAAGAAGCCCAACCATTTATAATAGCATAAGGAGTTGATATATTATTGGTGAGTTAGACAAAAATATTATTATAAATAGTTCGGAATATTTAAACATAAAACAATATATTTTATTAGCTAATAAGATAAAAAGAACAACTAAATAACTTTTAATAACATTAAATAAAATAAACTAGCAATTGCTAGTTTATTTTATTTAGATAATTACTTTCTTATAAGGTTTTTGTAAAAATTTACTTTTATTATTAATTTAGTAATTTAGAAGTTTATATGTATGCTGCCACTGATCAATCAAATGTCTGACGTGTGACTACTAGTGGTACAGTTACTAAGTTTGCTAGTTTAAATGATTCTGCCATTATTTCGTTGGTACTTTCACAGGATGGTTCGTTGTATGCTGCTACTAGTAACTCCAATGTATGGCGGATTGACACTAGTGGGATGGTAACAAAGTTTGCTAGTTTGAATGATGGTTGAATTTTTTCATTACTCTTTTCATCTGATGGTTTTTGGTATGCTGCTACTAGTAGATCGAATGTGTGACGGATTGCCACTGATGGAACGGCAACAAAGTTTGCTAGTTTAAATGATTCTACCATTAATTCATTGGTATTTTCACAGGATGGTTCGTTGTATGCTGCTACTCAAACATCTAATGTGTGACGGATTGCTACTGATGGGATGGTAACAAAGTTTGTTGGTTTAAGCGATAGTCAAATTTATTCGTTGGTGTTTTCACAGGATGGTTCGTTGTATGCTGCTACTAGTAGTTCGAATGTGTGGCGGATTGCCACTGGTGGAACAGCAACAAAGTTTGCTAGTTTGAATGATGGAGCGATTCGTTCGTTGCGTTTTTCATCTGATGGTTCGTTGTATGCTGGTACTTATAATTCCAATGTGTGACATGCTTTAGTAATTAATTAGAATAACACTTTTATAAATATATTGCATAATAGAAGTTATTTGATGGGAGGGGAAAAAGAAGTTTTGATATTTTGTCAATATCGTCACTAATATGAAGATAATAATTTTAATATTTGTATAAATAATAATAGATTAATTAAAAAATATCTCAGGAGTTATTAATTTTTTTAATTTTATTTTTTTCATTATTATTATGGAACAAAGAATTGAATCCTGATTGATATTTGATTTGTTATTTTAAGTTTTTATAATAAATAATTATGCTTATTCTACCTTTAGAATCCGAAAATAATTTAATAATAATTAACAGATGAGATTTTTACTATCTTATTAGATTCATTTTCATTTTGTAAGTAATTTTCTTGTTTACGAATATTTAATCTATGTTATTAATTTGTAAATTAAAGTTCAATTTATTGGTATATATGAACCAATAATCCTAGGATAGTAAACTTGTGTAATTTAGTTTTTAAGGTCTGATTATATTTATTAAATTTATAGTTTTTTAAACAAACACATAATTTATTTGAACAAAAATTACTTATTTTCATAAATTAGTTGATTTTTTTCTAAATAAACGATATACTAAAAAGAGTTCATTTTGATATTAGGCTTAATTTTACAATTATTTTTACATAATAATCTTAAAATTTCCAGAACGATTTAAAAAATACTTTTTAAATATACTCATTATGAATGATTTTTTAGGAGGAAAAGATGTACAACAACAACAGAAGTAATAACAACTTTCAAAGAAGAAACGATGATATAATCTCAAATGTTCAATTCCCAATTATTGGTGATAAAGGAACTAACTTTAAAACAGTTAACTCAAAAGATGGTGGGTCACACGACTTATTCGAATTCTGAGTTGAAGATAATGGTAATGAAGTGCACTGTATTGCATGAGATGATGTGGCTAATAAATTAAAATCAGAATTTAATTTTGATAACTTTAAAAACATTATCATTACTTACAAAAAACGTTTAAATAAATTTACTGAAAAAACTGATTATAGTGTTCGTGAGTTTTCACTAGTTGCTTAAAAAATTACAAATTTTAGTTTTTAAAAAGGTTTAATTATGTTAACATAATTAAACCTTTTTTATTCTTGTTAATTAATGATCTTTTTTTAAATCCGAGTGCACTCCTAAAAATTCCGCTTGGTTAACAACTACTCCGTATTCTTGACGAGTGGCATCAGTGAAATAATACCAGGAGTTTAATTTCCCTGTAAAACAACTAAAGGTAATTAAACTTGTCCCGTGAAAATCATTAGTTTTAATAGTATCTAATAAAAAGTTAGTTTTAATATAATGGTTAATGTGTAATAACATTAAATGGTTTTTATGATCTAAATAAATTTCTTGGTTATACATACTAATGCGTCCATAGCCAGGAATCACAAACACAAAGCTTTTGATTTTACCATTAAATCAGTTGTATTTTATTTCTAAATCAGTAATTGGTAATAATTCTTTAAATTTCCGTTCAGTTTTAATTTTTTGGACAATATGGTGATAATTATCAATTGATAAGGTTTTTAGTAATTCATTAAAATCTTCATTAGCAATTTTATTATTATAATTAAATAAGGTGTGGGTTTTAAATTTTTTAATGAAGCGAAATAATCGATAGTTTACTGCTAAGTAAATTAACGGCACAATTAAAAAAGCAGAAAGAACTAATGAGACAATCACTAATGCTAGTTTAATTATCAAAATATAACCACTTGCTAATTCTAACCTTTCTAAATAATAACCGGCAACTTCAGTGACAATAATTGGTAATCCAATATGTAAAATTAACTCCATTGTTTTTTCAATCATTGGATGCATTTCTGCTTTTTTATACATACTTAAATTCATATAAAATTCTCCTTGTTAGTCTTTTATTGTTGCTTTTATTCTATCATATTTACCACCTTTATGAAAAATTAGTCATTTTAATATTCTAAAAGTAATAATTATTTTCGTGTGTTATTTTTAATATTTTCGTTAAAATTAAATTAGCAACTTAAAAGAGTGCGTAAAGTACCTAAAATATTTAGTTATTTTAGGTACTTTTTAATTAATCAGGAGGTTAAGTAATTATGTTTGAATGATTAAAACTTTTATGAAAAAAGGATACTTCAATTTGAAATATAACTAGCGAAATGGTGGAAATTAATAGGGCTAATTATTATAAAGAATATGTAAAATCAAAATTAGCGCCTGAGGATTGAGAAACTTTTTTAAAACTTTGTAATGACGCCAAAGATATTTGCACAACTAATCTAATATTACATGGATTAGTTCCCAGATCAACCCATAATTTTCGGATAAATGAAAAACTAACTTGAAGACTAACATTACATTTAAGTGATTGCCTTTTTAATCGCTGAACTGGGAGTTATCATGGAATGCTGTTGAAGTTCAAAGAACAATGTCCTGAAATGTTAAATTTTGTTCCCGGATGAAATTCTGATATTATGAGGCCGACTCTTATTAGGGACAACTATATGGAAGTTATGGCTTATGACCGTAATAAATTAAATTCTAATGTGCTAAATCATATTCGAAGCGCATCCTTTGACATTTCAAATGATGAATTATCAAGGCAATTTGATGACCAACATTTTGGTGAGGAAGACTTTAGGTGATTTTATAATTTTAATTTAGACATCCCATCAGAAGGACCGCCACCGGTTGATAATCCTCCTTGTGCGGAACTTTCTGAAGAAGAAGTTGAAAAAGTAGAGCTTGCCGCCTTGGCATTAAAAGAATTATGTAAGGAAGTTAAGAAAAAAAATGAGGAAAAACAAGAAAATATTAAGCAACAAATTGAGGAAGAAAAAGCAAGACATCAAGAATTAATTAATTTTAGTGGTTACGATTCTGCTGAGGAAGATACAAGATTATAATTATTTTTTATTGATAATTGCTGAAAATTGAATATTGAAAAAGAAACTAGTTGTGCTTGCAAAGCTTTTAATTTCACAACTAAAATTTGCTTCATAAGAAAAATAAATGGCTTGGTAATCTTGCTCAATGGTTGGAAAGAAATCATCTAAGTTTCACGGGTCATTAAAAAATTCATAAGTTGTTTTATATGAGCGAGCAAATTGTCCAGCAATGTCTTCGTCACTTGGTTCTTCTTGGTCGTGATCATTGGGACCATATTTATAAACACCATAATGATATAATAGTGGATCAATGAAATAAGGATTATTTTTCATTACCGAAGGACGGCTGAAATTTTTCAAGATACTAAAAAGTTTTACTTGAATTTGTTGGGTGGTTGGCGTATTAGTTTTTCATTCGGTTATTCATATTTGTCAATAATTAGGGTTAGTTTTAAAATATTGAATTAAATTATTGCGATAACCAACATCAATCATATTAGCGACATAACCCCAGTCTTCTTCTAAAAACATCACTGATATTGTCCGGTCAAAAACATAAACTTCGTTGTCAGGTAGTTTAAATTGTAAGCGAATATTATCAATAGTATGATATTTACTATTATATTTTCAGTCATTGAGATTAGTAAAACTATATTCTTTGTCAGTTCCGTTACTAGTAATATTGACGGTTGGTTTAATTTGCTCAATAAAAGAAGTTAAATTAACTGTTTCAGCACCAACATTAATATTTTGGACATCATAATTATAAAAGATTCAATTATATAACAGGGTAGGTAAACTTTTAACAGCTGTTGTTTTTGAACTGCGATTTCAGTCTTGTTCAAAAGCATTATTAAAAGTAACTTGTTTTAGGAAATTAGTTAAGGCTTCTTTTTCTTGGTCATAACCATTAATCTCTTGATGAATTACCACTATATCATGCGGGTTTTCATCTTCACCATTATTATGATCATTATTATTATCATCGGGATCAATTGGTGGGGGTGTTGGTTTATGATTAGTTGGTGAACTATTAGTATTTTTACAAGCACTCAGGGGTGTTAAACCACCAACTACAATTGTTAAAGATAATAACTTAATTAATCATCGCATATGTTTCCACCATTCCTTATAATAATTATACGTTATTTTTTATAAACTATCAATTTGGGTGGATGCTAGTCCAATGTAGAAAATTACCTTACTTTTTAAACCTTTAAAAGATTTACTTTTAACAATAATTATTAAAAGGATTCTTTATTATAATAAAAATGATTACATAATCGGAAGGAGCTTTATGATGCACAAAATTTTAAAGATTTTAACTAGTTTTGTTTTTAGCACAATAGTTGGTACTAATCTTTTTGCGTGTCATCCTTCTGTGCGGGCTAATTTTGAATTATTAACAACTGTTCCCACTCACCAAGGTTATCGGTTACAAATTGATACCCATAATAATTGGTATGTTGCCAGTGATAGTAAGTTAATTATTGGTTATCAACATCAAATATTAAAAACAATTGAATTATCTGATTTAATCTTAAGTTTATTTGTTGATTGACATAGTAATAATTGGTATGTTGGTACTGTTAATGGCTTTGTTTATACTGGTAATTTCAACAATCCAACTGTTACCAAGTTGCTGGTGGGGCAGGGAGTTGAAATCTATAGTGTTTATTGTTATGAAGGAAGATGATATGCGGGAGCTAGCAATGGTGATGTTTACACTGGCCAGGTTGGGGTTACACCAGCCCACTTAATTAATAATTTTACCGATACTAGCATTCTAAGTATTAATCACCTTAATGAAAATATTATCTTTGGTTTTAATAATGGTGAGCTGGAAACTTATGATCCGCTTCTGGAACAATGACACAAATTTTACCATGTAAATGGGGAAGTTTATAATATTGTCAACCAAAATAATACCTTAGCAATTTTAGATAGTGCTGATGACGGGGCAAGTAAATTTTACTTTTATCAAAATAATACTTGAACTTTAATAAATAGCTTACGTAAAGGAGTAATTTTTAATATTGCATTAGATAATAATAACTTTATTTATGGTGGGGATGATCAAGGGAATATTTATCAAATTGATAATAATGAAATTAAAGTGTTAAAAATTATTGAGAAAAATAGTATTATTGATGTCAAAACTTTTGGTAATTGGCTTTATATTTTGACTGATGATGGGAAAATATATGATTTAAGACTAAATTCTTAATTTATTCTTTTTAAAAATTATTTAAAAAGAATTTTTTATATTTTTTTTGCATAATTTTATTAAATTTCTTAAAATATATTATATTATTACTTAGAGAAAAAGATTATAAGATTATGCGATGCATTAGTTTTAAGTGTTTTTAATTTATTAAAAACAGAAAAATATAGTTTTAAAAAAGGCGATTAATAAAGAATTAATTAAAATTTTGAAGTACAATTTTTTTAAAATTTATTTATTAGATAGGAAAATAAAAATGAAAAATATTTATGATGAAATTGTAGGGGATCATATTATTAATATTAATATTAAAAATCCACAGTATGAAAGTAACTATTATAAAACATATTGAAATAATTTTTTGCCTGATTTTTTTAAAAAAATTAGTGATTTTTACTTTGTACCTGAGAATATAGAAGTTAATGATAGAATTATTTATTTAGAATTAGTTAATAGACCGAATATCAAATTAGGTACCTCTCAAACCGCTTAACGGGCGGTTTTTTATTTGCAATCGTACGATAAAATAAGGATATTTTCAGGTATTTTAAAAGTTAGATACTATTTTTCATTGTTGTCAAATTTTAATCAATTTGTTATCTTTATATTATTTATTTAATAAGATGACTGAATAAGATGACTGAATAAGATGACTGAATAAGATGACTGAATAAGATGACTGAATAAGATGACTGAATAAGATGACT
>NZ_JASTWG010000011.1:0-994 GCF_040940205.1 Spiroplasma sp. DGKH1 | reverse complement strand
ACCACGGCGAAGTTCAGCGCGCGCTGGAACTTGTCGTCCAGGCTGAAGGCCATGTTGTCGCGCAGGTAATCGAAGCCGAATTCGTTGTTGGTGCCGTAGGTGATGTCGGCGGCGTAGGCGGCGCGCTTGTCTTCCGGCGGCTGGAAGGGAGTGACCACGCCGACGCTGAGGCCGAGGAACTCGTACAGCGGGCGCATCCAGTTGGCGTCGCGGCGCGCCAGGTAGTCGTTCACCGTGACCACGTGCACGCCCTTGCCGGACAGCGCGTTGAGGTAGACCGGCAGGGTGCCCACCAGGGTCTTGCCCTCGCCGGTACGCATTTCGGCGATCTTGCCGTCGTGCAGGGTCATGCCACCGATCAGCTGGACGTCGAAGTGGCGCATGCCCATCACCCGCTTGCCAGCCTCGCGAACCACGGCGAAGGCTTCGGGCAGCAATTGGTCGAGCGTTTCGCCCTTGGCGTAGCGCTGCTGGAATTCAGCCGTTTTCGCCTTCAACTGCTCGTCGGAGAGCGCCACCATCTGGGGCTCGAGCGCATTGATGGCCTGTACAGCCTTGGCCATGCGCTTTACATCACGCTCGTTCTTGCTTCCAAAGAGTTTCTTCAACAAAGGCGCAAACATATCGACTTGGTCATCCACACGTGGGGAATGGAAGGCTCACCCATCCGGCGGCCCGTGCCGATCAACGGCATGAAAGGGAACATTCTACCCGGAAACGGGTATGAGAAAAGTACAGCAGATCAATGCGCGTCGCTCACTCGGAAACAGACGCGCGTGCGATGAAGCTTTGCGGATTCATTACCCGGCCATCCTTCATCACTTCGAAATGTACGTGGTAGCCGGTGGAGCGTCCGGTGCTGCCGACCTTGGCCAGCACCTGGCCGCGCTTGACCAGGTCACCGACCTCGACCAGGTTCTTCTGGTTATGGGCATACAACGTGGTGTAGCCATCGGCGTGCCCGACCTCGACCACGTTGCCATAGCCGTTCTTG
>NZ_JASTWG010000010.1:0-25114 GCF_040940205.1 Spiroplasma sp. DGKH1 | reverse complement strand
TAAAAAGAATACCTTTCAATAAAATTATTACACATAAACTTATTTTTTACGTGTCTATTTTATTTTAGATATTCATTGTTGGGTGTTTTTTAATTTTATAAATATTATGAGAAAGGAAAAAACGATAATGAAAGTAAAAAATTAAGCAGTATTTTTAGTCTAATATAAATATTAATTTTGGATCAAAAAGGATTATTTAAATTACATTTATAAATATCTTTTTGGTTGATAAATTGCAAAATAATTACAAGTAATATTAAAAAAATATAGTATATGTTACCATTAATCATTTTAAAAAATGAAAAACTTATAAATAATTATATTTTAAATTAAAGAAGGGAAACAAAATTATGGAAAAAAACCTTAGTGGTACAATAGTAAGTTTAAAACAAAATATTATGGAAACCTCATTGAAATTATTTAATAAATCCATTAAAAATTTTTTAGATGAAATTGATGAAAATGCTCCAGAAGATATAAAAGATTCTTTACATTTAACTAAAATTAATGAATTAACAAATAAGGTTGAGATTACATATTCTCAATTTACTAAAGAATTTGCTGATAAAAAAGATAAGTTATTACAAGAAATTAAAAAATTTGATTTAGATAAAAATTCATTAGAAAAAGCTAATAATTTATTAATAAAATTAGTCGATGAATACCGATACTTAAATTTAATTATTGGTAACCAAAAATCATTAACTAAAAAGAAAAGATTTTTATTTTTTTTCACTACAGAAAAAACATCAAAAACAGGGCTTTTATTAAAGGAACAAAGTGAATGTATTGATAGAATTAATATATTAAGTGAACAAATTAACCAATTAAAAATATCCAGCAAAGATAATTATCATTTAAGCACATTAGTGTATGATATTAATTCTAATAAATTAAGTAATTTTAATTTAAAAATTAATAATTTATTGACATATATAAATATTGAAAGAAAAGACATTAATGCTACAATTAGGACGATTAAAAAAGAAATTAATGAATTGGATATTCAATTAAGTGATGCAAGTTTTAAAGCAGAAATAGAAAACCGATTACGATTAATTGATGAATATTATGAAAAATTAAAAAATAAAACAATTGAAAGTATAAAAATTAATAAAGAAAAACAAAAAAATATGGAAAAATCTAAAAATTCCCCCTACTATAATTTTCTTTTTACTATTTTTATGGAAAAAAATAACTTTGATAAAAAAATAGAATCTTTATTTAATGCCAAACATTACCAAAAATGATATGATAAAAACCAAGAATATTTTTTTGAGCATTTTTCAAAATATAAAAATGATAAATTAATTGAAGAAATGTTAAATGAATGAAAAAATTTTCGTAGTCATTATTCTGCTATTTCAATTAGTTTTCTTAAAGAGATATACATTGAACTTGCAAAAGACCAAAAACAATGTCAATTAAAAAAAATTAAAGATTTATATAGTCTCATTGCTGATGATAAAATTTGAAATGCTGATATTTTAGAATTTCTTAAAAAAGATGCTGAGTTTAATACTTATCATGCAAAAATGATTTTAGAAAAAAGAGAAATAATAAATTCACATATTAGAAAACTTGAGGAATTTATTAATGAATATTATTATAATAAAGAAAATAATATATATTTTGTCTACTTATTATCAAAACATGATTCTAATAACTTTATTAATATAATTACTAAAAATGCTTTAACTAAAAAAGCACTCACTAGATGAAAAAATGATCATAAAGAAATTGCTAAAAAAATTGAAAAGAAAAATAAAACCGAAATTATTGGCAGTGCAAATTATAATTTTAATTTGCACTATGATCAAATTAAAGAGTCAATTGCAGATTTATTTGAGATGGTAGCAAAATACCAGAGCCCTAATCTTTCTACATTTTATGTACCCTTGGCAAATCTGGAACAAAAAAATAATGCAATTGAAGAAAAAAAAGAAGCAAACGCATATAAAGCAAGTAAACTTCAAGGTGAGTTAAAGTCATTGGAAGATCTAGCATCAAAAGAAAAAGAAGTCCAAAGATAAAAATATTTGTTCTCCTTAGTCCTGGTGACTATTAATGTAATTTTTAAAAAGATGATTTTTATAATTTTTTATCATCTTTTTTATTTATTGAATAAAAAGTAGGCCATTATCTTTATTATATTATCATCATATAAAAATTAAGGCAAAAATAAAAACCAGATAAATTTATAGTAAAATTCATTCTGGTTTTTTTAGCCATGGATTTTTATCATCAATTAAATCATAATATAACTTTCCCTCTAAATGGGCTTGTTCATGTTGGAAAACAATTGCTTCATAACCGCGGACTGTAATTTTAATTTTTTCTTGTTTTAAATAATCGTAACCTTCAACTAAAATCCGAAAGCTGCGCGGAACATAACCCTCATGATCATTTGCAACACTTAAGCAACCTTCGCCTTCCTCTAAACAAGCAAGTTGGGAACTATACCCAATAATTTTGGGATTAACCAAGGCATGTTCAATAATAGTTCGTTGTTTCGTTTCATCATCAGTAGTATCAATTCGAATATAGTACATATTAACATTGGCACCAATTTGGGGGGCCGCTAGGCCAACGGCCGGACGAATTGCATGATCTTTATTTTCAGTGGGATCTTGTGAATAACGAACAAAGTCAATTAGTTTGTGCATGATTAATTCATCATTAGCGGAAAGTGGTAGGTTGACATCTACTGATGGTTCCCGAATGGATGTGCTATCATCAAACACTAATCAACTTTTATTGGGTACTTCACTTTGTAGCACTAAAATCACCTCAATAAAAATTATAACATATGAAATTATTAACAATAAATTATGTATAATAAATTTAAAAGAGAGGTTAACAATGCGAGTAATTAGTGGAAAATATAAAGGACGTGCCCTACAAACTTTAGAAGGAATGAACACTAGGCCAATGACAGCCCGAGTTAAAGAAGATCTGTTTAATATTTTAGATAATTATTTTATTTATGAAAATAAAGTAGGGTTAGATATTTTTTCAGGGAGTGGTCAGTTAGGGATTGAAGGACTCTCACGCGGGTTACGACAATGTTATTTAAATGATTACCATCCAGGAGCATTAAAAATTATTCAAAATAATGTCCGCAATCTTCAAATTGAAAATGCAATTATTTTAAATGTTGACTACCAGGTCTTGTTAACTAATTTTATTAATAATAATATTAAAATAGATATTTTATTTTTAGACCCCCCATTTAAACAAATTGATTATTATTATGATATTATTACTTGTATATTAGAGAATAATCTTCTCAATAATTACGGTATTATTGTTTGTGAAGCCAACCAAGCCTTAAGTTTTGATAATTACAACTTGGTTATTTTAAAAACAAAAAATTATAAAAACAAGTATTTATATATATTACGGATAGAAAAGGAAGATGATACTAACAATGAATAATCACACTGGCTTTTTAATAATTTTTTCAGGACCATCCGGAGTTGGAAAGGGGACCATCGGCAAAGAACTTTTTAAATATGATGATTTACATTTAGCATACTCAGTGTCAATGACAACGAGAGAAAAACGTGAGGGTGAAGTTGACGGAATTAATTACTTTTTTGTAACCAAAGAAGAATTTCAAAAAGCAATTGCGAATGATGAGTTATTAGAGTATGCCCAATTTGTTGGGAACTACTATGGAACTCCCAAAGCATATTGTGATAAACAATTAGCAATGGGGAAAAATGTCTTGCTAGAAATTGAAGTTCAAGGCGCAACCCAGGTTTTACAAAAAGTTCCTGATGCTTTATCAATCTTCTTAGTTCCTCCTAGTTTAGAAGTTTTAGAAGCACGAATTCGGGGACGAGGAACTGAACCAGAGGAAGTTTTAAGGCAAAGGATGCAAAAAGCCCGCGAAGAATTGCCCTTGCAAGATAATTATGATTATGTAATTGTAAATGATACTGTGGAAAGAGCAACCAATGAAATTGTTAATATCATTCGCCAAGAAATTAAAAAGAGAAGTACCCCCTCAAGAGGATAAAAATGAAAACTCGTCAGTTATGTTTTGATATTTTATATCAAATTATTGTTAAAAAAGAATTTAGTAATAATTTATTAAACCAGATGTTAATTAAATACCCGGATCTTAGTAACCAGGATAAAACCTTAATTTTTAAAATTGTCTATGGAACCTTAAAAAATAAAATTTATTTAGAATATGTTACTAATAAGTTTATTGATCCCCACAAAACAAACCAAAAATTACAAATTTTATTATGACTCAGTGTTTATCAATTTTATTTTTTAGATAAAATTCCGAATTATGCTATTGTTAACGAAGCAGTTGAAATTGCCAAAACTATTAATCCTAAAGTTAGTGGTTTTATTAATGCAACTTTAAAAAGGATTTTGACTGCTGATGCTAGTGTTTTTGATATTATCAATAAAAATGAAATTGAAACTTTATCTATTCGTTATAGTTTTCCAAGGGGTTTATTATTAATTTTAAAAACTCAGTTTGGAGATGAACATGCTTTAAATATTATTAAAGATTCAATTAACATTCCCAAAATATCACTCCGGGTAAATACTTTAAAAATTTCTCGCGAAGAATTAATTGCCAAATATCCCCAGTATAATTTACAACCAAGTTTAATAACTTCCGCTGGTGTTATTTCATCATATCCAGTGATGAATAGTGAAATGTTTAAAAACGGAGAAATTATTATGCAAGATGAAATGAGTATTAAAGTTGTGGAAGCATTAGCACCCCAACCAGGTGAATTAGTCCTAGATATGTGTGCGGCACCCGGCGGTAAAACAACTTACTTAGGACAGCTCATGAATAACCAGGGTCACGTTGATGCTTATGAAATTGCGAACTATAAAATTCCGTTAATTATGGAAAATATTGACCGTTTAGGGCTCACTAATATTGAAGTTCATAATCTGGACGCTAATTTAATTTCTCCTAATCAGTTATATGATCGGATCTTACTGGATGCTCCTTGTAGTGGATTCGGGGTTATTAAACGCAAACCGGAAATTAAATATAAAACATGAACAAGTGAAGACTTATTTGATCTTGTTAGCATTCAAGCCCAATTATTAGATAAAGCCTACCAATTATTAAAACCACAGGGTGTTCTTGTTTATTCAACTTGTACTTTTGAAATTTATGAAAACCAAGAGCAAATTAAAAACTTTGTCCAAAAATACCCGGATATGAAAATTGAGCAAGAAGAACAAGTGTTTGGTTATGAACATAATAGTGACGGATTTTACTACTGTCGCTTAGTTAAAACAAAATAAAAAAAACACTTTTAAAAGTGTTATGACTGGTTGACGATATGTTCTCCCAATCGGCTCATCGCTTTTAAATAATAACATATAAATTCAGAAAAAGATAGCAAATAAACCATAATTTGCGATAAAATGATATTGCATACAGAAAGGGAACTGAAAAGATGAATAATAATATTAAGATTGTTGAAGATTTACTAGCGAGCTATTTAGCAAGCAAAAATTTAGAGAAAGAAATAATTATTGAAAAACCTCGTCAAGAAGGGTTTGGGCACTTATCAACGAACCTAGCCTTATTATTAGCGAAAGATTTAAAAGCCAATCCGCGCGAAATTGCGAATGAAATTATTAGCTATATTAAGGAAAAGGACCAACAAAGTTTTAAAGAAATTAGTTTAGCGGGGCCAGGTTTTATCAATTTTACAATTGCCAATGCGCAATTACATAAAATAATGACTGATGTATTAACTTTAAAAACAAACTATGGAAAATCACAACCCAAAAATTATACTTATAATTTAGAAATTGTTTCGGCAAACCCCACTGGTTTTTTACACATTGGTCATGCGCGGAACGGAGCCATTGGGGATAGTGTAGCCCGCATTTTACGATTTGCTGGTTTTAATGTCCAAACTGAATACTATGTCAATGATGCGGGAAACCAGATTAATATTTTAGCAATTACTGTTTTTACTTGTTATCAAACTTTACTGGGAAAAGAAGTTACTCCTCCCGAAGAAGCATATAAGGGAGATATGTATCTTGATGTTGCCCAAAAATTTGTTGACAAATATCAGGATAAATATGTTGATTTAACTTATGGTGAAGATTACAAGTTAAGTGATCCTGTAGCCCACGAAATTTTCCGAAATGAATCAGTAGCATTGTTCTTAGACATCATTAAAGAACAATTAAAACTATTCCGGGTTGATATTGAATATTATTCATCCGAAAAAGCAATTTATGCGGGGGGAAAAATTGATGCCGTGCTTGAACAGTATGATAAATTAGGGAAAACCTATCATAAAGATGGGGCACTCTGGTTAAAAACAACTGACTTTGGTGATGAAAAAGACCGGGTATTAGTCAAAAATAATGGTGATTATACATACATTACTCCGGACTTAGCTGTTCATAATGAACGTTTACAACGTAGTAAAGCTGACCACTTAGTTAACTTCTGAGGGGGAGACCACCATGGTTATATTATTCGGATGTTAGCTGGTTTAGCGTTACTAGGTTATCCCAAAGATATCTTAGAAATTGATATGATTCAAATGGTACGGTTATTAAAAGATGGTCAAGAATATAAAATGAGTAAACGAAAAGGGACAGCAGTTTGGTTAATTGATTTAATTGAAGAAATTGGGGTGGATCCCATTCGTTATATGTTATCAAGTAAAACACCGCAAAGTCATATGGACTTAGATGTTGGTTTACTAAAAGAACATTCTTCAAAAAATCCGGTTTACTACGCCCAATATGCTACTGCCCGTTGTAATAGTGTCTTAAAACAAGCTGCTGCTAATAATATTAATTTTGATGATGTTAGTTCATTTGAATTATTAACAACGGATAAAGAATTAAACTTGTTAAATGATATTGATTTATTTAACCGTTATGTTGAATACAGTGCAAAAATGCGTCAACCCCATTTAATCTGTGATTACATTCAAAATATTACTCGTCAGTTCCATTCATATTACAATGAATTTAAAGTTATTAATTTAGAAAACTTAGCATTAACAAAACAACGTTTATGTTTTATCCAAGTTGTTTACCAAGTTTTAAGTAATGCTTTTAACCTAATTGGTGTTGATGTTATGGAAAAAATGTAATATAATAATCTTGTAAATTAAATAGTTAACAGAGTACAAATAGTACCTAACACCCATCATGTTAGTGCTATTTGTTTTTTTATTTAATTTATCTTTTTCAATAAGTAAAGGAATAACGATGAAAAATAATGTGCCTCATAATCCCCACCTTCAACGCTCCCAGTCCCAATTGCCACCTCGTCAACGAGCTTTTTGGGCGATCATTTCGTTTGCAATTTTTAAAGTAACAAAAAGCATCACCATCTGAGTATTAATGCTGCTAGCAGTTTTATTATTTAATGCCTTTTTAGTTACTTTATTAATAATTTCGCCAACATATAGTAATTTTATTGTTAATTTTCAATATGAAGTTATTATCTTTAGTAATATTTTTTTACTTATTTTTATTTTATTAGGAGCCATTAAAGTTTATGGTCGTGAATTACAAGATGGCACCTACTTGTTATTAATTTCGAAACCATATCATCGGTTAACCATTTTTTTCTTAAAACTATTAGCATTATGAATTTGCCTTGCGTTTTTCATTGGCTTAATATTATTAACTGGCTATCTTAGTAGTTTAGTAGTTTATCATTTTAGTTTAAAACCGATATTTTATTACCAAATATTAAAATTGCTGGTTAATTTATTAAAATATACGATGATGTTATCATTTTTAGCTGTCAATGGAATTATCTGTGCTCTCTCAATCTTTTCTTCGCAAATTGTAATTTTAATTGTCACAATTTTTTGTAGTTTATTTTTATTAGGAGGCCTGCCGTATTCATTAATTAGTACCTTGAGTAATAATATTGAAATAACTTTTACCAATGGTGGGGGAACTTATCCTGTTAGTCGTCTTCGTGAGACAATCTTGTTTGTGGAAGATTTACAAGATAATCAGATTGCTTATCCGGTGTTAACAAAAAAAATTTATGATTTTTATGCCCAGGATAGTCCTAGTGATTTGCAAGCAATTATTAATGGTACAGATAGTAATCTTCTTAAAAAGAACCGGTTGTTATTTTACCAATCACTAGGATTAACAAAAAAAATGCGGTTACTTTTCATGCCAACAAAATTACATCATGGCTAGGAACTTATAAGAATCAAAATATTAATGATATTATTAGGGCTGATCAAAAAGCATCACCATCCCGTGATACTACTCTTGATTTAACCTTAGGCAGTGATTATAGTTTTAAAACTTCCCAAGAACTTAATTCCCATAATGTTATTGATCAGGAATTACTAAGCTTAATTGCGAGTACGAAAGTCCAAACCCCTAACTGAGATTATTATTACCATTATTATTTAAATAATACTAATTCATTAATGCTTTTTAATGATAACACTTATTTTACCATTGATAATTTATCATATCAGGAAAAAAATATTAATCCAGCTAATATTTTTAAAGCGATTTTTAGCAGTAATTATGAACATGTTAGTTCGCAATATTTAGCTAGTCCTGATTTTATTCAGAGTTTGGACCATTATTTTAAAAACCCCGTCTTTTATGTTGTAAAAACATTAGAAGATAATATCTTACAAAAAGTTTATGATTATAAAATTTTGCAACTAGCTACGGTAAAGATTAATCAAGACTGAAAAAAATATCAAAATTTAACAACAGTGTACCAATTAATTACAAAATTTAATTTACTTGAACATTGAAACCAAATATGAACGACCATGATTAGTTATGAACCATATCAATTTCAGCCATTTGCTAATAGTTTTATTGATTTTGATAGTCAAAAAAACAAACTAATGAGTTATCAAGACTTTCCCTTAGTATTAGATGCTCAACATAAGATTATTTTGCAAACCAAAAATTATTTAAAAATTAAAACCTTAATTTATCTTTATTTATCTATTAGCATTTGTTGTTTGCTATTAGCAATAGTTATCATTGCGCGGAAAAGCATTACCTAACAAGGAGGAAATTATAATGCCAAATAAACTAATGTTAATCCCTGCCATTCAAGTTATTAATTTCCAAAAGAAATTTAAAAAAAATATCGTGGGACCGTTTAATTTTGTTGTCCATTCTGGCAAAATGCATGCCATTTTAGGAGCATCCGGAAGTGGAAAAACAGTCTTAATTAAATCATTAATTGGTGGGTTAAAAGGATTCAAGGGAAATATTACAATCAACGGCTATAAAAATAATGCCATTAAAATTAAGAAAAGAATTGGTTATGTCCCGGAGTTTTTAACATTTCCCGAAAAAATTTCAGCGTATAATTTTCTCAAATATTTAGGAAGAACCAATGGTCTGCGTGGTAACTACTTAAAAAATCGAATTAAAACATTGATGAAATCATTAGATTTATGAGAATTTCGTGATCGCGATGTTAATTCATTCTCCAGTGGGATGAAAAAACGGATTATGATTATCCAGGGAATTATTCATGATCCGGATATTATTATTTTAGATGAACCAGAATCTGGATTAGATATTGATAATCGTAAAAAAATTATTCAATATTTAAAAAGATTAACCTTACAAGGGAAAACTGTCTTTTTTTCTTCCCACTTATTAGATGAGATAAAAAATTATATTGATGAATTTACAATGATTATGATGGGTAAACAATATTATACGGGTTCCATTAAAAAATTTAATTTACAAAATACTTATGCATTAACAAGTAACAACCAACTAGCAATCCAAAAATATTTTCAATATTACCGAATTCCTAGTTGGTATGAAGCTGAAAATAGACAATTAAATTTTGTTATTCGCAGCCCTCTGGATTTATATTATATTACCCAGTATGCTTTACAATATCAAATTAAAATTTATAAAATCAAAGAAGTAGAGTTTTCATTTAATTTTTTATTTAAAAAACTCAACATTAAATTTGATTACCACAGTTAGACAAGAAAAAAGTTTTAAGAAGGGAAAAAGTTATTACTTAGATAATGATAAACTTATATTATATAAGAGTGTTTAAAACACCAGTGATATTAGTTTTTAATATGATTGGTGTTTTTTTATTTAATTAAAGGAGATGAACAAAAGATGAAAAAACTTTTAACTTATTTAGGAATTATTTTATTAACAACCGCCCCTGGTGTTAGTTTAGTTGGATGTAAACCAATAAATAATAATGCTAACTCCGGTGGGGGTGGTAGTGATAATGATATCAATAACGATTTAAAAATCTTATCCAAAATTGAAGAAGAATCATTATCTGATTTAAATGACTATAGTGCTCAACAAAATAATATTATTGATATTACGTTAGGAGGAGTGCAACCGGCGTTTAGTGCCATTGCCAAATTAGTCTCTAAAGAAAAACCAGATGTTAATTTGGATTACGAGGACGCTAATTATGGTTCCGCGCTCCAATATTTATATTATAATTTTAAACAGTATTTTAATAATTCAATTAATGCTAAAATTAAACATCAATATGCTGCTTATTATTTAACGAGCGATCCCTTGATGTTAGCAGCTACGCCTGTTAAAATTAGTGCAACTTATATTGACCTTGATACGCTAGCTAGTTTGATTAATGATCCTTCAATTAAAACAGCAACTGCGGTAACAATTAATATTGCTTTGCGCTACACTGTCCAATATAAAACTTATAGTTCAAATATTGACTATAATATTAAATTTATTGCTACTGACCGGGTGGATGCTATTAAAAATACGATTGGTAAAATTATTGGAATTATTTCTGATGCGACAATTGGTTATTTTAATAACTTACAAAATGTTACCATTGATGATCCACAGTCAAAATTCTATAATATTTTCCAAAAATTCCAGATTAATTTTGATGATAATAAAAATGGTCCGGTGGTTAATAATCTTGTTCTAAATGGTTTTCAAGACATGATTAAAACCTTGCCGGCTTTACAAAATTATTTAAGTTATATTAAATATGATAATAGTCAAAGTTTTATTACCTTATTAAGTCAATGGGTTAATAATACGACCAACGGAGTTGAGCCAGTAACTGCTGATAGTGCTCCTTGAAATTGAACGGGAAATGGTTATGATCCTAGTAAAATTACCGTTGCTAATTTTGAACAGTTCTTTTTAAAAATTTCGTCAATTTTTAGTAGTGGAGATGTTTTTGATTTAGCTAATTTTAAGATTAACCTTAATATTATTACCATTGCGGGACTACCATTATCAGGGGTGGTAATCAAAGGGGGAACAGCCCTAGCTTTAGATTTAAAAGCTTCTAAAGAGGGGATGCAAAAAAAATTAGATAATTTTGCAAACATCGTCGTGAAGTTTTTTAATTATTTCCATTTCACTTCTAATCAACAACAACCCCAAGTTGCGATTACCATTAATCAGGATTTAACTAATAAATTAAAAGATCCCAATAATAGTCATTTAAATAATTTTTTACCGTTATTAATTAACGATTTTAAAGCCCAAAAAGATGTGCAGGCATTACCAGATATTGATTTGTTCAATGGTTTAAATGATCGGATTTATTATGATAGTGGGAATGATCCTTGTTTACAAAAACAAAATGATTCGCAATGATTAGTTCCTTATCATAATCCAGCAAATGAAGATGTTACGGGATGAAATTTTATTTTATCATTTGGGGCCATTGGCCAATGAATGACAACTGGTTATAAAATTGCTGATTCAACATATTTACCGTTGCTGATTAATCTTAGCGCTAAATAGTGATGAAAACTAATCTTAATTCTAACCATGCTGCTTTAAATTATTCCCATAAAAAAAGCTCTTGCTGGTCAATAATCTTGTTTGCTCTTTTTAAAATTTGAAAATCAATGGCAATTTTATTACTGACAGGATTAGCATTAGTTTTAATGGGAGGATTAAACTTATATTTAATCTTAACAACGAATGATTTAAATAAACTAATTATTAATTTTCAATATGGTGTCTTAATTTTCACCAATTTATTAGTTTTATTATTTATTCTCTTTATTGCAATTAAAATTTTTGCCCGTGAATTTCAAGATGGCACATATTTGCTATTAATATCCAAGCCATACCACAAATCAACGTTATTTTTATTAAAACTAATTGCATTATGGATTTCAATTTTGTTATTTTTAATCATTGGACTTGGAATCCCACTAATAATGAATCTTATTTTTACGGCGTTTAGTTTTAATCCGGTTAATTGTAATCTCCTAACAACAATGTTAATTAAGTTAATTATTTATTTATTAGTGTTTAGTTTTTTAGCTTCATGCGGGATTTTATTTGCAATTTCTTTTTTACACTTTCAAGTTGTGTTACTAATTGTAATTATTTTTTGTAGTTTATTTTTAATTGGGGGGATCCCCTATACCTTAATTTTTGCAATGAGTGATAATATTTCGCTAAAATGTGGAGATAATAAATACCATGTTAGTGATATTAAAACAACATTATTATTTCCGCAAATGTTGAAAAATAATCTGATTAGTTATCCCCACTTAACTACAGCATTGTATGATTTTTATGCAAAGAAAACTATTAACCAATTAACCCAGATTTTAGTTAACCAAGATGATGAAAGTTTACGGTTAAACCGTTTGATGTTTATTAACGACCAGTTGGGGTTAACTGCCGAAAAACATCTTAAATTAACTGCGCATAATGTTAGTGCCTGAAAGGGAACATATAATGGGACTGAGATCAATAGTATTATTAATACTGATTTAGGAGCTGGAACAACAACGACAATTACCTTAAATATTAGCTCTCAGTATTTTTTTAAATCTTATGATGATTTAAATGACCACAATGTTTATCAGCATGAGTTAAAAACCTTAGTTGATAACTACCAAAAAATTGTTGATTGGAATACTTTTTATAATCTAAAATTATCAACTACTAGTTCGTTATATGCATTTGATCCTAATAATAATTGGTTAGCAGTTGATCAAAATAGTTATCATGAACAGCATTATGATCCAGTTGATATTTTTCAAAATTTATTCTTAGCTAATTTTGTGGGGCAAAAATCTAATTACGTGGCAAATGATAGTCAGTTTTCGTTAGCAATTATGAAGTTATTTGAAAACAATG
Organism: Spiroplasma sp. DGKH1; assembly: GCF_040940205.1. Classification (NCBI taxonomy): domain Bacteria; kingdom Bacillati; phylum Mycoplasmatota; class Mollicutes; order Entomoplasmatales; family Spiroplasmataceae; genus Spiroplasma; species Spiroplasma sp. DGKH1. The sequence goes on along the minus strand of NZ_JASTWG010000010.1, from coordinate 11,980 downwards.
TTTTTTATGTTTTTAAAGAGTTAGAAGATAATGTGATTAAAAAAGTCTTAGATTATAAGATTATTACCACAGAGTTATTAACAGTTGATGGTAATTGGCAACATTATGTTAAGTTAATGCATCTTTATCGGGAATTATCCATCATTAATGTTTTAGAACATTGAAATCAGTTATGAACAATGTTTTTACCTGTTAATAAATATTGGTTTGCTCCCCTAAGTAATAGTGTGATTGATTTTACCAATCAACACAATTATTTAATGAGTTATCAAGATTTTCCCCTGAAAATTGTGAATGGTAAAATTACCAGTCATTACCAATTCTTTTTAAATGCAAAGCCAATAATTATTAGTTATCTTACTTTTAGTGCGGTTTTATTATTTCTGAGTTATTTTATTATTATTAAACGTAATATTTTATAGTTGCAAAATAAATTAATATAGTGTTTAATAGGGTTAATGAAATTATATTGTGCTATAATTACTTTTAAGCAAGTGAGGTAAGCATGCAAACAAATTGAGACATCTTTATTTTTAATCCAATTGTATTAGTATTAATTATGGTGTTCTATATTTTGATGCTAATTAAAAATCATGTTTTTCGCTCCAATAGTCAAAAGATCTTTTTTGTGCAAACTTTCTGTTTTTGATTTGCCTTATCTTTAATTCTATCCAATAATTATGATTTTAATTTTACGTTAAAAGCGTTAAACATTGATAAACTAAGTGGGTTGGGAGCCTTGTTTGTAATGTCAACGTTATTTTATGCGTTAGTGGCGATGATTCCCATTAATTTAATTGTTTTATTTCGTAAGAAAAAAGTTTGGGAAGTTTATCGCCTATCAGTTTACATTGCTATTATTTTGGGAGTTTTATTATTAGTAATTTACCCATCTTTTGAAACCCAAATTACTGCTTGTGTCTTGTTAGGATTAGGGATTACTAATTTAAGTAGTTTTTATTTAACCTATAATGAAATTTTTGCGAAAAAGTTTTTTCCGTTTAAAACAGTTAGTTTAGTAGCACCCATTATGACGTTCGCTATTTTAGCTGGCATTGACTTCCATGATATTTTTACCTATAGTTTAATGAATAAAATTAGTAACCATGGCATTATCGGAATTATTGGTTCGTTATCATTGCTATCAATTGGTGCGGCCTTATTCTTTTATCTTTTTTATTCACGGAGAGGGGAATTTACATCGTTACCTTTTACCGCTGAACAACGTGAAATTTTAGAACCTTTTAAATGAAAAAAAGTTATCATTATTTTTGCGTTATTATTTTTTATCATTGGAATGAAAGAAATTTCGCAATCCAACATTTATATTTGATTATTAGGACAGCGGACTTGGGAGAAATATCATAATAGTGCGATGGTCGACCAGTTTATTCGGTTAAATAACCAGTTGTTTTTAATTCCCCAAGTTTTTGGTTCTTATTTAGCATGTAACTGATTATATAATAAATTAGGAGCAAAATATTGTTTTGGGATTGGGCTATTATTATGGTTTGCTTTCTTTACAATTTCTGCTTTTAACCATTCACCAGATGCCTACTTAGCCTTACAGGTTATTAATGGATTAGCTTATTCAATGTGTTACTATATTTTATTTGCAATGACTTGTGAATGAAAATACCGTTCGCCAACGGGGGACCCAATTGTTGGTTATTTCCAAATTCTGCTGTTTGGGACAGAATTCTTAGTGCGCTGTGTTGATGATATTTTATCGTGAGATCAAATTGGTATTTTTGCCTTCAAAAACCCAACCGCTAATTTTGTGGCCCTGGGTGATTTTGCAAATGTCATTGATGATATTACAACAATTGTTTTCACTTCGTGTGCTTCGTTAGTATTAGTGTTATTATTAATCTTTTACTTTGCCGCTGATTTTATTTTGGCCGAATATCGTAACCACCTGGTGCTATTGGTCCCTAAAATTAATATTCTATTAAGAAGTAGTTTTAAAAATAAACTAAAATCTAAAATTATCCGTGAATAAATTTTTGCCGACGGAATAAAATATTAAGATGAATATTTTTAAAAAAAAGAGATAAAATTATTGAGAAAGTTAAGTATTTAAAATAAAAACAATTATTTGTTTTATAGCAATAACTACAAATGAATTGGAAATTTAATAAAGTACCAATGACTATTTTGAAACACTATAGTTTAAAATTAATAAAATTAAGGTTAAATTATGAAGATATAGCTAATTTAGAAAGCAGGAAATACAATGAACTTTACTGATAGATTTGAATTTATAAAAGATAAACCAGCCAGAAATCGAGCAGTTATGGCCCCGATGGATACCTTAATGGCTACTAATGGTTTTGCAAATGACTTTCATATTCAACACTATGGGGCTCGTGCTTATGGGGGAGTAGGGACTATAATTGTTGAATCAACCGCTGTTGCTGAAAATGGTAGAATTAGAGAAAAAGACTTGGGGATTTGAAGTGATAGCCATATTGAAGGGTTACAACGTATTGTAAATATTTCAAAACAAGCAAATGCCATTATTGGGATTCAGTTAAATCATGCAGGCGCAAAAGCGGAAGTTGCGATGCCTATTATTGGCGCAACTAAATTTTATGACTATTTAAACCAAGAGCAATTGAAAATTGCTTCGCATGATGATCTGCAAATTATTAAACAACAATTTGTTGATGCTGCCAAACGCGCCAAATTAGCTGGCTTTGATTTTGTAGAATTACATGCTGCTCATGGTTATTTTTTATCAGAACTAATTCACAGTAAATTAAACGATGTTATCAAAAGTCCTGATATTATAACAAGATCACAACTTCTCATTGATATTGTTAATGACATCTATGATGTTGTGCAAATCCCTGTGGGAATTAGAGTTTCATTTACTGATCATGCGGAAGGCGGAATGGAGTTAGCAGAATATCAACCATTAGTAGAATTATTAAATGAAAAAGTTTCTTATTGACATGTTTCAAGTGGTGAAACTATTGCTCGGGTAAGAATGGCTGATGTAATTGCTGATTTAGGGACCAAATTATTTAGATTGCCAATTGCTGCTACAGTTAAAAAATGAACCACAAAACCAGTTGTAGTTGTCGGAAATTTTGATTCAATTGCCGATGTTAATGAAGCACTAGTAAACAATATTGATGCCATTGCGTTTGGGCGCTCCTTATTATATAATCCAAATTTTGTAATTACTAATTTATTAAAAGTGGATGAAATTAAGCAAACTGATTATCATTGAAATCAAAATTTATGATTTGATTATCATGATTATAAAAATTTAATTACAAATATTATTAAATAGTTATTTTTAAATAATAATTTAAAATTAAAATAACACTCTAAGCAAGAAAAATACAGAAAAATAAAAATAATTACCATATTTTTAAAAAATTTGGTATAATTGCATTAGATAGTGTGGTGTTTATATGGGCATAAACTTAACTATAAATATTAAAATCTTAGATTTAACAATTCCAACACCAGGGTTAATTGGAGTGTTACTAGGATTTGCAGTGCTATTACTAATTGTTTATTTTGTAATTACTTTTTCATTATTTCGTTCAAAAAACAAAAATGATGTGCAATCAAGTATTATCAAATTAAAACAAGAAGTCAGTTTTAAAGAAAATGTTGAATATTTTGAGCAAGAAATTATGCTAGCCAAAAAGTACGGGTGTAAAGACTAGGTTAATTATTGCTTAATTTTAAACATTTTATTCACTTTGATAGGGAAGGTGGACAAAGTATGGGATTATTTAACTCGATTAAATCTTTTGTTATTGATAACAAGAATAAACTACAGAATAACAATCAACAACCAGCTGATAACAATGCTAGTGGTTTTAATGCGCAAAATAACAATGTTAATAATAATACTAATCAAGTTAGTCCAAATTCCAATGGCTATATTGTGCCCAACCAAGATTACCGCCAACACCAAGTCAATAATACCAAAGCGCTTTACCAAAATAATAATATTATTCGACCTGCCCGCATGAATGTTCAAAGTCAACAAGACTACTACTTAAATGGTGAACCATTTGATAACCAACCTCAAAATGTTAATTCCCATCCGGATTTAACTGCCCCAAAACCAGCTGGTTATGTGGAACCATACTATAACCATGATTTTAGTGATGAATTTGTTAATTCCCAACCACCTCAACGGATTTTACCGCGTCGTATGCAACAAACTGCTTACCAAGAACCAAGGGTTGATTATCAACCAGCATCTTATGAACAATATCCCCAACCAACACAAGGTAGTTATCCCCAACAATATGGGACTCCAGATGGATATTTCACCGATGATCATTCCTATGTAAATCAGTATCGTCGTCCTTACCAACGCCGAATTGTTAATCCACAAGGGCAAATGAATTTGAATGAAATGATGTATGAACAGCCTTATCAGCAACCAAGTGCACCATCATATCAACAATATAATTCAGCACCAAGTCTAGCAAATAATAATTATGGTAATTACGCTCGTGCTGCTCAACCACAGCCATATCAAGACTATAATATGGCAAATGAAAAGATGGCATTAACACCAGTCAATGCTAAAGTGCCAGTAGTTAATGATTATTATGATGAAGATGACAATTTGGCTGGGGCAAAGAAAAATAAACGCTATGCTTACCAAGTACAATTACGGTCAAAAGGGAACGCTAATCGTTTAAGTCGTGAACATGCCAATAAATTAATGCCCTTAGAAATTGCCCGGGAAATTAAATCCGAAAAAATCCGAACATTAATTATGATTCTTGTTGGTTTTGCGGGAACAGTTGCGACAAGTATCTTTATTGCCCTATATTTTATTAGTCATAAGCAAGGCTTAGAAGAAATTTTAGGAATTAAAGCGCAATACATTCCTCACCCATTTTTAACAATTACCTTATTATTAGTATCATTAGGATCATTATTTGCTGGAATCTTTGATTTATCACGGGTAAAAATTGAAGCTAATAATTATTTAGCTAATCTCAATCGGGGTAACCACACCATTCCTCATTTCTTAATTGATAATTATAAAAAAATGACGGTGCGTAGCATTGTCTTAAACTGAATTGCTTTTCCAACATACTTTTTTGGGGGAATTATCTTAGGAATTTTATATGGTTTCCAACAACATACTGGAGAACACTTTATGTTTGGTTTTTGAAGTTGAGGAATTGTAGAAGACTTAACAGCGGCGATTACCATTACAATTATTATTTTAATTGCCATGTTAGGAATTCATATTGCCAATATTGTTTTAACTAAAAAACGTAAATCAAATATTATTGGTTATTATGGTTATGAAATTGTTAAACCAGAAGAACTAGCGGCTTTAAAGAAAAAAACAAACCGAATTTGTTTAATTATCTTTATTATTTTCTTAATTATTCTAACCTTAGCAATTTCAATTCCGTGATTAATTGCTCGTCGTAAACGCCATGGAAAAGGAATTCCGTTCTTCTCACGTTTTAGTAATAAATAGATAGTTAACCCAACTATCTATTTTTATTTATGATAAGATTATCAACAAGTAAGGAGTTATTAAGATGGCAATTAAACACCTCTATGTTCATATTCCGTTTTGTGATCATATTTGCTTTTACTGTGATTTTTTTAAAATTAAAAAATCACAGGATTTGATGGTTGATGAATATTTAACATCTTTAGCAAGTGAATTTGAGCGGATTAAACCACAGTTGACAGGGCTAACAACAATTTACTTAGGAGGTGGAACTCCCAATAGTTTAAATAATACCCAACTAACAAGGCTACTAGAAATTCTGCGCGGGATTAACCAAGATAATTTACAAGAATACACAATTGAATTAAACCCCGAACGGATTACCAAAGAACAACTTTTGATTTTACAAAAATACCATGTTAATCGCTTATCAATTGGAATCCAAACTTTTAATGATCAGTTATTAGCCAAGTTAAACCGTAAACATACTGTTCAACAGGCAATTGATAGTTATTATTTAGCCCGGGAATTAGGGTTTGATAATATTTCCTTTGACTTAATGTATAACTTATTTGACCAAAGTTATCAGCAAATTAGCAATGATTTAGCAATGGTTAACCAGCTCCAACCTGATCATCTTAGTTGGTATTCCTTAATTTTAAAAGAAAACTCGTACTGGGGTAAAACAAAAACGAAGTTACCAGATAATGATTTAGCTTTTGATGAGATTATTAATAGCGCGTTAGTTAACTTTGGTTATCATCGTTATGAAATCTCAAATTATAGTTTAACTCCTGCCAAACAATCCCAACATAACCTCTGCTATTGAACTAACAAATCTTTTTTACCATTAGGACCAGGGGCTAGTGGTTTTCTAAATGAAAACAACCAGTATTTATTGTTAGAAAATACTCGCCGCTATCAAGGGTGAGAACAAAAGGTAACTGCAATTAGTTTACCAGATTATTATTTTCAAATCTTAATGATGGGGTTACGATTAACCGCTGGAATTGATTTAAATACTGTCAAAGATGCTCGCGAAGCTTATGAATATTACCAAGAAAAAATTAGCGCGGAAATTACGAAGGGTAATCTCGTTTTAATTGATAATCAATTTTTAAAATGTACCCCCCAGGGTTACAATATTTTGAATGATATTTTAGTTAATATTATGGATTAATTCAATTTCTAGTCCTTAAAATATGTTATATTATAACTAAGAACAAGATAACAAGTGTTAGGTTAGAAAGAAGGTACTAATAATGAAAATTGATCTTGAAAAACTACAAAAGGAATATTTTCCTGCTGCTTTGGAAAGCATTAAAGCAATTATTAAAATTCCCTCAGTGCGCGGCGAAAAAGCACCCCAGGCTCCCTTTGGAGAAAATACAAAAAAAGTTCTTGCTTTTGCGATTAATTTAGCAAAGGAATTAGGGTTTAAAGCGTACCAAGACCCTGAAAATCGCTATGGGTATGTTGAATATGGAAGCGGTGAAAAAATCTTTGCTATTTTAGGGCACTTAGATGTGGTGCCAACAGGAGATTTAACTAAGTGAGAATTTGAACCTTTTAATCCCCAAGTTAAAGATGGTAAGTTACTAGGTCGTGGTTCATTTGATGATAAAGGACCAACAATAATTAACTTATATGCGCTAAAATATTTAAAAGACCATGGTTTTGAACCAGATTATCGGATTCGTTTAATTTTTGGGTTAACCGAAGAAACCGACTGGGCATCAATTACTAGTTATATGGAAACAGAAGGAACTCCTGATTTAGGATATACTCCCGACGGGGAATTTCCGGTGGTATATGCCGAAAAAGGAATTTTAAATGCCGATATTGTTGGTGGGGGTGAAAAATTTACCTTAATTGGGGGGGAAGCTTACAATTCAGTTAATGATGTAGTTACATACCAGGGACCAGAAATGAGTAAGATTGAAGCAATCTTAACTGCTGAAAATATTGAAAATTATGTCGAAAAAGATATGTTAATTATTAAAGGAAAATCTTCCCATGGAAGTCTTCCAGAACGCGGAGTTAATGCAGCCTTAGAAGCATTAAATGCCATTGCTCATGTTAATCCAACTTCAAAAATTGCTAAATTTGTGGAAGAGCACCTCTACCGCGACTATTCGTTTAGCAAAATTTTCCCGGCAATGCACGATGAATCAGGGAACTTAACTGTTAATAACGGGATTGTGGAAATTAACCAGGATAAAACCCGTCTAACTTTAAACTTACGGGTTCCAATTACTTATCGTCAAGAAGATGTTGTTAAACCATTAACAGCTGAATTAGCAAAATTTGGTTTACAATTAACTGATCTTAAATGAGAAAACCCCGTCCACATGCCAAAGGATAGTCCAATGATCCAAAATATTATGCAAGTGTATCGCGAAGTTACTGGTGATCATAATGCCCAACCATTAGCAATCGGAGGAGGAACATATGCTAAAGCAATGCCCAACTGTGTCGCGTTTGGAGCTGAATTTGATATTGAGGAATCAACAATGCATGCTTATAATGAATATGTTAAAATTGATGATCTTCGCAAAATGTTAGAAATCTATACAAAATCAATTCCATTGTTAACAAAAATTAATAAATAAAAAAAGGATTTAAATGAACATCTAAAATAAAATTGACAGAAAAAAGAGACAAAAAATTTCTGTTGTATAATTTTATTGAAAGGATGTTCTTTTCTTATGGCAAGACAATGAAATAAAACTGAAAAATTAGAAATACTAAAATTTGCTGAAATAAATGGTATAAATCAAGCGGTTGAAAAATATGATGTTGCTAGATCTACAATTCATAGATGACACACAGATGCTCAAGCAAATTTAGATAACTTGGAGTGAGGTCGTGAATCCCAATCTACTACAAGTATAAAAAGAAAAATTAGTAGCTCAAAATTTAAAACAAATGATGTCACAAAGATGTCACGTTCTGAGCTAGAAGAGATTGCAAAATTACATTTAGCATTAAAAAAGTATGGGGCGAAGACTACTAAAGATAAGTTCTTCGCAATAAAACAATTATCAACAGAATATTCTGTTGATTTTTTATCTCGAAAATTAGGCGTTACAAGACAAGGATATTACTTGTGAATGAAAAATGGAATGCCTAAATATAAAAATTATGATTCTTCTTTAGCAAATACAATACTTGAATTATTTAATAAATTTAAGGGAGTATATGGATATCCAATGATTACAATTTTCTTGGAAAAGTATAAAAATATTAAAATTAGTAAATGTAGAGTATATCGTTACATGAAAATATTAAAAATCAAAGCTATAAGGAAAAAATCAAAGCCAAATTACTTTAAATCTGGTCCTCTTAGATTTCCGAATATTTTAAATAGAAACTTTATTGCATCTGAGCCGAACAAAAAATGAGTAACTGATGTTACATATATACCCATTTCCAATGGCATGTTATATTTATCAATTGTAAGAGATTTATTTAATGGAGAAATAATTGATTGAAAATTATCAAATTATGCCGATGCCAGCTTATCTTTTAGTAATTTAACATCCGCGTGAAATTATGCAGGTAAGCCAAAAAATGTGATTATTCATTCTGATCAAGGTAGTGCTTATACTTCTTTTCAATGGAAAGGATTATGCGAGAATATGGGTTTTATAATTTCTATGTCTCGTCGTGGTAATTCCCCCGACAATGGAGCATGTGAAAGCTGGTTTAATTCTTTTAAAAATGAATGTTTAATTTTATATAAACGTAGAAATCTAAATTTTAATAATGTTTTTGATATTATTTCAAATTATATTGATTTTTATAATTTTATTAGACCACGAACTAAACAAAGAAAAACTCCATTCGAAGAACGAATGGAGTTTCAAAATAAAAATGTCTCTTTTTCATGTCAATTTTAATTGACAATTACATTAAAATCCTTTTTTTATTGGACTGCACCACTAATAATAGTTGCAATTGATGGTTTATCTAATACTCACATTACAATAACAACTACTGTCCCAATAATAGTAAACGTAATAATTCATTGCAATAATGCACTGGCTCCGAAAATTAATTTCCCTTTGCGAGTTGATGGTACGCTAATTCCGGTTGCTAATGTCCCAATTGGGTCAATATTAAAAATTCATAAGATTAAATTTAACCAACAGAAAATCATATTTAAAAAAGAAGCTAATAGTCTTTTTAATGACATAGTTTTCCCTACTTTCTATTTTGATATATATAATTATATCTTTTTTCCATTATAAATAGAATAGAAGCGATAATTTTTTTATTATTTTTTATGATATAATTTAACTAAGTAAGAATGAAAAAACATAATTAATGAATGTCAAAAAATAATATTATCTTTGTGAAAGGAACATTAATAATGAAAAAATTATTAGCAAGTTTAGGTGCGTTAGTAATTACGGGAACAACTGTTTCGAATGTAATTAGTTGTAATGAAATTATTCGGATTAGTACCATTGATCTAAATAAGTTAGATGAGCCAAAAGTTCACTTTGCTGAAAATTTACAACTTTATTTAGCAGGTTTACCTGCTTTAGATGCTAAGAATTTTGGTTATTTAAATGCTGCCATTATGCAAAAGTTAATTGAATCAATTTCTATTTTTAACCCGGGTGATATTGCTGCGAGTTTAAAAATAAATATTTATAATGCCCAAACAAAAAACCTATTAACTACCACCAGTCCTGCTAGTGATTGGCCAACAGCTGAGGATGGAATTATTGTGGAAGTTGTTGCTAATCCGGATAAACCAGCGGATATTAAAGTAGTCGGCGCCTTTAAGACTACTGCAATTGTTTGAAAACCAACGATTGCTGAATTAGATATTAGTCAAATTATTAATTGAAATGACTTAATCAATATTTCAGTTATTTGGAATTATATTAAAATTAGGCTAACAAATCCTGCTTTTAAAGATATTCCAGATAGTGAATTAACAATTGGTGATGAACGGGCAATAATTATGCTGGCAATTAAAGATCCTTGAAAATATACTAATATTGCTTTTAATGATTCAACATTATTTGATAAGATTGAATTAAAAATTTATCAGGATAAAGATAACCAACCTGATTTTAATAATAGTTATGATGATAATACCAAAATTGCTTCCTTGCCAGCAATTGAAAATCAAAACGAATGGTTTGTTTTTAGTCAAAAAACTAGCGATGATTTTACCCCTTCAATAACTAAATTTGTTAATTATCAAATTCAATATAATAAAACAAGTTCAAACAAAAAAATAACTTTTATCAAAAATTTTTATGATTTAGAATAAATTATTATTTTAATGATTGGATTAAGAAATCGATAGAAGAAAAAAACTACTAATGAAAAAACAACAAGATCGTAATGTATTTAAAAAATGTTTAAAAGAGTACCATAGTTATTTAAAACAGTATAAAAAGGTTAATCCTCTGAATTTATCCTTGTTTATTATAGATTGTTTAATTTTTGCTATTATCATGGTTGGTTTTATTTTTCAATTAGCTAACCACAAGACTAATAATCCACTTAATATTATTTTTTCGTACGTTGTTCTAACATTATCATTTTATATTTTAATAAAATTTACGATTGCTAACTTTTTTTACACCAATATTTATTTTATTAAAATAGTTGTTTATGAAAAAAGTCTTTTGTTAAAAAATATTAAAATTGAAAAAAAGGAAGTCATTAATTGAGTTCCGTTTTGATTTTTAAACCTTCTAATATTAATTAATGTTATTTCTACAATTGTAATTAATTATCAAGCAGTCGAAATTTTTAAAGATAGTTCAATTATTTCAGCTTGTATCTCAACTTTAGCAAATATTTTATTAATTCCCTCGTTTGGAACTATTCTTAATAAAATTACCGAAATTCGCAAACCAATCCTGAATAATTATATTAATTTAATTAAAGTTCAATTTGTTGGCTTTCAAGATTTATTTAAAACCTATCAAGCGGCAGAAAATTTTGAATATATTTCATTTGAAAATATTTCAATTACCAGCAAAAAGGGGATCTTTGTTTTAAATAATTTAAAAAGTGATGCTGCTCGGATTACCAAGTTTAATGAATCAATTGTGGAAATTTACCATGAAATCTGGAAAAAGTATGTTGATTTTTTAAAGGTTACCCGCCACCCTAATAATAAAAGAGTCCAGAAGAAAGTTTATTTTATTGAACGAGTTTTTGACCAAATTTTTATTAATTTTTTAGAGTTATAAGATAAAGGAGCAAAAAATAAGATAAGGATTTTTATTTCACAAGGCAGTTTATTACTTGCCTTGTTTTTATTTTCTTTTTCCTTTTTTGAAGTACATTTTCCTTAACCAATTAAAAATATTTTCTTTTAATTACCTTAGTGGTATCTTTTCTATAAGAAAGGAGCGAAATATTTTATGGAAAAAAAGGAAAATCCAAAAAAAAAAAAAAATACCTAAATGAATATGTCAAGAAAAGTAGACATATTAAAAATAAGTTATAGGAATGATTTTCTGTATTCAACAGGACTCATTC